>CANFBG010000263.1 GCA_947444785.1 Microbacteriaceae bacterium | reverse complement strand
GGCGAAGCGTGTGCCGCTGTGGCTCACGGCCGTCTTCGCCGTGATGTTCCTGACCGCGTTCCTCACCTGGGCCGCCGTCGGGGCCACGGTTCAGGTTCCGGGCCTGCTCGTGGGCGCCCTCAGCCTCAGCGTGCCCCTGATCTTCGGCGCCTTGGGTGGCGTCATCTCCGAGCGGGTCGGTGTCGTGAACGTGGCCATCGAGGGCCAGATGCTCGCCGGGGCGTTCGTCTCGGCCGTGATCGCATCGATGACCGGCCAGGTCTTCATCGGCCTCCTGGCTGCGATGATCGCCGGGGCGCTGGTATCGAGCGTGCTCGCGGTGTTCTCGATCCGGTACTTCGTCGACCAAGTGATCGTCGGCGTCGTGTTGAACGTCTTGGTCGTCGGGCTGACCAGCTTCCTCTACTCGCAGGTGCTGCAGAAGAACGCCGAGGTGCTGAACACGCCCGCACGTTTCCAGCGCATCGACATCCCCCTGCTGAGTGAGATCCCCATTCTCGGTCCGCTGCTTTTCCGCCAGACGATCATCGTCTACATCGTCTACATCGCCGTCTTTGCCGTCTACTGGGGCCTGTTCAAGACCCGCTGGGGCCTGCGCCTGCGCTCGGTCGGCGAGCATCCGCAGGCGGCCGACACTGTCGGCATCAACGTCGCTCGCACGAGGTTCTGGAATGTGCTGCTGGCCGGCGCGATCGCTGGCATCGGCGGGGCGTACTTCACCCTCGGCTCCGTCGGAGCATTCAACAAGGAGATGACCGCAGGGGCCGGCTACATCGCCCTCGCGGCCGTCATCTTCGGCCGCTGGGACCCGATCCGGGCGACCCTGGCGGCACTGCTGTTCGGCTTCGCGACGAACCTGCAGAGTTCGCTGTCGATCATCGGCTCGCCGGTGCCGAGCGAGTTCATGCTGATGCTGCCGTACGTCGTGACCATCTTCGCCGTGGCCGGGGTGGTGGGCCGGGTTCGCGGGCCGGCCGCATCCGGCAAACCGTATCGAAAATCGTAAAGGGAGCCCCATGAGTGATTCTGACGAGTTGCGGCCGGAGATGAGCGCCGCGAACTTCGCCGGGGCCGTCGACTGGGCCCAACTGCACGACGCCGCCCTCGAGGCCATGAGCCACGCCTACGTGCCCTACTCCAACTTCCCGGTCGGGGTCGCGGCCCTGGTGACGGATGGCCGGGTGATCTCTGGCTGCAATGTCGAGAACGCCAGCTACGGACTGACGCTCTGCGCCGAGTGCGCCCTCGTCTCGGCACTGCACATGACGGGTGGCGGCCAGCTCGTCGCATTCGTCTGCGTTGACGGCCGCGGCCAGGCGCTGATGCCCTGCGGCCGGTGCCGCCAGCTGCTGTTCGAGCACTCCGCCCCGGGGATGCTCCTCGAGACCGTCTCGGGAATCCGCACGATCGACGAGGTGCTGCCGGATGCGTTCGGCCCGCGCACCCTCGCCGCCTACAACGAGCCCGCCTAGTGTCGGCCGTGCTGCCGGGGCTGCCGGTCCAGCCCGGTGTGACCGAGTCCTTCGACGCCATCGACCTGATCAGGGCGAAGCGCGATCACGGCACCCTCTCCACCCCGCAGATCGACTGGCTCGTCGACGCCTATACCCGGGGCTACGTGGGCAATGAGCAGATGGCCGCCATGGCGATGGCCATCCTGCTGAACGGCATGGAGCGCCGCGAGATCCGCGACCTGACTCTGGCGATGATCAACAGTGGCGAGCGGATGAGCTTCGCGGGCCTCGGGAAGCCGACCGTGGACAAGCACTCCACCGGCGGCGTCGGCGACAAGATCACCCTGCCGCTGATGCCGCTCGTGGCATCGTTCGGCGTCGCCGTTCCCCAGCTCTCGGGCCGCGGCCTCGGCCACACGGGCGGCACACTCGACAAGCTGGAGTCGATCCCCGGCTGGCGCGCCGACATCTCAAACGAGGAGATGTTCGCCCAGCTCCGCGACGTCGGAGGCGTGATCTGCGCCGCGGGCACCGGCCTTGCCCCGGCAGACAAGAAGCTCTACGCGCTGCGGGACATCACCGGCACCGTCGAGGCGATCCCGCTGATCGCCTCCTCGATCATGTCGAAGAAGATCGCCGAGGGCACCGATTCACTCGTGCTCGACGTGAAGTTCGGCTCGGGCGCCTTCATGACGGATATCGACAGGTCCCGCGAACTGGCCCGAACCATGGTCGACCTGGGCAACGACGCGGGCGTTCGAACGACGGCACTGCTCACCGACATGAACGTTCCCCTCGGGCTAGCCATCGGCAACGCCAACGAGGTTCGCGAGTCGGTCGAGGTGCTCGCCGGCGGAGGTCCGGCCGATGTCATCGAGTTGACGATCGAGCTCGCCCGCGAGATGCTTCGACTCGCCGGCCAGCCGGATGCCGACGTGGAGGCAGCGCTGAAAGACGGCCGCGCCATGGACACTTGGCGCCGGGTCATCCGCGCCCAGGGCGGCGACCCGATGGCGGCGCTTCCCGTGGCCCGGGAGACGCACGTCGTCTATGCGCAGAGTTCCGGTGTGCTGCTGAGCCAGGAGGCCCTGCCGTTCGGTATCGCAGCGTGGCGGCTCGGCGCAGGGCGCGCCCGGGCGCAGGATCCCGTGCAGCATGCCGTGGGCATTGACCTGCACGCGAAGCCCGGAGATGCGATCGTCGCCGGCCAGCCCCTGTTCACGCTCAGCGCCGATGAGCCCGCCCGGTTCGCCCGCGCGCTGGAATCGCTCGAGGGAGCCTACGAGATCGGGTCCGCCAGCCTCTGGGTTCCACGCGGCTCGCTTGTTCGGGAACGGATCGGCGCCACGTCCTGACGTGTCAACCGCTCTAAGGGAGGAGATCCTGGCCTATACGTGGCTGTCATCCATATGAGCCGAGATCTCCTCCCTTAGAGAGGTTCCGAGGGGACTTAGGGTCGCGCCGGGTCGCCGATGCGCTCCAGTGCGTCGACGATCAGGGCCCAGAACTTCTCCGTGTCGAGGTCGACGGCCACCTGGGTGGTGCAG
>CANFBG010000262.1 GCA_947444785.1 Microbacteriaceae bacterium | reverse complement strand
TTCATGAAGACCAACTTCCTCGGCTCCAGCGGTCAGAACACCCTGACGGTGACCCAGAAGGTGGCCCCGGGAACCAGCCTGCAGTCCCAGAGCGATGCGGCCAAGACCGTCGAGACGGCGCTTCTCGGCATCGATGGCGTCAAGACGGTGCAGATGAGCATCGGCTCGAGCGGCTCCGCCCTGCGTGACGCGTTCGTGGGCGGCGGTAGCGGAAACATCACCTACTCGATCACCACCAGTGACACTGCGAATCAGGACGTGCTTCAGGCCTCCGTTCGCAGTGACCTCGGCAAGATCGTGGCCCCGGCCGACCTCACGGTGAGCGCCTCGAGCGGCTTCGGTGCGTCCTCCGATATCAAGGTCGACGTGAAGGCGGTGAACCAGGCAGACCTGCAGGCCGCCTCGGACGCCGTGCTCGCCTCGGTTCGCGGGCTCGCCTCCGTCTCGCAGAGTTCCAGCAATCTCTCCTCGACCCGGCCCTTCATCGACGTCAAGGTCGATCGGGCGAAGGCCGCGGCGGCAGGCCTCAGCGAGGCGATCGTCGGCGGCATCGTCTCTCAGGCCATGGCCCCGCAGAACATCGGCCAGATCATCATCGACGAGACCAGCTACACGATCTACGTCCAGGCAGAGTCACCGCCGCAGACCACCGCGGCCCTTCAGGCTCTGAGCATCCCGACCAAGACGGGCCCGGTGCGACTCGACAGCCTCGCCAGCGTGGGGGTCGTCGACGGGCCGACGTCGATCTCCACGGCCAACGGCATCCGCACGGCGACCATCACCGCCACCCCTGCCGGCGACAACCTCGCAACGGCGAGTTCCGCCGTGCAGGCGGCCGTCACCGCGACGGCGTTGCCCGCCGGCGCCTCGGCGGCGCTGGGCGGCGTCACCGCTGATCAGGGCGATGCCTTCGGCCAGCTGGGGATCGCCCTGCTGGTGGCCATCCTGATCGTCTATGTCGTCATGGTCGCCACGTTCAAGAGCCTGCTCCAGCCCCTGCTGCTGCTCGTCTCGGTGCCGTTCGCCGCGACCGGGGCCATCGCGCTGCAGGTGATCACGGGCATCCCGCTCGGAGTGCCCTCGATCATCGGTGTGCTGATGCTGATCGGCATCGTCGTCACGAATGCGATCGTGCTCATCGACCTGGTCAACCAATACCGCGTCGCCGGCATGACCGTCGCCCAGGCTGTCGTCGAGGGAACCTCGCGTCGACTGCGACCCATCCTGATGACCGCATTGGCGACCATCTTCGCGTTGCTCCCGCTGGCAATCGGCATCACCGGGCACGGCGGATTCATCTCCAAGCCGTTGGCGCTGGTCGTCATCGGGGGGCTGATCTCCTCCACCGTGCTCACGCTGATCGTGCTTCCGGTCTTGTATGCCCTTGTCGAGGGGGCCAGGGAGCGGCGCAGCCTGCGCCGCGAGGAGCGTTCGGAGGAGGATGCTCGCCCGCCAGGCCCGCGTCGTTTCGGTGACTCCGCCGCGGCGCCTCAGACCACACCCGCCTTTTAGAGAAGACCCATTCCCCGCCGGAGAGTGAAGAAAAGGGACCATGACCATGGGCGAAATCCTGTTCGACGATGCGGAGCGCGTTCGTCGCGAGGTCTATCGAGTGCTGGCCGGCGGCGGGCGCGCGCCGAGTCGCGCCGAGGTCGCAGTTGGCCTGAAACTCGGGTTCGACCGCGTCGAGGCGGCCTTCGCAAGGCTGGTCGCCCGGGGGCTCCTCACGCTGGATGACTACGCGCAGGTCCAAGTTGCACCCCCCTTCTCCACTGTCAACCGGGGCTTCTCCGTCAGCGGGGCCCACGCCCTGTGGTGGGGCGCCTCGGCGCTGGACTCCTTCGCGATTCCGCACCTCGTCGAGGCGGAGCCGAGCGTTCTGATCGCCACGACCTGCCCCGGCTGCCGCGCGGCCTTGGCGTGGACCGTAACCCGGGAGATGCCGCCGCTGGGGGACCAGGTCGCGCACTTCCCAACCTCGGCCGGGCTGCCGGCCGAAGGCACCGCGGACACCGCTGGGCACCAGCGCATATTCTGCGACCGCACGTGTGTCGATCGCTTTCTCGTGCGCAGCGGCGGGCACTGGGGTGAGATCGTGGGGCTCAACACGCTGTGGCACCTCGCCGCCCTGTGGCATGACGGGCTGTTCGGCAGCCCATTCGTGCCCCGCACCCCCGATGAGGAGTCGAGGCTGTACGCCAGCGTCGGCCTGGTCGGGCCGTTCTGGGGCGTGCCCGTCGACTAGAGCGTCTGGTCGGACTCGTCGGGCTGCTCGAGCTGGTCGAGCTGGTCTACCCGGTCGAAGAAGTCGAGAACGAGGTCGTTCGTTGGGGGTTGCTCGACGAAGTACCCGTGCCTCGCACCCTCGATCAGCATGAGCTCTGAGCCGTGAATGCCCGCGGCCAGGATTCGAGCGTTCTCCGGAACCGCCAGCTCGTCAGCCGTGCCATGGATCACGAGGGTCGGCGCCACGATCAGGCCGAGGGCGGGCCAGCCGTCGTGACCCGTGCTGGCCGAGAAGTGCCGGCGGCGGGCCTCGGACGTTCGCGGCGCGGCGGCGAGCATCGTCGCCGCATCCGTGTTTGCCGCAATCCACTCGGGGGAGTAGAACAGCCCGAGCAGGGCGTCGATGTCGCCGCTCATCAGCGCGTGGGTCGCCTCCTGTGGGCGAGCCGCCCCGTGCGCATCCCCGACCGTCGTGCCGCCCAGGGCGAGGCCTGCAACCCGGTCGGGCGCGTCGGCCGCGAGCCACTGGGCGATGCGCCCGCCCATCGAGTGCCCGTAGACGTGAGCCCTGTCGATGCCGGCGTCGTTCAAAATCGCCACGACGTCGCGCGCGAAATCCCGCGTCGTGAATTCGGCGGGGAACGTCGCATCGCTCTCGCCGACCCCGCGGTGATCGAACACGAGGACGCGGTGCTCGCGGGTGAACTGCCCAAGCACGGGCGCCCATCCACGGTGCGATACCGACTGCCCGGCGATGAGCACAATCGGATGCCGGGTGCCGCCGCCGGGCCCGGCGACAGGCTTCCCGTTCCCG
>CANFBG010000261.1 GCA_947444785.1 Microbacteriaceae bacterium | reverse complement strand
TGCATCGGCTTGGAGAATTCGCCTAGTGGCCTATGGCGCACGCTTGGAAAGCGTGTTGGGTTAACGCCCTCGGGGGTTCGAATCCCCCATTCTCCGCCACACAGATATGACCTCCTTTACGGGGGTCATATCCATTTAACCGGCGAAATAGGTTGCCGAGTGGCCCCGGGCACTTCCCGTCGACGTCACCTTCACTACCTAGTAGTACTATGTAGTGGTACTTAGCCAAACTAGGTACCGGCGGGAAGCAGGGTTGATTTGGCACGGCACGAGACTGAGATGCTGAAGGGCACTTTGGAGGGGGTCGTACTCACGGCGTTGTCCACGAAGCCAACTCACGGCTATGAGATCGTGGGCTGGCTTCGCGAGCGAGGCTTCGAGGACGTTGCCGAGGGCACCGTGTATGCCTTGCTCGTTCGCATCGAGCAGCGAGGCCTTGTCGACGTCACGAGAGTTCCCTCCGACAAGGGGCCGTCGCGCAAGGTCTACTCCGTGAATGATCTCGGCCAGGAGTACATCAATGAATTCTGGGCAACGTGGGACACCCTGGCCAACCGATTAGAGGCAATCAATCGAGGAAGAAGCAGATGATGAGCATTCTGAATAAGATCCTGGGCGAGAAGAAGCAGTGGAAGCTCTACAAAGCGCGCAAGAAGCAACTGCCCGCGAACTATCGCGCCGCGGTGGATGCGCTCGAACGGCACATTTTCTATTGCGGTCCGGAGACCGGCGACGCGACCGCACGGGCACTGGATGACCTCATCGACCTATTCGAGCAGAGTGCGGCATTGGGGACGCCCATCCGAGACATCGTCGGCGAGAATCCGGCAGATTTTGCCGAAGCCTTCGTCAGCAATTACACCCAGGACACGTGGCGCGAGCGACAGGTACGACGCGTGAACGAGGCTCTTGAAGCCGCCATCGTGCAGGATAATCGATGAATGATTTCGTCGATTTTCATAAACCTGCCCATCGCAGACCTCTCCCGGTCTGTCACGTTTTTCACCGGGTTGGGCTTTGAATTCAACCCGCAGTTCACGAGTGAAGACACCACCTGCATGATCATCGGGGAGAACATGTTCGCGATGCTCCTGGAGGAAGCACGCTTCGAGGCGTTCGTCGACAAGCCGATCGCAGACAGCGGCACGACCGAGGTTCTCATCGCGCTGATGTGCGAGACTGCGGCCGAGGTGAGCACGATGGCCGAGAAGGCGTTCGCCCTCGGCGCCCGCCGCTACAAGGAGCCCGAGGATCACGGCTTCATGTTCAGCTGGGGTTTCGAAGACCTCGACGGCCACATCTGGGAACTCGGCTGGATGGACCCCAGCCACGTCATGTAGCCACGAACGACAGAGGGGCCCGACGAAACGTGAATTTCGCCGAGCCCCTCACCGGCTTCACACCGGATTCAACCTGTGACCTAGGCGTTGACCCTGCGTCGCTGGCGACGGACGACGAGCAGCGAGCCGAGCGCGAGGGCGAGCAGGGAGCCGCCAACTGTGGCGGGCACTGCCGCATCGTTCGCGCCGGTGTTGGCGAGGGCGGGAACAGCCGCGGGCTGCGGTGCGAGAACCGAGACAGTCAACCAGGCAAGGGCACTGTCGGAGTAGCCATCGTGGAGGTTGATGCACACCTTGTAGTCACCCTCAGTGCCGACGGCCGGCGTTCCTGAGAGCGTGAAGACGGGTGCCGTGTTGGCGGCACTGGTCGTCTCATCCAGCGTCACTCCCGCCGGAAGCGCGCCGGCGTCAACAGAGCCGGCCGCCAGGCCACAGCTGGCGGCAGGCAACACGGCGAATGCGCCGCCGAGCGT
This sequence comes from Microbacteriaceae bacterium, assembly GCA_947444785.1. Lineage (GTDB taxonomy): Bacteria > Actinomycetota > Actinomycetes > Actinomycetales > Microbacteriaceae > Agreia. The sequence goes on along the minus strand of CANFBG010000261.1, from coordinate 1,233 downwards.
CCACTCGAAGGGTGTGCTTCCTGTCGCGGACTTCTCGGTGTAACCGCTGGCGCCCACCAACTGAGTTCCGACATTCGCCGTCACACTCTCAACCTGAAGCTGGGGCGTGATCGTGATGTCGCCCGTGGTCATGTCAGCGGTCCCGACAGGACGCGTGTTGTCCGCTCCACACTGGACACCACTCCAGATCTCGTAGCCGCCAACCAAATCATTGGCCGTGAGGTTCGGGGGCGTCGGAGTCGGACCCGCGGCCAAGGTTTCTCCAATGTAGTAGTCGTAGGTCTCTAGGCCGTTGAAAAAGGAGCCTTCACAACCGGTGAACTCAAACGAGCCGGTGGTCAGCCCGTTGATCGTGAGGACGGTCGGTTCGCCTGCACGCACCGTGGTGGGGCTCATCGACAGTGTCGTCGCGGTCGCATTTGAGCCGGCCATGGCCGGGGCGACGCCGAAAAGCCCAACCCCCGCCAGGCCGACAACGGCGCCGATGGTTATTGTTCTGGTGAATCTGTTCATAGCTGTTCCTTCAGAGAGGCTGCGAAATGTGATGTGAAACTGAAAAGGTTGTGCAAAAATATTTTCAACCTTAGTGCGCGATTGCCAACCTGATGACAAAACGCAGGTCAGAATCCCTTTAGGCAGCCGAGAGGTTCTAGGCTGGGCGCCATGAGCAGTGTCATCAGCACGCAAGGCCTCGTGAAGAGGTTCGGCAGGTTCACCGCCCTGAACGGGCTCGACCTCGAGGTGGAGCAGGGCGAGGTGCACGGCTTCCTGGGCCCCAATGGCTCGGGCAAGTCAACGACGATTCGGGTGCTGCTTGGCCTCCTTAAAGCGGATGCCGGTCACGCCACCCTGCTCGGCGGCGACCCCTGGCGCGACGTCGTCAGCCTGCATCGGCGCATCGCATATGTGCCGGGAGACGTCACCCTGTGGCCGACCCTCACCGGGGGCGCGACCATCGACCTGCTCGGCAGGCTGCGCGGCGGCCTGGATGAGCGGCGCCGCGAAGAACTGATGGAGAAGTTCGAACTGGACCCGAGCAAACGTGGCCGCGCCTATTCCAAGGGGAACCGGCAGAAGGTGGCCATCGTCGCCGCCCTCAGCTCCCGCGCCGAGCTGCTGATCCTGGACGAGCCGACATCCGGGCTCGATCCCCTGATGGAAGATCTCTTCCGCCGCGAGATCCTCGCCGAGAAGCAGCAGGGCCGCACGATCCTGCTGTCGAGCCACATCATG
>CANFBG010000260.1 GCA_947444785.1 Microbacteriaceae bacterium | reverse complement strand
CGTCGCCGAGCGACCGCCAGGCCACAAAGAGTTCGATGTCGGCAGAGCGGGGCAGTCGCGGGGATAGTCGGCAGGGTTCGGTGGGTGCCTGCGAAGCCGGGCTAAATAAGAGAATGACGCCGCCGCCAATCAACTGCAACAGCTGGCCATGATGCGCGATTCGATCGATCACAGCCGCGGCCGTGTTGTCGTCACCGAACACCGTTCCCGAACGCGAGAACTCCAAATTCGTCGTGATCACCAGGCTTCGCCGTTCATACCCAACCGTGATGACTTGGAACAGAAGCCTCGCCCCGTCCCCATCGATCGGCAAATACCGAACTCGTCAATCGCGATGAGCTTGTTCTTCGCCAACGACGCGAACTCCCTATCCAACCGGCCCTCGTCCTTCGTCCGGTGGAGCTCCGCGACCTACGATGACCTCGTGAAGGAGCGTGCCGGAAATCCTTGCCTGAACGCCGCCGCGACCACCTTGCTCGACCCAGTCTCTGTGACGACCGGAACGAATGCGGTGAGGAGTGTTCCGTCGGTTTCTGAAACGCGAGTCCACGAAAGGGTGAGCTCGTCAAGCATCTCGCTGCCGTAACCCGGAATGCTCGGGGATGCCATGCCGAGACCGTCATCGGATATTCTCACCCTGATCACCCCAGGAATCTCGTCTGCGGGTACGTCGATGAGGATGTCCACGACAGTGGCGGAACCGTGACGAATAGAGTTGCTGACACCCTCACGGGCGATCTCACCGAGGCAGCGAATCGCGTCTCTGTCTGACACGACCAGTGGCCCCACGACGGCGTCAACTTGCCAGATGACCCGGCAACTTGACGACCACACTGAGGCGATGTCGGCCAGAACAGGCTCGAGAGCGGGGTGCGCCATCTGATTGCTTTCCAGCCGGGCGATCGCATCAGTGAGGCTAGCGCGGACCTTGTCTCGGGCTTCCGGGTTTTCGCCGTCGTGGGACAACATCATCGCGGAGGAGATGAGGGCTGACTGGATGGGGCCATGGAGAACCCAGGTGACGTTCCGGCGGTTTATCCAGATCTGGCGCTGGAATTGGGCATGCCGGAGTTCCAAGTCGAGATTGACGCTAGCAGCGGCCTCCCGAGCGTGATGTGCGAGTTGCTCGACCAAAGAGGGCGCCGACGCCCCCAACCCCAGCGTCACCCAGAGGGCAAGCGACGCCCAGGGAAAAGGGAACGCATCAGCCATGCCCGCCCGCATCAGTACGGACATCACGAGCGCGGGAAGCATTGCTGAAACAAGAAAGAGACAGAAAAGCACCATGGCGGCCACTCTCAGAGTCACGATCATCAATCTCTGAGGCCAGAATTTGCAGGCAATAAGAAGAAGCACCGTCACGGATGCCTCCATGAGAACGTAGGCGAGGTTGATCGTGGATGTGGGCATCCGAGCATGCCGGTAGGCGAGACCGAACACGGAGATGCCAAGAATGACCAAGGGCATCACCGACCAGACCACATTGACGGGCGTATCCCACACCCGGAAGATCACTTTGCTCACGCGCTCACCTTCAGAGCCCCAAGGTTTCTCTGTCGGTCGGTTTGCGAGTTCCGTGACGAGGGGGCGAACGACGTCAGACACGGTGGCGACCATGGCCTGGGACAGGTGGTCGGACGACGTGTCACCGGGACGGTCGAGCAGGTCACGGATATTACTCACGGCGGGCTCAAGAAAGGACCTCACCCTGTCTGCCATGTCGCTGTTCGACATCCTGACCATGCTGGCAAAATTCTCGTTCAGCTCCTGAAGGCGCCACCTCAACGCGGCGAGTTCGATCATCTTCGCGCGATGCTGCTGGCTCCTTCTACTGGTCAAAGCGGCGATCGACATGACGATCACAGCCATGGGAGCGGATATCTGCGGCGGTACCAATGGAAGGGTGAGATTGAACCACGCGCAGATGCTTGACAGGATGACGCCTCGGGCCAGACCTGCACAGGCATACACACTCAGAACAATCCACGGTGTCACTCGACCAGTTACGCGGGGGAGTAGGAATCGTCTGGCAAGAAGACAGAATCCGAGGGGAATCGCGATGGGGATCGTCATTGCAGCCAGCAGGGGCAGGGGCGGTGCTCCGCCCGCCAGAATGACCGATTCAAGAATGAGCAGGGAGAAAACGAGACCAAAGGTCCACAGAACGCCACGGCCCAGGCCCGCTGAGCCTCGAAGCGACTGCAGAAACTCATCACGGATGCTCCGCGACGAGCCGCCACCCTGGGTATGCCCCCGTAAACGGTGGCTGGCCTGCTCGGGAACGACTTTCGCTGTGCCCGTGGTCGGCGGCGCGGGGTGGTTTCCGGTCTGGATGAGACCTGCGCGAGGTGGTTCACGTGGTGCAGTGGTCGGGGTCATCACTTCTCTGTCGTGGGGGTCTTTCACCTCGCCGATGCCCGGGCAACAACGCACGCGCACTCGAATGTGGCGGCCCGGCCTCACCAAGAGGTGAGTGGTCACACCACTATAGGCTCTGCCTGAAAACGTTTCGAAAAATGATCTGATCGCCGTGCTGGACCGACGAAGTCGCGCGGCGTTGGGCGATCGGGAGGTCGGTGACCTCCGCGTCTTCACTTCGGGGCCCTGCGGGGCTCACGCTCCTGATCAGGACCTAGTCTTGGCGATCCAACTCAATCGTTTTTGCAGTGGTGCTGTCGGTGAGGGTGGCGACCGCCAATGTCTTGCGGCCCGCGGGCAGGAGTCGCACGGTCACTGTTCCGGTTTGGACAGCATCGTGAGTGGGTCATCATTTCTGTCGTCGAGGAGGGACACGGTGACGCCGCGGGTGCGGGCTGCCTCCACGGCAGCAGTCAGCGGTTCGAAGAGGAACGCCGGCGCCCTAACTGCATCTCGGAGAGAGGCTTCGATGATGAGTCAGTCCGCGCGTTCCTGTGGTGTGAGGGTCCGTTTGGCGCTGGGGCGCTGAAGAATCGCGATTGTGGTGGCCTGCATGGGCTCCGAGTCTGTGCCGGCGTTCTGCGCCAGCACTTTCTGCGCGAGCGCGACCGCCTCCGGGCTGGTGGGCCCG
>CANFBG010000259.1 GCA_947444785.1 Microbacteriaceae bacterium | reverse complement strand
GGCGGGTTCCTCGCCGCGCCAGGTGATCTCCATCTCGGCGAGCGAGCGTCCTGACGCGAGGTGGTCAGAGGCGTCCTTCAGTTCACCGGCGGCCTCGTGGATCTCGATGGCCGCGGCGATGTCCGTGAGGCTGGCCGCTACCTGCCGGGCGTGCGCCTGACCGGGCGCGTCCTTGTCGGCGATGATGATGACGGTCGCGCCGACCAGGTACTCGGAGTATTCGGGGCGCCACTTCCCGGCCCCGCCGGGGTTGCAGGTCGCCACCACGCCCGCGGCCTCGAGCGCGTGGACGTCTTTTTCACCCTCAACGACGTAGATGAACTCGCCGTCCTGTACCGCGTCGATGACTTTCGGGAGCCGGTAGAGGACGCGGCGGGTGCCGCCGAGGCTCCAGCGCCAGCCGGTCTTGCGTGACATGTCGGGGACACGCTGCGGGAACGCCTTGCTTGCGGTGCGGAGCACCTGGAACAGAAGCTCACTGTTTTCGTCCACGTAGTTGTAGACAGCGACGGCCTCACCGTGCGGGGTCCATTCGCCGCTGGGCTTCTGCTCGTCCCGTGGCGTGCATAGGTCAGCCCATGTGAGCCCGAGTTTGGTGAGGATGTCCACGGGGTCGCATCCCGCTTTGCAATCCATCACCGCCGGCTGAGTGGTCCCGATGGCGATGCTCAGTGAGGGTGTGCTGTCCTCGTGGACGGGGCAGCACACGTCGAATCCGTTGGCCGTCTTGCGAATCTGGCCAAGCTCGCTGAACTTTGGCAGCAGCACCTCGCGGAGTACGTCCATGTCAGTTCCCATACGGCGAGTTGGAGTAGGCGGGGCTGGCTGCATCGCTGTCGTCCTGGCTGTCGTCGTAACGCTCGCCGTTAAGCCAGGAGGTGGGGTGCGGGATGTACTTCGTCTCGGTGCGTTCGCGGCGCGTCACGTCGCGGAAGTGGTCAGCCGTGGCGATGATGACCGCCGGTTCAATGTGGCGTCCACGGACAGCGGCACGCCAAGCTTTCCGGGCCTGGCCCTTGCCGACCTTGCGCGGGTAGATCGACCAGAACGACGTGAAGTCTGGGTCGTCATCAGAGCCGCATTGATCGATGGTTTTAAGTTCTTTCTTTCTCTTTGACTCTGTCTCTGTCTCTTGCGATGCCTCAGCGACGTGTTTGCGATCGTCGGCGGATGCACTATGCGATTGCATGTCCGATCGCATGTCCGATCGCATATGCGATGCATCATCGTCGGCAGCACATAGCTCGCAGGCAGGATCCCGCAGGTCACGGGCCTTGTGCCAGCGTTCATGGTTGCCGACGACAGCCGCCGCATGCTTTGCCTTCCGGACGGCGGCGACCTCTGCGGCTGTCCGCTGGTGCTCGGTGTAGTCGTGCATCATCCACGTCACCGGAGGACTCTGCGAGCCGTTCTGCGATGCATTGTGCGATCGCATATGCGATGCATCATCGGCAGGGTGGATTAGCCCGGCCGAGGCGAGTTCCCCGACCGCCTCAGGTGACCATCCGCCCATCCGCCGCATCCCTGCTGCGGGGACCGCGCCGTCTGTCAGGTACTTACTGCACCAGCAGAGGGCCTCCACGTAGAGCCGGAAGGCGGCATCCGACAGACCTACGACCTTCGGATGGTCTGGCATCCCGTCGTGGAGGCGGATGTAGGTGCGGTCGTCCATCGTGGCGTTATGCCGCCGTCCCGGTTGAGTCGTCTTTCTTCTTGCCGAACCGTGCCGAGAGAGCGGTAGCGCACGCCCTGGCGATCCGGTCCTCACCGTCGCCACCGAAGTTGTCGGGGCAGCCGTCCTCGGCGAACTTTGCGCCGAAGTGACCAGGGAAGGCCAGGTCGAAGTGGTGCCCGCTCGGGCAGGGGCGCCATTCCTGGGTGTCGTCTTCCCAGATGCCCTTGCCTGGATCGTCCTGCTCGTCGTCCCCGCCGATTACCAGCGGGCGGGCGTGAATGCTGGGGACGCCGGTTATGAGGATGGCGCGCGAGGGCTGGGGGCGCTGCAAGGCGAACCGGCGGAACTTGGCGATGCCCTCTGGGTCTTCCCACCAGTTGGGTTTGACCTCGGCCCAGATGTTGCCGAGCGGGGCGAAGATCAGGAAATCGGGCAGGTACCACTCGCCATCGGTGTCGAATCCCTGGGCTTCGTACTGCCACTTCAGTCCGAGCTCGTCGAGGAATATGGCCCACCTCGCCTCGGTGCGGGACCTGAAGATCAGCCCACCGTAGGGGGTGGGGATGGAGTTGCGTGCCACAGCCGGGCCGCCTTCCCGTTCACGATGCCGGTAACCCCTAGCTCGCCCAACAGTACACGTGTACGAGTGGACACGCAAACACTTGATGGCGTTGGGTGGGTGTGGCATTATGAAGAGGCCATGACATGACGTGGCATCATGAGGGAGTGGCCAGAGAGATGCCGGAACTGCTTGAAGCTCAACGCCAGTATCAGCAGAACGAAGTCGACGTGCTGCTGATACGCTTCCGCGCTCGCGCTCGCCTCGGCCGCGCCGTCGCAGAGCAGGTAGCCCGGGGCGACACCCTTGAGGACATAGGCAAGAGTCTCGGCAAGACCGCCGAACAGGCCCGCCGCTATCGTCAGGCGTATCGGGACTGGCTACGCGACCACCCAGATGAGCCGCTCGCCTAAGCACGCTGTTTCCTCGCTGCGCTTGTTCTCGTACTCCAGTTCGGATGCCCCCACAGGAACACGCCGGACCACACCATCCGTGCGGATGATCAGGAACGCCCGCCCCGCACCGTCCCGAACCTTCACGAACACCCCGGCCAACTGGTCACCGTCGTCCAGGGCCCGGTACGCCTGTGTGACAGCGTCGAGCAGCCCATTCCACAAGCGGGGGTTACGGGCCGCAGGATGGATGGACGGGGGCCACACGGCGGGGGTCACGCGGCGCCCTCCTCGATCTGCCGGGCGAGTTCCGCGGACTGCTGGCCTAGGAAAGCAAGAGTTTCGGCTTCGGTAATATCAACACCAGCACCTCCCCCGGCTGCCTCAATCCTGCTAATCCCCGTTGCCATAGCGAGCACATGCTCAGCCAGTAGCGGC
>CANFBG010000258.1 GCA_947444785.1 Microbacteriaceae bacterium | reverse complement strand
GTGCGCAACCTCGTCATGAGCTGCATCGCCAAGAAGCCAGAGGACCGCCCGTCCTCGACGGCGAACCTGGCCCGTGCGGCCACCGCCCTTCGAAACGGCGACATCGCCGGTGCCGCCGCCGCAGTCCCCGCCGTCCTGGGCGGTCGCCCATCTCCGGATGCCGCCACCGTTCTGATTCCGACGGCCGGCTCCAACGCCGCCACTCAGGCGACGTCGATCATCGGTGCGGCGCCAACCCCCCAGGGTCCCGACGCTGCAGAGGGCGAGGGCGAGGGCGAGACCAAGACCCGCAGCCCGTGGACCTGGCCCCTGATCGTGCTGATTGCGATTCTCGTTCTCGTTCTGGGTGGCACGATCTTTGCCCTGGTCAACCAGGGCGGCGGCGGCACTGCCCCCGCGACCTCCACCGGGCCGTCCTCCGCGCCGCCGACCTCGGCCAGGCCGACGACACCTACGCCGACGGCCACCGTGGCCCCGACGACCGTACTGATCCCCGAGGCATCCCTTCTCGGCAAGACCTCCTCCGCCGCCGGCGCCATCCTCACGGCGCTGAACTTCGACCTCAGCGTGAACACCGAGACCGGAAGCGCCGCCCCGACCGCGGCCCAGGTCGGCACGGTCTACAAGGTCAACCCGATCGGCAACGTCAAGCGCGGAACCGAGATCACGCTGACCGTCTACGGCGCCCTGCCGACAGTGACCGCGCCCGACACGGCACCGAAGGAGACGCCCGCATCCACCCCCGCCAACACGGTGAAGGCGGGAACCCCGTTCACCGTGTCGTGGACCGCGTACAGCTGCCCGTCGGGCACTTCGATCGACAAGTACACGGTCTCAGCAACCGGGGCGACCGTCGATGCCCAGCCGGGAAACTCCACCTCCGCGAGCCTGACGCCGACGGCTGCCGTCGCCGGGACAGTCACCGTGACCTACACGGTGACCTGCTCGGGAATCGAGTCGGCTGCGTCGCCCGCATTGACGTTGACGGTGGTCGCCGCCCCGTAATAGATGAAGGGCCGTCGTCACAACCCCGGGCATCCATGCCTTACCCATAGGCGACGGCCTACTATAGGATTTCGCACAACCGAGACCCCAGGAGTTTTACTGTGACCGATGACAATCGCCTGCTTGCCGGGCGGTACCGCATCGGCGAGGTAATCGGTCGCGGCGGCATGGCCAACGTCTATTCCGGGCTGGACGAGCGGCTCGGGCGCACCGTCGCCATCAAGCTGCTGCGCTCCTCGCTGGCCAGTGATCCCGTCTTCCGCACCCGCTTCAAGCAGGAGGCGCAGGCGGCGAGCCGGATGGCGCATCCGACCATCGTGCGCGTGTACGACGCGGGCGAGGAGATGGTTCGCGAGCCCGGTGGCTTCGAGGGCGTCGTGCCCTTCATCGTGATGGAGTACGTCGAGGGACGACTCCTGAAGGACATCGTCAAGGAGGGTCCACTGGACTCCGCCGAGGCGATCCGCATCACCGAGGGCATCCTCACCGCTCTGGAGTATTCGCACCGTGCCGGTGTCGTGCACCGCGACATCAAGCCCGGAAACATCATGTTGACCAACTCCGGCCAGGTCAAGGTGATGGACTTCGGCATCGCCCGGGCCATCTCCGACTCCGCCGCAACAGTCGCGCAGACCACCGCGATTCTCGGCACCGCCCAGTACTTCTCGCCCGAGCAGGCGCGCGGCGAGTCCGTCGACGCCCGCACCGACCTGTACTCGACCGGCGTGGTGCTCTTCGAGCTGCTCACGGGCCAGCCGCCGTTTCGGGGCGATACCCCGGTGGCCGTCGCCTACCAGCACGTCAGCGAGATTCCGCCCGTGCCGTCCTCGATCAACCCGGCGGTCTCCCCGGCCATCGACCGCGTCGTTCTGCATGCACTCACGAAAGACCGTTTCCAGCGTTTCCAGAGCGCGGCCGAGTTCCGCGCCGACCTCCTGGTTGCCGGTGCGGGAAAGATTCCCTCGCGCCGTCCCCCGGTCGAGGACTTCCAGTCGTCACTGTTCGGCGCCCCGCCGTCGCTGACGGCAGCGTCGGAGTCCGCGCTCTCCCAGATTGCCGGCGGCGAGGACTATGCCCTGCGCACGCAGTCCCGACCCCCCGTCGTCTGGATCTGGGCGGGAATCGCGAGCGTTGCCGTCATCATCCTCGCCATCGTCTTCTGGATCTTCACCCTGCAGCCCGTGGCGATCGTGCCCGATCTCTCGGTCACGGTGCCCAGCGTCAGCGGTCAGACCTTCGTCTCCGCCGACTCCACGCTGCAACAGCTCGGCCTGGTCACTCAGCGCCAGGACAGCTACGACGCGAACGTGCCCAAGGGCAACGTCATCTCAACGGATCCCAAGGCCGGCGCCGTCGTGCAGAAGGGGTTCTTGACCCGCGTCTCCGTCTCGATGGGCAAGCAGGCCACGAGCATCCCCGAGACCGCCGGCCAGAGCACGGCTGCAGCGACGACCGCGCTGACGTCCCTGGGGCTCACGGTGGGCACCACGACCAAGGAGAACTCGGCGTCGATCGCCAAGGACGCGGTTATCCGCACGGACCCGCCCGCCGGAACCGCCGGCCTCGTCGGCGACGCCGTCAATCTCATCGTCTCGACCGGCCTCGTCTCGGTACCCGACGTCACGGGCCAGAGTCTCGACGGTGCCAGCAGTACGCTCTCCGCCCTGGCTCTTTCGGTTCGCGTCGTTCCCGATCTCGGCTGTAAGGCGACGGGCACGACGAACATCGTCGCCAGCCAGTCCATCGCGGCCGGTGACGCACCTCAGAGAAGCGCCATCGACATCCGCTACTGCAACGGCCGCTAGGCCGACCGCTTGCACGTTTAGGGAGGAGATCCCGGCTCATACGTCGTATACAGACGTGAAGGCCGGGATCTCCTCCCTTAGCCGTGTTGCTCAGGCCAGGTGCACCAGCGGGTTCAGGTCGCGCGCGGTCAGTTGCGCGCCGGCCAGGCCTGCCTCGGCGAGCCAGTTTCCGATCATGCGGTAGCCGCCCTCGGTGAGAACCGACTCCGGGTGGAACTGCACGCCGAAGACGGGCGCGCTCACGTGCCTCATGCCCATGATCACGCCGTCGGCGGT
>CANFBG010000257.1 GCA_947444785.1 Microbacteriaceae bacterium | reverse complement strand
TCAGTCCGGCGCCGACGACGGCAATGCGAAGCTCGTTCATTGGGGTCTCTCTACTGGGTGTGCTGAGGGCGCCGAGGGGCACCGGACAACTCTATATGTAAAGACAAAGCATCGACAGAACGAAAGGAGATCAATCCAGCGCGTAGGGCTCGGCGTGAGACAGCGTCGGCCGCAGCCTGCGCGGCCACCAGAACCGGTCGCCCGTGATGAACGCGAGCGACGGCACGAGCACCGTGCGAACCAGGAGCGTATCGAGCAGAACGCCGACGCAGACGATCACTCCGATCTGGGTCAGCGTGATCAGCGGCAGCACCCCGAGCACCGCGAACACGGCCGCCAGCAGGATGCCCGCGCTGGTGATCACCCCACCGGTGGCCGCGAGTGCCGAGATCATGCCGGGCTTCGTGCCCAGCTCCCGCGCCTCCTCGTCGGCGCGCGTCGTGAGGAAGATGTTGTAGTCGACGCCCAGCGCCACCAGGAACAGGAAGCTCAAGAGGATCACGCTCGTGTCGATCGCGGGGAAGTGGAAGACGTTCGTGAACAGCAGCCAGCTGGCCCCGAGGCTCGCGAAGTACGAGGCGATCACGGTGAGCAGCAGCAGCACCGGGGCGAGCAACGCCCGCAGCAACAGGATCAGCACGACGAACACGACGGCCAGCACGAGCGGAATCACGAGGGTCTGGTCGGCGCGGGACGCCGCATTCACATCGAGCGACTCCGCATCCCGCCCGCCGACCAGCGCATTCGCGCCCGGCAGCGCGTGCAGCTGCGTGCGGAGGTCGGCGATCGCCTGGGTCGAGCCGCTCGTGCCGGAGGCGGCCGAGAGCACGACATCGATGCGCGTGATCGTGCCATCCGACTCGACGACGTTCGCGCTCGATACCCCGGGGACGGATGCCGCGAGCGTCGCCGCCGCCTCGGCCTCGGCGGCGTTCACGATCACGACGGTGGGCGACCCGCTGCCCGCGGCGAACGAGGCGGCGATGATCTTCTGGCCGCGCACCGACTCGGGAGCGCTGACGAACCGGTCGGTCTGGGAGATGCCAAGCTGAATCTGGGTCGCCCCGATCGCGAGGCCGCCGAGCACGATCGCCCCGATGACGATCACGATCACGGGCCGCTTGGACACGCCCGTGCCGAGCCTGAACCAGATCCCCTGCGCGGCCTTGTCCTCCGACGCGAACTTCGGCACGAACGGCCAGAAGATGCCCCGGCCGAACAACAGCAGCAGGGTCGGCAGCACGATGAGGGCGAAGAACATCGCCACGATGATGCCGATGGCACAGGCGAGGCCGAGCGCCTGGTTGCCCGTCAGCTGGGCGAAAAGCAGGGTCAAGAGGCTCAGTGCCACGGTCGTGCCGCTCGCCAGCACCGCGGGCCCGGCTCCCCGCAGCGCGCGCGACATCGCGTGCCGCTTGTCATCGACGAGGCGCAGCTCGTCCCGGTATCTGGCGATCAGCAGCAGGGCGTAGTTCGTGCCCGCACCGAAGACCAACACCGACAGGATGCCGGTCACCGAGGGATCGAGCAGGATCCCGAAGGCAGACGCGACACGGGCGGCGGCGATGCCGGCGATCGCATCCGCCATGGTGATGACCGCGAGCGGCACGATCCAGAGCCACGGGCTGCGGTACGTGATGATCAGGAGCAGGGCCACGACGATGACCGTCGTGATCAAGAGGGTCAGGTTCGCCCCCGCGAAGACGGCGCTGAGGTCGACCGCGAACCCCTCCGGCCCCGTGAGCAGCCCGGTCAACCCCTGAGGAAGGCCCGTGTTGGCGATCGTGCGGATCTGATCTGCCCGGCTCGCCTGCTGCGCGACGTTGTCCAGCGCCGCAAGCGGCACATACAGCAGCGCCGCCTTGCCGTCGGCCGAGACGCTGGCCGGGGGAACATGACCCCCGAGGGCAAGGGGAAGAAGGGTGTTCCCGGCCGCGTTGATGGCCAGGACATCCTCACCCGTGATCGCTCCGCCGCCCCGGCTGTAGGCGATCAGCATCGAGGTCGCCCCCGCGCTCGGCAGGCTCTTCTGAAGCGTCTCCGCCCGAACGGACTCGGCCCCCGTCGGCAGCCCGAGGCTAGGGGCGGCCTCGCTCTTCGCCCCACCGCCCGCGAGATACAGCAGAGCGGCGGCGAGAAGGGACACCGCCAGCACGATCCACGAGGTTCGGCGGCCGGTGAGAAAGTCGGTCAATCGACGCATGGGGCCTCTGGTTTTCGCTCAGGGGTCTTTTACGTTGCCGTTCACCATAGGCACAATCCCCGGGCCATCACCAGTCACATCAGACCCTGTTTCGCGTAGCCTTGCTGTCAAGATCCGTTGTCCCAAAGAAGGGAAAACCCATGAGCTTCCGGGCGATAGTCGTTGACAAGCGAGACGTGGACTCGACCCCCGCGGCCAGCCTCGAAGAGCTGCCGGACTCCTACCTCGAGGAGACGTCGGACCCCGACTCAGACGTTCTGATCGACGTTCTCTACTCGAGCATCAACTACAAGGACGGCATAGCCCTGACGGGTCGCCCGGGCGTCATCCGCTCCTACCCCCTGATCCCCGGCATCGACGTCGTGGGCACCGTGAGGGAATCCGGCTCCGACTGGTTCCGCGTCGGCGACACGGTGCTGCTGAACGGCGACGGCCTCGGCGAGCGGCGAAACGGCGGACTCGCCACCCGGGCCCGCGTTCGAGCGGATGCGCTCATCGCCGTGCCCGAGTCGCTTTCCCCCCTGCGGGCGGCGGCCATCGGCACGGCCGGCTTCACCGCGATGATCGCGGTGCTCGAGCTCGAACATCAGGGCGTGACGCCCACGCTCGGCGAGATCGCGGTCACGGGCGCCTGCGGCGGCGTCGGCTCGCTCGCCATCGCCCTTCTCGCCACTCGGGGCTACAGCGTGACGGCGATCACCGGGCGCATCGAGTCCGAGGGGAGCTTCCTCCGCGGCCTGGGCGCTACCCACCTCCTCGACCGCGCCGAGTTCCAGAACCCCGGAAAGCCCCTGCAATCGCAGCGCTTCGCGGGCGCCATCCACTCAGTCGGCAGTCACACCCTCGCGAACATCCTCGCCCAGCTGAACTACGGCGGAGTCGCGGTCGCGTGCGGGCTGGCCCAGG
>CANFBG010000256.1 GCA_947444785.1 Microbacteriaceae bacterium | reverse complement strand
GGGGCGGCCTCGGTGTCGCGGTCGGCGCTCACCGCCATCCGCATCTCTTCATCGGCGAACGACAGGATGCCGAGTCCCTCGCCAGCAAGGACGACGTGCTGGGTCATCGCAAGATTCGCCACCGCGGCGATCAGGTGGCCGAGGGCTTTGGCTGCGGCGCGAACGACCTGCGTCGCGACCGGATGCCCCTCCCGGGCCATCTGCAGCACCTCGGCAAAAGTCAACGACTGGGCCGTGGCAACCTCGACCTGGGCCACGATGCTCGGAATCGTCAGCATCGCGGTCGAACAGCCGCGGTGGCCGAGGAAGCAGAGGGGGCCGGTCGCGTCGATGGGGATGTGGATGCCGCGGCCCATCCCCGTGTCGGAGGTGCTCACGACGCGGTCGTACATGACAAGTCCGTAGCCGACGCCGGCGCCGATCGTGATGACGGCAAAGTTTGAGAGGCCACGGGCGAGGCCGAACCAGTGCTCGGCGGCGGTCAGGGCGACGACGTCGTTCTCGACCGTGACGGGGATGCCGAGACGCGCCTCGACCTCGTCAGCGAGGGAGACGTCGCTCCAGCCGAGGAACGAGGCACGGTCGACCACACGGTGGTCTGAGACGACACCGCCCACGCTGATGCCGATGGCCGCGAAGGCCTGCCCGCCCTGGAGCTCGCGAACGAGCTCGACGATGATGCCCACGATCGTATCGACCTCATGGTCGGGCAGCAGTCGCTCGGCCCGCCTGCCCTCGTTGGCGCGCAGGTCGGTGGTGATGGCAACGGCCGCGTCGCCCGTGAGCTTGATGCCGACGAACTGGCGCGCATCCGCTTTGACGTCGAGCGGCTTGGCCGGCCGGCCCATCGAGCCGTCGAGGTCTTCGGTCAGCTCCACCAGCAGTCCGGCATCGAGCAGTGGCCGGCTCAACCGGGTGACGGTCGCCAGCGACAGCCCGAGCCGATCCGCGAGTTCACTCCGAAGGATGGGTCCGTGGATCAGCACCTCCCGGGCAAGCTCGCTCGCCGGCGCGCGGAACCGGGGTTCTTGCACCTCTGCCATCACCATGGTTCTACCGCGTCCCTAGAGTCGATTCATTTGGATCAGAATAGCGTTCTCCGGCTGCAGAATCGGTGGCCGCAGGCCGATTTCAGCGAGCGCGCCACCGCTGAGAGTGATTCCCTCGAGCCACTTCGGCGGCTGGGCCTGCGTGTAGTTCGCGGCGCCCGCCGGCTCGACGAGCCGCACCGAGTAGAGGGCATCCGCATCCAGCCCGGGCACCAGGAAGCGGGCCGGGTTGCTGCCGGTGGCCGCGCTCAGCTGCACGTAGGCGAATAGGGCCTCGGCGCCGTCCTGGGCGATGACGCCGTGAACAAACGCGCTGTCGTCGGGCTGCTCGACGCGAATCGTGCGACCGCTGTGCAGCAGGGCTCGCTTGGCCTTGTAGTAGGCGGCCCACGAGATGAGGGTCGCCCGCTCGACAGGCGTCGTCTCCGTCACGTCCCACTCCAGGCCGGCGTGGCCGAAGAGCGCGGTATTCGCGCGGAAGGCCAGCGCGTGCACGCGGCCCGTCGTGTGCGAGCGGGTCGGGCCGATGTGCGAGCCGAGCATTTCCGGCGGGATCGCGAACTGGGTGTAGCGCTGGATGTACTGGCGCTCGAGGGCGTCGTTGCAGTCGGAGGTCCAGAACCGGTCGACGTGATCGGCCATGCCGAGGTCGACCCGGCCGCCGCCTGAGGAGCACGACTCGATCTCGAGCCCAGGATGCCGCAGCTTGAGCTCGTCGAACAGGCGGTAGATCGCCTGAGTCTGGCGGCGCACCCCTGCCGCGCCCAGGTGGGCGGCCTCGGTCAGAACGCGGTTGTGATCCCACTTGATATAGGAGATGTCGTACTCGTTCAGGAGGGCATCGACCTGGCCGAGCACGTACTCGTAGGCCCCCTCATGGCCGATGTCGAGAACCTGCTGGTGCCGGCCCTCGGGCGGGATGCGGCCGCCTGCCGCGAAGATCCACTCGGGATGCGTGCGGTACAGGTCAGAGTCGGGGTTGACCATCTCACCCTCGAACCACAGGCCGAACTGCATGCCCGCGGAGGTCGCCTTCTCGATGATCGGGGCCAGACCCTCGGGCCAGACGGCCGGGTCGACAAGCCAGTCGCCGAGGCCGGCGAGGTCGTTGCGACGGCCCATGAACCAGCCGTCGTCGAGCACGAAGCGTTCGACGCCGATCTCGGCGGCGACGTCGACGAGTTCAGCAAGCTTCGTCAGGTTGTGGTCGAAGTACACGGCCTCCCAGACGTTCAGGGTCAGCGGCCGCGGGGTCTGGGGGTGCTGCGGGCGAGCCCTCACGAAGCGGTGCAGCCGATCGGTCATGCCGTCGATGCCGGTCGCCGAGAAGGTGGCGGCGATTCTCGGGGCCTCGTAGGTCTCGCCGGGCGCCAGGATCATCTCGCCCGGCAGCAGGAGCTCGCCCGCGCCGAACGAGGTGTGGCCGGACGGGAGGCGCTCGACGAGGTGCCGCGTGTTGCCGCTCCAGAGGATTCCGGTGCTCCAGACCGATCCGGTCTGGTAGTCGGCGCCGGCCGATAGGGCCAGCTGCACGATCGTGTAGTCGTGGCCGGTGCGGCCCTCCCGGCCCTCCCGGGTCCAGGTTCCGGCCTGGATCGGCCGGCGCTGCGGCTGGCGCTCCTTCAGCCAGCGGCCCGAGAAGTCGAGCGTCTCGACCGCCTGGTCCGGAAGCGGCAGCCAGGTCGTGAGCTCCTGCAGGTCGAACGGGGTGTCCCCGGCGTTGGTCAGGGTCTGGGAGACGAGCACGACGCCGGAAGGCAGCATCTCGAAGGTGACGGTGACGGCCAGGCCGGCGACGGCATCCGCTGATTCGATTGAGAGCGTGGTGCTCGATGACTCGATGTTCGTGATGCTGAAGTGCTGCGAGAAGTCCTGGCCTGCGCGGTGGCCGAGCACAGCGGGGCGGCCGAGGAAGCCGCGGGAGTTCTCCCGCCAGATGCCGGGGTGTTCCGGCTCGTCGATGTTCGATCCGGGCACCCCGTCAGCGGTCAGGGCGCGAAGGTCGCTACTCGAGAACGCGGCTCCCAGCGCCTTGCCCCAGTAGACGACGACCGGCGTTGCCGATGAGACGTCAATCAAGAGCGAGACGCCGT
>CANFBG010000255.1 GCA_947444785.1 Microbacteriaceae bacterium | reverse complement strand
TCCGACCCGTTCCTCGGCTACATGCGGGTGAACGGCCACGACTTCTATGTGCGGCAGTTCCAGGACATGAAGGGGTCGATCGACGCCTCGACACTCTCCCGGGGCGTCTTTCCGGCCTATGGCTGGCTGTGCGGTCGGATGCTCGCCCGAGCCCACGCCCAGAGCGCCGAGGCGGCATTCGTCTCGGGGTATCTGGGCAATTCGACCAGGTTCGACGAGGCCGTGACCACGTGGGCGCATGCCTATGCCGAGCAGTCTCTTGCCGACTTCCACGCGCTCGAGTCCGCCGTCGCGACCGGCCGGATCAGCGCGGAGTAGGACTCAACACGAATTCCCGGCGCTCCCCGGGGGCCAGCACGGCCTCGTGGCCGTCGATGACGACGGTGATGGGTCCCGCCCCCGATCCGTCCATCGTCAGGCTCAGGCGCTCAGAATCCAGATCCAGCCGGATGGGCTGCTCCCGGTAGATGATGGCGAACGAGACCGCCGCGATCTCCGGGGGAAGAGCGGGGTGCAGCCAGAGCCGATCGTGTCTTATCTCAAGACCCGTGTAGCAGCGCACGACGAGGTCGAGGGAGCCGGCCATCGCGCCCAGGTGGATTCCCTCACCCGTGGTGGAATCCGGGTCATCGGCCAGGTCGCTGTCGAGGGCGCGTTCCAAGAACTCCCACGACCGGGCCCTGTCCCGGCGCGCCTCCACCCAGGAGTGCACGACGTTGCTGAGGGTTGAGCCGTGTGTCGACCTCGCTCCATAGAACTGAACGGTGCGAACGATGGCCTCCGGGGTGAGTTCGTAGCCCAGATCCGCCAGCAGCGCCCGGAGTTCCTCCGCCGAGAAGAGGTAGAGGAGCATGAGCACGTCGGCCTGCTTGGACACCCGGTAGTTGTTGGTGTTGTCGCCCTCGGCGTTCAGGATGAGATCGAGCCGTTTCAGCGATCCGTACTTCTTCCGGTAGCCGACCCAGTCGAACTCAGCCAGCTTCTCGTAGCCCTCGAACTGGCTCATGACCCCGTCTGAGTGAAAGGGAATCCGCAGGCGCCGGCTGATGTGCTCCCACCGGGCAACCTCTCCCTCCCTCAACTGGATCCGGTCCCACAGGGGCTGGCAGTAGCGCTGAGTCAGGAGAGCGACCGTCTCGACCGCCCGGCGGAGGAGCCAGGCGGTGAAGACATTCGTGTAGGCGTTGTTGCGCACACCGATGCCGGGCGCATCCGGATAGCCGTCGTGGAACTCATCGGGGCCCATCACGCCGTCGATGTCGTAGCGGTCGGCCTCGACGTCGTGGGTCGCCATGCTGGCGAAGAACCGGGCCACCTCCAGGATGATCTCCGCCCCCTCGGCGATCAGGTACTCCTCGTCGCCCGTCGCCTGGAAGTACTGCCAGACGCTGTAGACGATCGCGATTCCGACGTGACGCTGCCGCCTCGAGTTGTCCGGGATCCACAGGCCGGTTCGCGGGTTGAACAGCCGCTCGGGGGTGGCGTCGCGCCCGTCGATTCCGCTCTGCCAGGGGTACATGGCCCCCTCGAACCCCGCCTCCCGCGCGGCGAATCGGGCCTCGCCCAGGCGCCGGTACCGATAGCCGAGTCGAGTCAGGCTGAGATCCGGCCGACGCAGCGTGATCATCGGATACACGAAGAGCTCGTCCCAGAAGACGTGGCCCTGATAGCCCTCGCCGTGCAGGCCTCGCGCGGTTGTGCCGGCGTCCAGGTCGGGGTCGATCCCGCCCACCGATTGGAGCACGTGGAAGGTGTTCAGGTTGACGGCCAGCGCCTGTCTCTCGGTGGTGGACATGGTCACGGCAAAGGCATCCCAGAGGGTGCGCCAGGCCCCCTCGTGCTTTCGTTGAAGCTCCGCCGCGGGCTCCAGCCGGTCAAGCCAGCGCACCACGGCGGCATTCGTCGACGCGACGGCCCGGTCCCGGGACGTGCACACCGCGACGGCCTTCTCCACCTCGATCGGCTGCCGATCGATGAGCTCCACAGAGAACTCGTGCGCGATCCAGCCCGCGCCATCCGATACCAGCGTGCGCAGAGGGCTCAGGGCCCGCCCGGCGAGACTGACACGGGTGCGCGCCGCCATCGCGATGTGCACGCCCGTCTGGGACGTCTCCATCTCGAGCAGGGTCGTGTCGTCGGAGACCTCGAACTGGTGACGGGGCACGAGGTGCGTCGACAGCGGCTTGCCGTCGATGAGCAGGCGGTCGGACAGCACATTGGCGTTGCTGATCCGGCCATCTATCCCCGAGAGCACCCTGAGGGAGCCCGACCAGCCCTCCGCTTCGAATGTCGTCTGCAGCAGGGCGATGTGCGGGGCTGCCTGCGACAGGATTCGACGGGTCGTGACGGAAAGGACGCGATCCTTCTCGACGCTCAATCGAACGACCCTCGTGAGGATTCCGCGACGGAGATCGAGCTCCTGACGGAAGCTCACGAGCCGTGGCCCCTCCGGGATGAGCCAGTCCCCGTCGTCGACTCGGAAGCTTAAAGAGAGCCAGTTCGGCGCGTTCACGAGGTACTCGTTCTCCAGGCTGAACTCGCCGAGCTCCGCCCGCACCCGGTTGTACACGCCGGCGAAGTAGGTGCCGGGGTAGTGCACGGAATTCGCAGACACCTCGGGCGCGGCCCCGCGGGCGGCCCAATACCCGTTTCCCAGGGTGCACAGCGCCTCCCGGCGGGACTCTGCCTCGGGCCTGAATGAATCGAAACGAAGCGTCCAGCGGTCACTGCCGTGCTCCCCCGCGGCCCACCCTGACCCCCGCCTCACGTCGTGACACCCATGAAGCGAAAGCTAGTGGAGCGAGGCAGACCCGTCAACGACCCAAAGACCTGAGCGGCCGCATAAAACAGGGAAAACGGCATATTCTGACAAGAAGTCTCAATCTTTCGCGATCAACCGGGCAGAAAATGACGGAACCGAAGATTGCCAGAGGCTAATCTCGGCGTCAGACAACGCAATGAAGCGAAGGAAGAACCAGATGAGCAATCAGCCCAGCCCCCTCTCGATAGGGGTCGTCCGGGAATCTGAGAACGGGGAGCGCCGCGTCGCCCTGGTGCCCAAGGCGGTGGCCGGCCTGGTGGGCAAAGGTCTCCGGGTCATCGTCGAGGCCGAGGCGGGCGCATCCTCTCTCATGGCCGACGAGCTCTACCTTGCGGCCGGAGCCGAG
>CANFBG010000254.1 GCA_947444785.1 Microbacteriaceae bacterium | reverse complement strand
TCTGCAGAATCGAGTAGGTCGCCGCGGCGGCGATGCCGACCAGCGTCAGCACGACGATGATGACCCAGCTCTTGCGCAGAATTCTTATGTAGTCGCGAAGTTCCACTTCAGCGGCCTTCCCCTCGAGGTCGTGAACACTGTCCCCGCAACAAATCCCCCGCGGAGCCTGTTGTCATTTTCGCACACAACCAACGCGCGGGAGACGCCGGGGCTTGCGAGGAACGCACCTAGGGCAGAAACGGCTCGGCGGCGGGGGTGCGTCGTTTCAGGCGACGACCCAGGCGACGGGTGCCGAGGGCGGCCATGACGAGCAGGCCGAGCACCCCCGCGACGATCAGTCCGATCAGCAGCGGGGTGAACCCGGGCGGTGCGAGGTTCGTCACCGGGGCGAACAGCTGGCTGGCCTGCTCGAACACGTCGGGGGCAGCGATCTTGAGCGCGACATTCTGGGCGGAGGCCTGAACGCCGGTCAGCGGGTCTCTTAGCGTCAGGCTCATCGTGTAGTCACCGGGAGGGAGTTGGCCGGTCAGGGCGACGACGACCTGGGTCGACATTCCCGCATAGAACGAGCCCATCGTGATCGGGTGCGAGCTGATCACTTTGCCCGTCGAATCCGACATCGTCATCGTGCCCTTGGGCGCGAGGTGCTGATTGCCGGTGTTGCTGGTGTCGACCGACACGACGGTGTTGCCCGCGACCTCGCCCAAGGATGCGGCGCCGAGCGAGAACGCCGGGGCGAATGCGCCGGGCACCCGAATCGACACGGCCACCGCCTGGCGCACGATGCGGTTCATCGTCATCTCACCGGAGCCGCCGGCCGAGGCAACCGCGTTCTCGAGCACGATGCTGCTCACGTACTGGCCTGCAGGCGTGTCGCTCGGAACCGTCACGGTGAAGTCGGCGGCGCTGTGCTCCCCCGCAGCCAGATCGAGCACCTGCTGGGGGTAGTCGACCCAGGTCGAGGCACCGCTGAGTGGTGCCGTGGCATTTGCGGCCCCGAACCCACCGTTGACGATTGTGCCGACCACCCCGACGTACGTTCGCGCCGAGACAGCGGCGTTGCCCGAGTTGACCCGGTCGACCACGAAACTCTTGGTGGCGCCCGCGGCGATTATCGCGTCGAAGTAGGGGCCGGTCTGGGCCACGGCGACCAGGCCGAGCGAGGGGGCATCCGCGTGATGCACGGCCTGCGGCGCCGTCGCCGCGGAGGCCGCCAATGCAGGACCGCCGGCGAAGAACGTCGTCAGCGCCACGGCCGCGATCGTCGTGCGGAGCAGGTGGGCGTAAGGGGGCATGTGCATTTGAGGCCTTTGCGAGGGTGCTTCTTCACTTCGAACCGCCCCGGGGGAAGGGCGCGATTTCACGTAATCAGCCTCGCGGGATCACCTCAGGATTCCCGGCAGAAACCGATGCTCAAACCGCAGGATTCAGACAGTTAAACTCTGTGGAATGGGGAAGTTCAACATCACGCATGTGTATGAGGGCTACGGCCGCTCACTCGTCGAGTTCCAGACTGTCGTGCTGGCCTCTTTGATCGTGGTCGGAACGGCGTTATTGCTCGGTCGCTCCAGCACCCTCGACCTTCTTCCCTACTCCGCCGGGGCAGCACTCATCGTGATCGTCACGGTGCTGACCTGGTTCTGTTATCGCAGCGCCCTCTTCCTGCGGTATTCGCTCTTGCTGCCGCTCATCGACATCGCGGGTATCCGGTTGACGATGCTGGCCGACCAGAGCACCCTGCCGGGCGGCGCGCTGCTGCTCGTGCTGCCCGTCATCTGGATCGCCTATTCGTTCGGCCCCTGGGGGTTCGCGATCTGCCTCGTGCTGGTCGCCGTCACGAGCCCGCAGAGCTTCATCTCTGGCTACGCCAACTTCGAATCCAGCGACTTCACGCGCCTCATCCTGTTTCCGCTGACGCTGCTGCTGCTGGCCATCGCAGCGGGCGTCTCGGGCGTGCGCCTGCGCAAGAAGCGCTCAGAGCTGGCCGCGCAGACCGCCTTGACCGCGCAGGCAGTCAAGGCCCGCGACGACCTGATCGAGGCGGTCACGCACGAGCTGCGCACCCCGCTCACCTCGATTCTGGGCAATGCCGAGCTGGTGCTGAGCAATAGCGACCAGCCAGAGATGGTTGAGCGGCGGGCCGGGGTCGTCGTTCGCAATGCCGAGCAGATGGATGCGATTCTCGCCGACCTGCTGCTCGCCCGAAGCACCGGCACGTCCCAGCTCGGGCTGCGGCGCACCCGGGCCGACGTTCGGGGCCTGATCGAGAACTCCGTGGCCGCGAGCCGAGCCGCCGCCGACGAGCGTGAGGTCGGCATCACCCAGAGCGTCTCTGGCGAGATCATGGCCACGGTCGACCCGAACCGGATTCGCCAGGTGCTCGACAACCTGCTGACGAACGCCGTCAAATACAACCGGATCGGCGGCACCGTGACGATCACCGAGGGGCGCACCGCCGATACCGTGACGCTCACCGTGGCCGACACCGGGCTGGGAATCGGCGAGGCAGAGCTAGACCGGGTATTCGAGCCCTATTACCGCACCGAATCTGCGCGCAACTCGACCCAGGCCGGCACCGGGCTGGGCCTGGGCATCAGCCGCGAGATCGCCCGGCGGCACGGGGGCGACCTGCGCATCGCCGAGTCTTCGGGCGCTGGAACCCGCTTCGAGCTCACCCTGCCCCTCGAGTAGTCTTGCCGGTCGGGTTGGTCGGGCGCATCCGGTTCGTGGGGCGCATCCGGTTCGTCGGTAGAGTTGCAGCCGAGATAGGAACGGGGGCGCGGTGAATCAGAGTGTTGAGCGCATTGCGGTCGTCATCGAAGACGACCCAGACATTCAAGAGGTACTCGAGGCGATTCTGATCGGGGCCGGCTTCATCGTGAAGATCGCGGGCACCGGCGCCGAGGAGGTCGCCCTCGTGACCGCCTGGGACCCGACGCTGACGACCCTCGACGTGAACATGCCCGGAATGGACGGCTTCGAGACCCTCAAGCGCATCCGTCGCCTCACCGCGCGCAGCATCATCATGATCTCCGCCCGATTCGACGAGATCGATGTGGTGAGCGGCCTGAGCGCCGGCGCCGACGACTTCATCGCAAAGCCGTTTCGCACCGGGGAACTGCGCGCCCGCATCGACGCGGTGCTGCGCCGCGTGCCCGCCGCCGATGA
>CANFBG010000253.1 GCA_947444785.1 Microbacteriaceae bacterium | reverse complement strand
GGAGGCGGCGGATGCCCTCGAGCAGCTGGTCTCGGTCGGCTGCGACGCAGAGGCGTATCCAGCCCTCGCCCTGGGCCCCGAAGGCACTGCCGGGGGCGACCGCGACTCGCTGCTCCATCAGGAAGCGCTCGGCCCACGCACTGACGTCGCCGCCGGTGTCGTGTGACATGTCGACCCAGATGTAGAAGGCGCCGGTGGGCTCGAGAAACCGGATGCCCCGCTCGGTGAGCAGCGCCGAGGCCGCCGCGAGGTTGGCCCGGTACCGCACCGCAGCCTCGGCCACGTGCTCCTGCGAGCCCGTGATCGCCGCGAGGGCGGCCAGCTGGGCGGGAGTGCTGACGCAGCTGATCATCGCCTCCTGGGCCGTGCGCATCACCGTGCCGAGCCCCGGTGGCGTCACCAGGTAGCCGACGCGCGCGCCGGTCAGGGCGTAGGTCTTGGACAGGGAGAACACGGAGAACACGCGATCCTCGGTGGTAAGGCTCGCAATGCTGGTGTGCGCCTGCTCGTAGTTGAAGGCCTCGTAGACCTCGTCGCTGATGATCCACAGGTCGTTCCTCTTGGCAAAAGCCAGCAGCTCCGCCAGCGTCTCGCGGGGAAAGACCGAGCCGAGCGGGTTCGAGGGCGAGTTGATGATGATCGCCCGGGTGCGGGGCGTCACGAGCGCTGCCAGACCGGCCATGTCGGGCAGGAATCCCGCCTCGGCCAGAAGCGGATACGGGACCGAGACGGCGGAGATCATCGCCGCGTTCATCGCGAATGTCGAGTACCCGGGGTCGGGGATCAGCACCTCGTCGCCGGGGGCCAGCGTCAGGCTCATCGACAGGTAGAGCGCGTGCATGCCGCCGACCGTGACCCAGACCCGATCCGTATCGACATGGATGCCGTTCTCGCGGGCGAGTTTCGCCACGATCGCCTCACGGAGCGGGGCCAATCCGCCGTTCGGGCCATAGTTGGTCTCGTCCCCCAGCCACGCCGCGCTGCCGGCGGCCAGAATCGGCGCGTCGACCGCGACATCCGGCTCGCCGACGGCCAGGAAGATGACGTCGTCCATCCCCAGGGCGAGCTCGAAGATGCGGCGGATGCCGGACGGCGGAACGTGGGCTATGTGCGGTGCGAGAAACGGCATGGCATAACGGTACGCCGCACACGCGGATGCTCCGGCACGCGGTAGGCTTCAAGGGCATTGGAAACAACGCGCCCACGCGGGCGCCGGGATTGTTCCAATGCCCGACAACTGGTAATGTTGTCTGTTGGCTTACGCTTCCGTAAAACTGCGAGGGGCGAATCGCGGCCGAAGAACACTGGCTGGTTCACACAGGGCGTCAAAACGCTGTGTTCTCCTGGGCCGCATTGAACATCATCCGAACAGATACAGAGGTTATTTCCGTGGCAAACATCAAGTCGCAGATCAAGCGCATCGGCACCAACAAGAAGGCTCAGGAGCGCAACAAGGCGGTCAAGAGCGAGGTCAAGACGGCCATCCGCACGACCCGCACCGCGGTCACCGCCGGCGACAAGGTCAAGGCCGAGTCCGCCCTGCTGCTCGCCGCCAAGAAGCTCGACAAGGCTGCGTCCAAGGGCGTCATCCACAAGAACCAGGCTGCAAACCGCAAGAGCGCCCTGACGAAGAGCGTCAACGCCCTCGTCTAGTCCTCTGCCAACGCAGTAGCAACTACTGCCGCAGCAACCAAGAAAAGGCCCCGCCTCGGCGGGGCCTTTTCTGTGTGACGATCCGCCCGGCCTGCTAGCGGTGCGGCTCGCCCTTGGCCGCGACGACGCCGATCATGCGCTCGAGGGCGTAGACGGGGTCGCGCCCGCCGCCCTTGACGCTCTCATCGGTGTCGGCCAGGGCCTGGATGCTGACGCCGAGCCCGGCGCCCGTCCACCCCGCGAGATCCTTGCGGGCACGTTCGACCTGCCACGGCGCGATCCCCAGGGCGGATGCGACCTGGCCCGAGCCGCCGCGCTCCCCCAGGACCTTCGCCATGGTGCGCAGCTTCATCGCGAAGGCGGCGACCATGGGAACAGGGTCGGCGCCGGAGGCGAGTGCGTGCCGCACGAGGGCGAGTGCCTCCCCGTGCCTGCCGGCGATCGCCGAGTCGGCGACGGCGAACGCGTTGACCTCGACCCGCCCCGCGTAGTAGCGGTCGACCGTTGCCTCGGTGATCTCGTTGGCAGAGTCGGACATCAGCTGCCCGCAGGCGCTGGAGAGTTCGGCGAGATCGTCGGCGAACGCGGCGACCAGGGCCCGCAGTGCGCCGCCCGTGACCTTGCGGCCTGCCGCCCGGAACTCGGCCGCGGCGAAGTCGTGCCGCTCACTCTCGCGCTTCAGCTCGGTGCAGACGATCTCGATTCCGCCGCCCGTGCCCGCGCGGATGGCGTCGAGCAGGCGCTTGCCGCGAACTCCCCCGCCGTGCCGGAGCACGACGTAGGCCTCGAAGGCCGGGCGCTCGAGGTAGTCGATGGCGTCCAGCATGAAGTCGTCGGTGCACTTCTCGACCGAGCTCACGCGGATCAGGCGGGGCTCGCCGAACAGCGAGGGGCTGGCCATGGTGAGCAGCTCCCCGGGCGCGTAGCTCGAGGCGTCGATGTCGGAGACCTCGAGGCTCGCGTCCTCCGCCCGGAGCAGGTCACGGAGCTGCCGGATGGCGCGCTCGGCGAGAAACGTCTCGGTGCCGGAGACCAGCACGATGGGGGCAGGGCGGATCTGCTCCCAGGAGAGCTGGGGAATCGCCGCCTTCGACTTCGGAGCGGCCTTGGCCTTGGCATAGGCGGCCATCTGGTTCCTCTTCTGCTGGATCTGCGCGTGTTGCGGTCGTTTTGCGATTCGTCGGTTTCGAGCCTAGCCGGACGAAGGCCCGGATTCCGGCACCGCGCGTTCCGTCCACACGATCAGGCCGTCGGCGCTGGGGGCCAGCACAATGAGCCCCGCGGCATCCGTTCGAAGGGCTGCGGTGCCCGCGTGCTCGAGCATGGCCAGTGCCGAATCGGTGGGATGCCCGTAGCCGTTGTCGACCCCGACCGAGACGAGGCCTGCGTCGGCCGCGACCAGGTCGTAGAGCACCGAGCTCGCATCGGCCGAGCCGTGGTGGGCGACCTTCACGACGTCGACGCGGCCCAGCCGGGAGGCGGCCATCATGTCGTTCTGGGAGCGCTCGCCGAGATCGCCG
>CANFBG010000252.1 GCA_947444785.1 Microbacteriaceae bacterium | reverse complement strand
GAGATCCACCAGGTGCTCCTGCACGAGGTGGCCCATGCGCTGGCCGGTCACCGCGCCGGCCACGGGCCGATCTGGCGACGCATCGCCCAGGAGATCGGCTACGAGGGAAAGCGCCTTCACGACGGCAGTGCCAACGCGAAGGAGCTCGCGCCCTGGCTGGGCACCTGCCCCGGGGGCCACGTGCACCACCGGTACCGCCGCCCGACGAGGCCCCTCGCCTGCGCCCTCTGCTCGCGCTCGTTCTCGAGCGCGAACATCATCACGTGGGAGCACCGGCAGGTCACCCCGGGGATGCGAAACGCGGCGGCTTTGAGGGCCACCGAGAGACCAGCCTGATCACACAAGAATCCGGCCCCCGGTTCCCGGCCTGTTTGGCTGATGGGAACAATTATCCGGATCATTTCCGCCGTGCCGTCGTAGCCTGACGGTGTGAGCGATTACACCCCTCCCCTAGCCGATCTTTCCTTCGTCCTCGAGCATGTGGTGGACTACCCCGCGATAGCGAAATTCCCGGGATACGAACATGCGGACCTCGACACCGTCAACGAACTCCTGAAGGAGTGCGGTGAGTTCATGGTCGAGGTGGTGGCCCCCACGAACCTGCCCGGTGACGTCGAGGGCTCGCACCGCGAACCCGACGGCAGCGTCGTGACCCCCGCGGCGTTCAAGGGCGCCTACCGCAAGTACGTCGAGGCCGGCTGGGGTTCAGTGCCGTTCCCCGAGGAGTTCGACGGCGGCGGCTTCCCCTGGTCGGTCGGCCTGGCGATCCAGGAGATGATGGCCTCCTCCAATATGGCCTTCGCCCTGTGCCCGCTCCTCACCCAGGGCGCGATCGACGCCCTCCTGCACTACGGCGACGACGCGCAGAAGAAGCGCTTCCTGCCGAAGATGATCAGCGGCGAGTGGACCGGCACCATGAACCTCACGGAGCCGCAGGCCGGCTCCGACGTCGGCGCGCTGGCCACCCGTGCGGTTCCCCGTGGCGATGGCTCCTTCGGCATCAGCGGCCAGAAGATCTACATCACCTATGGCGACCACGACCTCGCAGATCAGATCGTGCACCTCGTGCTGGCGCGCACGCCCGATGCACCGGCCGGCACCCGCGGGATCTCCTGCTTCATCGTGCCCAAGTTCCTCGTGAACGACGACGAGTCCCTCGGCGAGCGCAACGGGGTGAACGTGCTTTCACTCGAGCACAAGCTGGGTATCCATGGATCCCCGACCTGCGTGCTGGAGTACGACGACGCCACCGGCTACCTGATCGGCGAGGAGAACCTCGGCATGCGCATCATGTTCATCATGATGAACAGCGCCCGCCTCTCGGTCGGCAACCAGGGACTCGCGATCGCGGAGCGCGCCTACCAGCAGGCCCTCGGCTACGCCCAGGACCGCCGGCAGGGACTCGCTGTGGGCGCGACCGGCAAGGACTCCCCCATCATCGATCACCCCGACGTGCGCCGAATGCTGATGACCCAGAAGGCCTACCTGGCCGCTCTTCGTCGCCTGATGCTCTTCAACGCCGTTCACATCGACCGAAGCACCCATGACCCTGACGAGAAGGCTCGAGCACGGGCGACCGAGATCGTCGGGCTGCTGACCCCGATCTGCAAGTCGTTCGGCACCGACCTGGGCGTCGAGCTCACCTCGCTCGCGCTGCAGGTCTACGGCGGGATGGGCTTCATCGAGGAGACGGGCGCCGCCCAGCACTACCGCGACGTGCGGATCACCCCGATCTATGAGGGCACGAACGGAATCCAGGCGGCCGACCTGATCGGCCGAAAGCTCGGCGTCCGGGGCGGCGACAGCGCCCGCGAGTTCATCACGGAGATGAGGGGCGTGCTGGCCGAACTGGCTGAGGCGGGCGGCGATTTCGACTCGATCCGCGACGAGCTCGAGCGTCAGTTCGATGCCCTGGAGACGGCGACGGAGCACATGCTTCGAATCGGAGCGACCGATCCCAACACGGCGCTCGCCGGCTCGACCCCCTACCTGCGGATGTGGGGCCTGTGCGCAAGCGGCTGGCTGCTCGCCCGTTCGGCACTGGCCGGGGCTGCCACGGGAGACACCGAGCTGGCTGAGACCCAGCTCGTGCTGGCCCGGTTCTTCGCCGAGCAGCTTCTGCCGCAGTCCGGCGGCCTTCTGGCCTCGGCCACGGCCCCGGCGCGCGACCTCTTCGCGCTCGACGCCCGGCAGTTGCTCGGCTGAGAGCACTAGCCAAAGAAAAGGCAGGGTCCCATCGGGACCCTGCCTTTTTTTGACTACTCGACGACGCTGACTTCCTTCCAGAAGGCCACGTAGTGGCTGAAGTCCTGGCCGACGCGGTCGAACGCCGCGGGGTACGGCGCCGGATAGCTCCAGGCGCGGTCCTTGAGCGTCTCGTCGCCGTCGGTCACGCTGAAGTACTGGCACACGCCCTTCCAGGGGCACGTGTACGGAGTCGCACTCGGCGTGAGCAGCTCGAAGTTCACGCTCGACGGCGGGAAGTACCAGTTGCCCTCGATGGCGATGAGGTCTTCTTTCGGGGCCTCGGCGATGATCGTGCCGTTGACGACAGCCTTCATTTTCTTACTCCTTAGCGGTGACAGTGTCCTGCGTCGACGCTACCGCCCATGGTGCGGTGAAAACCCCGATTTAACCGTGAATTGCAGCCACGATCAGTCTTTGTCCACTGGCCGCGACGCGAGGTCTGCGTGGTGGATCGCAGCGACATCCGGGTGGGCACGAAGACGGTAGCGAAGCGCGTTGTCGCCGTAGACGCTCAGGATGGGGCTGTCGTTCGGGTCGGCCGAGACACCGGTCGCCTCCGCGGCGAGTTCCGCCGGAAGTTCGAGGTGTGGCACGACCGCGTCCAGGGACGGGTTGAAGAAGAACGGGATCGACATTCGGTCGGTGCCGACCAGGGGCGATATGACACGGTGCAGCGTCGCCTTGAGGTAGCCCTGAGTGGCGAGCTCCAGAAGCTCGCCGATGTTCACGACGAACGCGCCGGGAACCTGTGGGGCATCGATCCATTCACCCTCGTGCTCCACCTGCAGGCCGCCCTTGCCCGGCTCGACCAGCAGCAGCGTAAGCACGCCGCCGTCACGGTGCACGCCGACGCCCTGCTTGGGCTCGTCACCGCTCTGGCCGGGGTAGCGCACGATCTTGATCAGGGTCGAGGGGTGCTCGAAGGCCGTGGCGAACGT
>CANFBG010000251.1 GCA_947444785.1 Microbacteriaceae bacterium | reverse complement strand
GTCGGTTCAGTGGGGCGGGTGCGCGATCCCGCAGTGTGACCGGTCGCCATCGGTGTGTGACGCGCACCACATCAACCAGTGGAAACGAGACGGCGGGCAGACGAATGCCGAAGACGGCATCATGCTGTGTCGCCTCCATCACCAGCTGCTCCACGACCACGGCGGCGAGATCGTGCGCGACGGCAGCAACTATTTCTGGAGCCGAACGATGACCAAGGTCCCGGGGAGAGCGCCGGAAACCGTGACCGTCAGGCTTCGGAGCAAGAGCCCGCTCATGCGGGCACTCACCCGAATGCCCGCGTGAGGCCCGCCAGCCTGGCCAGGGTGTTGCTGCAAGTTCTGGTTGGAGATCTCTAGTGCTTTTCGGGTAGGTCCGTTAGACGCCGAGGGCGATGATGCCGGCGTCGTTGGGGTCGTAGGGGTCCTGCTCCGAGTCTCGGATCTCCTGCTGGAGGCCGCGGAGGGTGTTGCGCAGCGCCCGCTCGGAGTCGAAGCCCTGCGCCTTGGCCGAGGCGACGATCGCCAGCAGGAGCGGGCCGAGCTCGTCTTCGGAGGCCACGGGGATGGCGGCCGGGGCATTCTTCTCGAGCACGCCGATCTTCTGGGCGCGTCCGATCAGCTTGTCGGCGAGCGCGAGGGACGGCATGCCGAGCGGGATGCCGTCGAGCACGCTGGTTCGTTCGGGCTTCTCGGCCGCCTTGAGGTCATCCCAGATCGCCACGACGTCGGCGGCCGTGTCGGCGACGGTGTCACCGAAGACGTGCGGGTGACGGCCGATCAGCTTGGCCGTGAGGTGCGCGGCGACATCCTCGAGGTCGAACTCCTCACCGGGCGTGTGGGTCGCCAGGTCCGAGTGGAAGAGCACCTGGTACAGCACATCGCCGAGTTCCTCGATCAGGTCCTCGCGGGAGCCCGCCTCGATGGCGTCCACCAGCTCGTAGGTCTCCTCGACCAGGTACTGCACGAGGGATTCGTGAGTCTGCTCCGCATCCCAGGCGCAGCCGCCCGGTGCTCGAAGGGTCGCGACAACCCGCACGAGTTCGGCGAGCTTGGACGTTTCCGGCACGGCGGGGAGGGCGGCGTTCATGGGGCAACTATAACCGGAGGGTAGTCTGCAGTCTGGGCTGAAAGACTTCCAGCACGCCCCACTAAGGACCTCATCTTGAGCATCATGCGTTCCGAGCGAAATGCCGCCGGATTCCTCCTCATCGCAGCGGCCCTCGGGCTCATCCTCGCCAACACGGGGGCGGGACGACTGCTACTGGAGGCCAAGGAGTCGCACCTCGGCGTGCCGGCGCTGGGACTCGACCTGTCGATCGGGCACTGGATCAGCGACGGCCTGCTCGCGATCTTCTTCTTCATCGTCGCCGTCGAGCTGAAGCACGAGTTCACGAGCGGCAGCCTGAACAGCGTCGGCAAGGCCTTCGTGCCGGCGTTCGCGGCCTTGGGCGGCATCGCCGTTCCCGCGGGGATCTTCCTGCTGTTCACCGCGGGAACAGATGTCTCCAACGGCTGGCCGATTCCGACCGCCACCGACATCGCGTTCGCCCTCGGGGTGCTGGCGATGTTCGGCCGCGGACTGCCGGGCCGGCTCCGGATCTTCCTGCTGGCCCTCGCCGTGCTGGATGACCTCGTCGCCATCCTGATCATCGCGATCTTCTTCACGTCCGACATCAACTGGCTGTTCATCGCGGCATCCGTCGTCTCGATCGCCGCGTTCGGGCTGCTCAGCCGCCGCGCGAAGAAGCACACATCGCCGATCGTCGTCATCGGCCTGATCGTGCTCGGGCTGGTGTCGGTGTACTTCGTCTACGTCTCGGGCATTCATGCCACGATCGCCGGCGTCGCCCTCGGCCTCGTCATGGCGGGCCGCCCCGGGGCCCGGGCAGCTCACGTGCTCGAGCCCTACTCCAACGGCATCGTGCTGCCCCTCTTCGCCTTCTCGGCAGCCCTCGTCGCGATCCCCGGCGTCGGCATCGCCCAGCTCAGTCCGGCGTTCTGGGGCATCGTCGTCGCCCTGCCCGTCGGCAAGCTCCTGGGCATCACGGCGCTCGGCTGGCTGGGCCAGAGGCTGGTCGCGGGCCGAGCACTTCCCGGCGCCACCAAGTCGCTGGCCATCCCCGACCTGGTCACCGTCGGGATGCTCGGCGGCATCGGCTTCACGGTGTCGCTGCTGATGAACGAGCTGGCTTTCGTCGGCAAAAACGAGATCATCGACGAGGGCACCCTGGCCGTGCTGCTCGGCTCCGGCATCTCGATCGTCGGCGCCGCCGTCATCGTGAGCCTCCGCGCCCGGCACTACCGGCACCTGAAGCCGGTGAAGAAGTAGCCCCGCAGCCCTCCCCCGGAAGGGAACCCGTCATGATCCCCGAGAACCCGATGGGTGCCGACCGAGGACGCCTCACCGCGGCCTAGGCAGCGACCCGCACGTTCCGGGCGAGGGTGTTCGCCGACGCGGGCTGGACAGGCTGGTGGGGCAACACGCCGCCGTTCGGGACCCCGTCTCCGTGCTCACCCACACCGCCCCGATCTCCCTCGGCCGGGGTAACCGGCTCCGGGACGATCTCTCTGTCGCTGCCGGCACGATTCACGCCACGCTGACGCGATAGGGCGGCTAGACGGATGCCTCCTCCGGCACCGCCTTGGGCGACGGGAAGATGGCCGTCAGGAGGTCGGCCGTCCACTTGATCAGCTCGGCATCGGCCAGGGGCACGCCGTCGACGACCGGCATCGGAACCGAGACGGCGCCGGCCTGGGCGAAGTACTTCGCTCCCGGATAGAGCCGCTGAAGTCGGATCTGCAGGGAGTCCAGCAGGTCTGCCGGGGCGACCCTGAGGTTCGACCCCATCGTGACGACCTCGCTGAGACCCGACTTCTGGGCATGCCGGCGAAGCCGCGACACGGCGACGAGGTTCAGCACCTGCTCGGGCGGCTCGCCGTAGCGGTCGGTGAGCTCCTCGATCACGAGCGAGATCTGCTCGTCGCTCGCAGCCGGCGCGCTGGCGGTGGAGAGCTTCTGGTACGCCTCGAGCCGCAGCCGCTCGCTGTCGACGTATTCCTCGGGGATATGCGCATCCACCGGAAGTTCGAGCCGCAGCTCGGTCTGGCCCTCGGCAACGTCGCCCCGGAAACTCGAGACGGCCTCCCCGATCATGCGCAGGTACAGGTCGAAGCCGACGCCCGCGATGTGAC
>CANFBG010000250.1 GCA_947444785.1 Microbacteriaceae bacterium | reverse complement strand
GTAGTAGATGATCGTGTTATCGAGGATGCAGAGATCCTCGATGGTGTCGATGACGCGGCCGATGTGATGGTCGGTGTGTTCCATGAAGCCCGCGTAGACCTCCATCTCGCGCTCCAGTACTGGCTTGAGCTCCTCCGGCATGTCATCCCAAGCGGGGATTTCCGCGTGCCTCGGGGTGAGTTCCGCATCGGCGGGGATGACCCCGAGTTCCTTCTGCCGGGCAAACGTCTTCGCCCGCTGCACGTCCCACCCGTCGGCGAACGCGCCGGCGTACCTGTCAGCCCATTCTTTGGGCACGTGGTGCGGCGCATGGGTGGCACCCGGCGCGAAGTAGACGAAGAAGGGCTTGTCAGGCATCAGCGCCTTCTGGGTCCGGATCCAGTTGGAGGCTCGGTCGGCCAGGTCCTCGGTCAGGTGATAGCCCTCCTCCGGGGTCGCCGGCGGCTCGACGGGGGTCGTTCCGTCATACAGGGCGGGATCCCACTGGTTGTTCTCGCCGCCGATGAAACCGTAGAACGTCTCGAACCCGCCGCCCGCTGACGGCCAGGCATCGAAGGGCCCCATCGGTGACGACTGCCACACCGGCACCTCATGGCACTTGCCGAACTGCGCCGTGGAGTACCCGTTGAGCTTCAGGGTCATCGCGAGCGGTGCCTTCGTGTTGGGCCGTAGCGAGCTATTGCCCGGAGCGGAGGTCGCCGTCTCAGTGATGCTGCCCATCCCAACTGAGTGGTGATTGCGGCCCGACAGCAGGGCGGCACGGGTCGGAGCACACAGCGCGGTCGTGTGAAACCGGTTGTAGGTGAGGCCGCCCGCGGCGAGCCGTTCCGCGTTCGGGGTGTTGCACGGCCCCCCGAACACGCTTGAGGAGCCGAAGCCGGCGTCATCGACGAGGATGATCAGCACATTGGGTGCGCCCGGCGGTGGCGCCAAAGGCTCGATCGGCGGGTAGACGGTGTCCGGATCCTTGGCGTCGTATGTCGTCAGGCCCGGTTGTGCGCGATCCGGGATGGGCAGCAGGGCCCGTGCGTGCCGATCGGGGTTCATGACATCCGCCCGCCATCGACAGCGGCACCGGAGTCTGGCCTGGGGCTTCTGACGCTCCGCGCTCGCAGCATCTCTGGCCGTGAAATCAGCATGATCAATCCCATCTGCGCCAATCGGCGCCCTCTGCGCCGGGTCACATGCAGGATGTCAGGCCGTGTCGATCACGCCATAGGGCTATTGGTCCTAGGACGCGACTATCCCCGGCAGAGATGCCTCCTGCGACTCCTCAGGTTTCGTGACAAGTACCCCGAACGAAACGTATCTCTGCGACCGATTTGAGTCCCCATACCTAGGATTCTCGAGTGCCCTCCGGTCTATGGCCGGAGGACACTTTCGTGTTCGTGGCCGCGAAGGTGCCACCGCCTCATCCGCCGATGCAGTCGTTGCTTCCGCTGTAGCAGGGGTGATACCCCGGAATGATCTTCGGTGCTGGATCCGTCGGATACCGGTCGATGGGCGGAATCGACAGCATCAGCGCGGCCCCCACGGCCAAGATCAAGGCCGCACTGGCGATGAGACCGAGGATGAGGCGACGAGACACAACGGCCCTCACGAGTAGCCCAATCTGGAGGGCGATCATGATGCCGGCAGTCACCCAGTATTGGGCGATGGCTGCAGCCGGGGGCGGGCCGGGGTCACGGCTGGAAGGCAGCATGACGTTCTGGGCCACGAGGATGACGGTGAGGATAAAGGTCGCGGCCGCGAACAGAAGGATCAGCAAGAAGTCGAAGCCTGCGCGACGCCAAAAAAGTGCGCGGTCGCTCACCGCGCCATCTCCGACTGTCCTCCGCTCCTTGACCATTCCCTTACCCTAGTGATCGGTTCCGGTATAGGCGACAGACGTAAGATAATTGCTACGCTTTCAGTCTCGTCCAGATTTGGGCACGGATGCGTAACCGAGTCACTGAGCACGACCGCTGGACGGGGTAGATGCGGCGGGTGGGCCACTCAGGCGACGTCCCCGAGAATCATGTGGTTTCGATTTCGTGAGCAGGCTTCCCGCGTCCTACGCACCGCCCAGCCCCGACGACGACAGGCCGTCGATGAACTTTCTCTGCAGGGCGAGGAAGAGGATCAGCATGGGCGCGATCATGATGACGCCGGCGGCGCTGATCAGGGTGAAGTCCTGCGTGAAGCCCTGCTGGAACGAGAAGAACGTCGTGGACACCGGGAGCAGGTCGCTGCTCTGGATGAAGGTGATGGCGAACAGGAACTCGTTGTAGGCCGACAGGCCCGTGACCAGCGCGATCGTCAACAGCCCGGGCAGGGCGTTCGGCAGCACGATCGTGAACAGGATCTTGAGCTCGCTCGCGCCATCCATTCGCGCAGCCTCTTCGAACTCCTTCGGCATCGTCAGCATGAATGATCGCAGCAGCAGGGTCGCGAACGGCGAGAACAGGCCGCAGTAGATCAGGATCAGCCCGACCTGGGTGTCGTAGAGCCCCACGTTCGACCAGATGTAGAACAACGGCACGAGAAACATCTGGGTCGGCAGCGAGCTCGCGACCAGCAGGTACGTGATGAAGGCGTCTCCGCCCTTGATCTCGAGCCGGGCCAGGGCGTAGGCCGCGCATCCTGCGCTGAAGCAGGTCAAGAGAACGGTGCCGCCGACGATGATGACGGAGTTCCAGAGCCCTGCACCCATGTTGGCCTGCTGCCACGCATCGATGAAGTTCACCCAGTGCCACGACTGGGGAATTCCCAGCGGGTTGGTGCCGAATTCGCTTTGCGTCTTCAGTGCGTTGAAGAAGAACAGCAGGATGGGCCCGAGGGCGAAGATGACCAGGGCCGTCAGAACGACGTAGGTGACCGGCCCGGCATTCTGCACGGCCTGTTTGAGCGGGCGACGTCTCCGGGTCGGAGGTGCAAGGGTCATATCTCCCAGTTCCTTGTCTTTCGGATGATCAGGTAGGCAGCGACCACGACACCGCTGATGAGCGCCATGACGACACCGATGGCGGAGGCGTAGCCAGCCTCGAGGTTGCCGAAGGCGTTGCGATAGAGAAGCGTCGACAGCACATCGGTCGAGCCGGCCGGCCCGCCCTGCGTGAGGATGTAGACGTAGTCGAACGAGAGGAACGACCAGATGATCGTCATGAGCCCCAGGAAGGCGAATGTCGGCCGGATGCTGGGCAGCGTGATGGAGAAGAACTGCCGCGTCGGGCCGGCGCCATCCATCGAGGCC
>CANFBG010000249.1 GCA_947444785.1 Microbacteriaceae bacterium | reverse complement strand
GCTAGCGCGTCTGCCATTTCCGCCATCCGGACTGGATGGTGTCACCGTGGATTTCTCCAAGCAACAAGGTAAGACGATAGCACGTTCTGCGAGCCCTGATTTCACATTGCGAGCGTGCGTGCGCGGCGACCGGGTGTGCCCGAAGAGACACGGGTAGCGTAAAGGGATGACCTCGACGCCCCAGACCCCGCCCGCAGCTCTGGAAGACACCGCGCGAATCGCGCGCGACCTCATCCGCTTCGACACGTCGAACTTCGGGGAGGGGCGTTCCAACGGCGAGACGGATGCGGCCGAGTACGTTGCCGCCGAGCTCGAGCGGCTCGGGCTGACCCCGGAGCTCATCGACTCCGACCCGGGGCGCACGAGCGTTATCGCGCGGGTGCCGGGCAGAGATATGTCTAAAGGGGCATTGGTCGTGCACGGGCACACCGACGTCGTCCCGGCCATTGCCGCAGACTGGTCGGTCGACCCCTTCGGCGGCGAGATCAAAGACGGCATGCTCTGGGGCCGCGGCGCCGTCGACATGAAGAACATGGATGCGATGATCCTTACGTCTCTCGACGCGATCCTCGCCACCGGACGCCAGCCTGAGCGCGAGCTCATCATCGCCTTCTTCGCAGACGAGGAGGCCGGTGGCGTGCGCGGATCCCACTACCTGGTCGACAACCGGCCCGACCTCTTTGCGGGCGCCACAGAGGCCATCAGCGAGGTCGGGGGATACTCCATCGACCTCGACGGCAAGCGCGCGTACCTGATTCAGACGGGGGAGAAGGCCCTGATCTGGATCACCCTTCGCGCCCGGGGCACCGCCGGCCACGGCTCGCAGATCAACCACGACAACGCGGTCACCCGACTCGCGGGAGCTGTCGCTCGAATCGGCAGCCAGGAATGGCCGCTGCACCTGACGAACACGACCCGGCAGCTGCTGGATGGCGTGGCCCGCATCCTGGGCAAGAATCCACAGCACATCACCCCCGACGAACTCGCCATCGCGACCGGAACCGCCTCCCGCTTTATCTCGGCCAGTTTGCGCAACACCGCGAATCCGACCGGCCTGACCGCCGGCTACAAGCACAATGTGATTCCCGACATGGCCGAGGCGCTGCTCGACGTGCGGGTGCTGCCCGGGCAGGAGGAGGCCGTCATCGAGCGCATCCGCGAGCTCGCCGGCCCCGGCATCGAGGTGCTCATCCCGCACCAGGACATCGGCCTCGAGACCCCGTTCGACGGGCCGCTGATCGACGCCATGATCGCGAGCCTCATGGTGCACGACCCGGGCGCCGAGGTGCTGCCGTACCTGCTCTCTGCCGGCACCGACAACAAGGCGCTGAGCAAGCTGGGCATCACGGGATACGGCTTCGCGCCCCTGCAGCTGCCGCCGACCCTCGATTTTCCGGCGATGTTCCATGGCGTTGACGAGCGGGTTCCCCTCGACGCGTTAGTGTTTGGCAAGCAGGTCCTCACCGACCTGCTGCTGCGGTACTAGCCGGCTCGGCTCGCTCAACGCACTTCCTAGACTTCACGAAGGGGGAGAAGTGGAACTTCTCAACGCCATCATCCTCGGATTCGTTCAGGGGCTGACTGAGTTCCTTCCCGTCTCGAGCAGCGCACATCTGCGCATCCTCGGGGAGTTCCTGCCCGGTGCCCAAGACCCGGGAGCCGCCTTCACCGCGATCAC
This sequence comes from Microbacteriaceae bacterium, assembly GCA_947444785.1. Lineage (GTDB taxonomy): Bacteria > Actinomycetota > Actinomycetes > Actinomycetales > Microbacteriaceae > Agreia. The sequence continues at coordinate 1,570 of CANFBG010000249.1, read as the reverse complement.
CCAGCTCGGCACCGAGACCGCCGTACTCGTCTACTTCTGGGCGGACATCACGCGCATCATCTCGCGCTGGTTCCTCTCCCTCATCGGGCGCGTCCCGCGCAGCGACTCCAGCGCCCGCATGGGCTGGCTCATCATCGTCGGCAGCATTCCGATCATCATTCTCGGACTGCTCTTCCAGAACCAGATCGAGACCGTTCTGCGCTCCCTCTGGGTGATCGCCTCGACCCTGATCGTCTTCGGCATTCTCTTGGGCGTCGCCGATTACGTCGGGGCCAAGAAGCGGCGCCTGCGCGACATCACAATTCCGCAGGGCGTCATCTTCGGTGCCGCCCAGGCCCTCGCTCTGGTTCCCGGCGTGTCCCGCTCGGGCGGCACCATCACCGCCGGACTCTTCATGGGCTTCGAGCGCGCCGCCGCCGCCCGGTACTCGTTCCTGCTCGCGATTCCCGCGGTCTTCGGCAGCGGGCTCTACCAGCTCTACAAGAGCCTCAGCGAGCCGTCGGTGTACAGCGCGGCGAACACGGCCGTTGCGACCCTGATCGCCTTCCTGGTGGGCCTCGGCGTCATCGCATTCTTCATGAGCTATATCTCCAAGCGCAGCTTCCTGCCCTTCGTGATCTATCGCATCCTGCTGGGGTCTGCGTTGATCGTTCTGATTCTGACCGGGGTACTGCAGGCGTAGTAGCCGGCGTGGCGGCGGCTTCGCTGCGGTCTGCCTACCGCGTGGCTGCCGTGTTGCCGCGGTGCGCCCGCCGTTTGGTCTGACCCGGAACACGCGCTGGGTAGGCTGGAACCGTGCTCTCATGGACTGAACCAACCGTTCCCCGCCTGCCCGGAACGGCACCGATTCCCCGCGTCTTCGACGATTCGACCGGGACGCTGATCGCGGCCACCCCCGTCGACGGCCGCGTCGGCCTCTACGTCTGCGGCATCACCCCCTACGACGCGACGCACCTGGGTCACGCCTCGACGTACGTCGCCTTCGACACGCTCTACCGCGCCTGGCTGGATGCCGGACTCGGCGTCAACTACGCCCAGAACGTCACCGACGTGGACGACCCGCTGCTCGAGCGCGCCACCGCCACCGGCGTCGACTGGCGCGAGCTCGCGGCATCGCAGACCGACCTCTTCCGCGAGGACATGGCGGCGCTCCGCGTCATCCCGCCGTTCCGATACGAGGCAGTGACGGATGTCGTCGGTCCCATTGCAGACGCCGTCGCCCAGCTGGTCGCGCTCGGGTTCGCGTACGAAGTGCCGACTCCGGATGCGCTGAACCCCGGTTCATCCGACCTGTACTTCGACGTGGATGCCGCCACCGCCTCGACCTCGTGGCACCTCGGCTTTGAGAGCCGTCTCGACGTTGACACGATGATGGCGCACTTCGCAGAGCGCGGGGGAGACCCGCAGCGTATGGGCAAGAGGAACGTGTTCGACCCGCTGCTGTGGCGCGTCGCCCGTGCGGGGGAGCCCAGCTGGCCGTCGCCGGTCGGCGAGGGACGCCCCGGCTGGCACATCGAGTGTTCGGTCATCGCGCTGGATGCCCTCGGCACGTCGTTCGCGGTCCAGGGCG
>CANFBG010000248.1 GCA_947444785.1 Microbacteriaceae bacterium | reverse complement strand
GATGAGATCCGAAGGACCCCGGCGGACATCGTGGCCTCACACTGGATGGACGTCGTAGGCAAACTGCTGCCCGGCGCGGTTGTCACAGACAGGAGCGGGTTCAGTCTCGCTCCAAAGGATGGATTCCTATATGTGGATAGCCGCCGAGTCCGGGAGCTAGTGCTTCCGGGCCTCACAGTCATTCCGAGCGGGAACCCAAACGGTGGTCCGTTGCCAGGGGATATCCCGACTGCCGCGGGACTTCATCTCGCATCTGAACAGCGGGCGCTACTGGACAACCTTCGACCCAGCCGTGCAGTCAAAGGCCGACCGGCTCGAACCCTCAGTCGCAGCGAGCTTCACGACGAGATTGTCAGACTGACAACTTCCAGGACCCCGACCCAGCGACAGCGGCTACTTGACCGAGTCATTCAGCTGGCGGAAACGACCGGCCGACAGGATATGGCCGAATCTGTGGAGGTCTTCTTCCAAGCTGCTGCGGGAGACCGTCCCACTGTCGGGTCGGGATCCCGCGCCATGAAGGCCGCGCAAGCCATGAAAGGTTACGACCCAATTCGGATCCGAGCTTTTCAGTCCCTGGCGCAGCAATTGGCAGAGAGGGCCCCGAAACCGCGACCGGAGCCTCGCCCTGAGTCACGCGCATTCCTCCCGTTTTTCGAGGCCTACTTCTCGAACTACATCGAGGGCACCGAGTTCACCGTTGAAGAGGCGGCGAGCATTGCGCTTGATGGATTGATACCGGCCGATCGCCCCGAGGACGCCCACGACGTCGCGGGCACCTACCGGATCGTGAATGACCTTGATGGCCTTCGTGAGCCGATGGCTGTGGCCGGTGACTTCTTGGACGTCCTGAGATTGCGCCACGCGGCTGTCATGGAAGGGCGCCCCAACAAGAGCCCGGGTCAATTCAAGACTCGCGCCAATCGGGCGGGGATGACCGAATTTGTAGCGCCGGAGTCAGTCGAAGGGACACTCCGCGCGGGTTGGGAAGAACTCGAGCGACTCGACGATCCGTTTGCGCGCGCTGTCTTCATGATGTTCATGGTCGCTGAAGTCCATCCCTTCGATGACGGGAATGGCCGCACGGCAAGGATCATGATGAACAGCGAGCTCGTCAGGCTTGGAGAATCACGAATCATCATCCCGACGGTTATCCGCGATGAATACCTTTCCGGGCTGACCGCGATGACCCACAACTCTCGGGCAAGCGCCCTCGTATCCGTTCTGGACTTCGCCCAGCGCTATACCCGGGCCATCGATTTCACGGAGTTCGCCTCAGCCCATCAGCAACTGACACAAACCAACGCGTTCCTCACGACACGCGAGGCTGAACAACAGATGGTCAGGCTAGAGCTACCGAATCCACGGCAGTAGACCTCACTCGAGGCGTCGCAGAACTCGTGTCCACGGCGACTCAAGGCGGCGGATCGGATGCGAAGCATCAGGCCACCGACTGACGGATCCAGGAATCCCCCCGAACGGATGCCCAGAGCCGCCTCCCTCGTCACCCGCATGCGCCTGAAGCGCGAGCTGAGCACGACGGCCTTCGCTCAACTCGTCGGCGTGCCCGCGTCGACGATCACTCGAATCGAGTCCAGCATCGTGGATCCGACGTACTCGATGCTGCAGAAGATCGCGGCCGGAGCAGGGTTCGCCCTCACGGGAACGCTCTCAGACCCAAGCAGCGACGCGCCCTACGCCGCGGCGATAGATCGAATCCAGAGCGCCGCACCCGAAGAGCGGCGCCGTCTGATGCTGAAGCTCGCGCACACAGCAATGCTCGCCCCGGTCACCACGCGTCCCGGTGTGCGCATCCTCGCCCACGAGGAGCCGATCGCAGATTTCATTCGCGACCTCGAAGCACGCGGGACGAATCCCGCGGTCTCTTCGCTCGAGGCAGTAGCCGAGGACATCTCTTCGACCCGTTCGTTCGCGCCGATCATTTACGTCGAGCGGCCCGAAGCTCTCGATGACCTTCCCCCGATGTCGCCCACGGCAAAGTCAAGTGTCATCGTTCTTCCGATCACAGACAACGTGCGCAGATTCACCCGGCGGGTCGGCAGCACGGCGATGCTCGTATCCGAGTGGGGCACGCTCGACGCACTTGCCTCCCCGGGCAGGCAGTCCGACGTCGCTCGACCCTTCCTGTCACAACTCGCCGTGCGCGCCGTCGGCACGGCCAAGGCGTCCGCGGAAACCAAAACCTCCTGAGCGGCCTCCGACTGACCGATTCGAGAATTGACCCCAATCGGCGGAGGTCCGAGACGTAATCCGCGCGGTCGTGCGCCAGGCACTTCTGACAGTGACCGCGGAGGGTCTTGTCCTGCGCGGCCGAGGCCGTTTACGGTTCGTAGATCTCGGATCGGTGGCCGATGTCTAGGGCGATCATAACGAGTTCGTCATCAACGATCTGAACGATGACACGGTAGTCGCCTATGCGATATCGCCAGTACCCGGCCCGGTTGGCGGTGAGCCCCTTACCGCGATCGCGCGGGTTCTCGAGTTCAGTGAGGTCTTCGAGATAGGCGCGAATTCGCCGGATTACCGGCTTATCGAGCCGGCGGGCAGCCTTATCGAACTCTGCCGTCGTTCGGAGTTGCCACTGAGTCACGCGTCAAGCTCGGCCCAGAGGGCACTGGCCGGCCGGGTCTCACGGTCAGACCCTTCCCAACGATCAATGACGTCGTCGGCCCAATACCGTTCTTCGAGCTCCGTCAGGTGCTCCCGGATGGCCTCACGAACATAGAACGTCTTGGATCGACCCGTGCGCGCCGCGAGCGACTCGAGCCGTTGCATTTCATCATCCGAAAGCCGGATCGACATTGCGGCCATTCGCGCACCTCCTGCGATACATGTAATTCAATTCTACCAACCCTTCCTTCTGGGCGCCACGGGTCGGGGAGTTAGCCATGATGCACATGGCCACCGACTGACGGATTCGCAAGTCGACCCCAACCGGATGCCCACATGAAGGTTCCAGAGAAAATGTCAGTCCGAAGCTCAGATCGAGGCTCACGCCCTGCCTACGTTCTCCTCATTGTCGAAGTCTTCTTGAAGGCGCCTGGTGTACTTATCCACATATTTGTCACGCTATTCGACGTTTTGTCGAACGATGATTGTCATCCCGCGGGACGGGGGATTGGCGAGCCCACGGCCATTCTCCCGAACGCATGGCTGCCTTTGCCGAACGTGCCTCAGGGGTTGACCTTCTGATTACTGAAGGCACGACGCTCCGACCTGACTCGGTTCCGACAAAGCCACTCACGGAGACTGAACTTGCCGATCGAGTGGACAGGCTGCTGGCCGCCACAGACGG
>CANFBG010000247.1 GCA_947444785.1 Microbacteriaceae bacterium | reverse complement strand
TCCGGACTGTTCAGGTTGTGCATAAGTATTGTCATGACCGGCGGGGCTGTCACTGGAGACTGTGCAATCGTGGGAGCAGTTTTTTGGATAAACTCCAACACCTAGGTCGCTGCGGGCGGAATCGGGGCGGCAGAAACACGGAGTTAACACAAACGTTTGCGAAAGCAGGTGGTTACGACGGCAATCTCACTCGGTGACGTTGTGAACGAGGAGGGCCTGGGGCTGCGGCCGCTCGTCGCCGGCGACCTGAAGAGCGTCGTTCTTGCCGCCCGAACGAGCGAACTGGGCGACCCCGGCCGCTGGGTGGAACCGGGCACCGTCATGCTGACGACGGGGCTGTTGTTCATCGGCCATGAGCGCGACGAGGCCCAGGCGCTGGGACTGATCAAAGACCTGCGCCAGGCCCAGACCGTTGCCATGTTCTTCGGTGTGGGGGTGCACTTCGAAGAGGTTCCCCCGGCGCTCGTTGCCGCCGCCCGCGCCGAGAACTTCCCCCTGTACACGGTCGCCCCCGAGGTGCCGTTCTACGCCATCGAGAACTTCGTCAACCAGTCCAAGCTCTCGGCCGATGCCTACCTGCTCAAGCGTGCGGCCGGGTTCACCAACGACCTGCTGCAGAGCATCTCCTCCGACCAGCCCATCGACGCCCTCATCGCCAGGCTGGCGGCATCCTGTCGCGGTTCGGCCGTTCTCTATGAGGATGCGGGCCGGGTGGTCGCCTCCGCAGGCGAGGGGCCCATCCGGTTGATCTGGTCGGAGATCGCGCGTTCGGGCGGCACCCAGGAGCGGTTCTCGGTCGGCCGCTGGGACGTGATGGGCAAGACGCTCGTGCTTCGCGGCAAGACCTATCGACTGGTGCTCGCGAGCCGCAACTCGACCACGCTCGACGACCTCGGAGATGTGCTTCTGCAGACGACCCAGCGACTGTTGGGCGCCATCAACGGCATCACCCAGATCGGGCTCTCGCGCGAGCTCTTCGAGAACGCCCAACTGCTGGTGACCCTGCAAGACGGCATCTCGCCCTCCCGCGAGCATCGCTACTGGTCGCGGATGCACCCGTTTCGCTTCACCGCCTACGAGGAACTCCGGGCGGTCGCCATCTCGACGCCCGGGGGCGAGCCCGCGCCCAAGCACCTCGTGGAGTCGCTCCTGCAGGAGGCCGCCCTGACCGGCCTGGGGCTGCTGCTGGATGAGAACGGCGGCGGAACGCGCACGGTCTCGACGATCCACGCCCTGGTCGCGAATTCAGCGGTGCTGGCCACGTGGCTGGCGCTGGCCGGCGCCGAGCTCGTGGTCGGCGCATCCGAGCCGTTCAGTGAGCTGGCCAGCACGCCCATCGCTTTTCGTGAGGCCGAGACGGCGCTGGAGATCGCCCGGCGCAGAACCGCCAAGGCGGGCCTGAACCCGCTGGCGCTCAAGACGGTCGTGCTGCTCGACGAGGTCGACCTGGCCAGCTGGCTCCTGGCCCGGCGGGAGGCCCCTCAGCTCGAAGACAAGATGCGCAAGTTCGTGGCCTCGATGCAGCTGGACAACGACCACATCGAGACCCTGGTCGTCTACCTCGCCCACGATCAGGATGTCGGCCGCACGGCTCGGTACCTCTACGTGCACGCCAACACGGTCAGGTATCGGCTGCACAAGTGCGAGGAGATCCTCGAGGCACCGCTCAGCGCCGCGGCCACCATCGCGAATCTCTACCTCGCGTTCCAGGACGACGTTCTGGCCCTCAAGGACCAGCTCGCCGCGGCAGACAACGGAAAGCGCTAGAGCAGCTTCTCGATCTCGACGAACTCGATCAGGCTCTCACCGCGGTTGGCGACCGTATGCTCGGCGCCGGCCGGGCGGGTGTAGCTCTGGCCGATGCGGATCTCCGCCGCGATCTCCGTGCCGTCGGAGTTCGTCACGTGCATGGTGTCGTTCACGAGCGGCACCACCACGTACTCGAACTCGTGCAGATGCATGGGGATCGAGTCGTTCGGCTCGATGCTCCACTTGGTCACCCTGAAGATGCCGTTGTCGATCTGGGTCTCACCGGTTGCCATGACTGCTCCCCTGCTGGTTGATGTCGGGTCGGTCGCTCTCAGTTGTGATGCTACTCACGGGTAGAGGCCGCGCAGGCGATGGGCCTGGGCTACGCGCTCCACGGCGAGCACCGTCGCCGCCGTTCGCAGGGTCACCCCGCGCTCGATCGAGTGGCCGAGCACGTGGTGCCAGGCCGAGTTCATCCTCTTGGAGAGGCCCATCTCGACCTCGTCCTCGTCCCACCAGTACGCCTGGTTGGCCTGCACCCACTCGAAGTACGAGACGATGACGCCGCCCGCGTTGGCGAGGATGTCGGGCACGACGAGCACTCCGGCATCCGCCAGAATCAGGTCGGCCGCGGGCGACGTGGGGCCGTTCGCGCCCTCGACGATGATGCGGGCCTTGACCCGGGCGGCATTGCCCTCGTGCAGAACCCCCTCGACCGCGGCGGGCACGAGCAGGTCGACGTCGAGCTCGAGGAGGGCCGGCCCCGCGAGGGCATCCGCACCTGGAAAGCCGACGACGGTGCCGTTCTCGGCTGCGAACAGGCTGAGGGCGACGATGTCGATACCGCTCGGACGATAGAGCGCACCGAACTGGTCACTGACCGCGACCACCTTGACCCCCTCGGCCGACAGAAAGAGGGCCGCGTCGTGGCCCACTTTGCCGAAGCCCTGCACCGCGGCCGTGCTGCCGACCGGGTCGATGCCCTGGTGCCTCAGGGCCGCGAGGGCGATGTGGGTGACCCCGCGGGACGTCGCGCTGGCCCGGCCGAGGGAGCCGCCGAGACTGACCGGCTTGCCGGTCACGATGCCGGGGACGGTGAAGCCCTGCTGCACCGAATAGGTGTCCATGATCCAGGCCATGGTCTGCTCGTTCGTGCCGATGTCGGGGGCGGGAATATCCCGCTCCGGGCCGATGATCGGCAGGATCTCGCTCGTGTAGCGACGCGTGACCCGTTCGAGCTCGGCCTGGGAGTGCAGCTGCGGGTTGATGTTGACGCCGCCCTTGGCGCCGCCGTACGGCACATCCAGCAGGGCGCACTTCCACGTCATCCACATGGCGAGTGCCCGCACCTCGTCGAGGTTCACATCGGCGCTGTAGCGCAGCCCGCCCTTGGCCGGCCCGCGGGAGAAGTTGTGCTGAACCCGGTAGCCGCGAAACATCTGCGTCGTACCGTCGTCGCGGCGAAGCGGCACGCTCACGATCAGCTCCCGGCGGGGCGTCGCCAGCATGGCGTGAATGCCGTCGTCGTAGCCGAGAATGCGGATGGCGTCGGTGAGTTGGGACTGCGCGTCTTCCAGCGGGCTC
>CANFBG010000246.1 GCA_947444785.1 Microbacteriaceae bacterium | reverse complement strand
TCTTAGAAGACGTGCTCCAAGACGTCCCGGCCGAACGTGCGCATGCCCTCCAGCACCCCGAGGCGTGCCGACAGGCTTGAGTCGTTGAAGCGCATCGTCACGGCGTAGGCCACGGCGACGCGGGGGCCGGAGAGCACACCGACCTCGGCGCGAACCCCCCGATCCGTTCCCGTGGTATTCACCAGCAACAGGCCGTGGTCCGTGTTCTGGTGCGCATGCGGATCAAGGCCGAAGGCGCTGGCGACCATCGAGAGGTCGGAGTTGTAGCTCAGCCAGTCGAGAACCAGGCGGCTCGTCTCTTCGTCGACGATCTCACCGCTGGCAAGCCGGGCGAAAAGGTCGGCGAGCTCGCGAGCACTGCCCACCGAGAGTTGCGGAGCGTCGTCTGGGCCCCGGCGGTCCCGGACGATATCGAGCAGGAGCGTTCGACGAAGCCCGAGCGACTCCCCGCGGGCGCGAACAGAGTCCAGGCCAATGCGGCGCAGCAGCACGTTCGTTGCCAGGCTGTCGCTGGTCGCTCCGACGAGGGCGGCGAGATCGCTCGTGGGAAGAGCGGGAACCTGCAGGTGCTGCCAGAGGCCCGTACCGCTGACAGTGTCGGCCGCGGTGCGATTGAGAATGCCCTCGGCGCTGGGCTCTCCCGCGCTCAGCCGGGCGGCCACCTCGATCAGGAGCATGACCTCCCCGATCTCCGCGGTCGGAACAGGCAGGTGGTCATCGACCGAGAAGAGCACGTCGCCGCTGCCGATCTCGATGGCCGAGGCCGTTACCTGAACGCCCGAGATGGCCAGTTCCGTGAGCGCCGCAAAGCCTCGGCGAAACGCTTCGGTCGCCTTGGGCCCCTCGGGAGTACTCGTCCGACGCCCTCGGGACTCGCCCTCGTTCTCGCGCCGATTATCTCGCCGTGTCGACACCGTAATCCGTTCGTTCCTGACCTTGTCCGCCAATGCCACCTGCGATGCGCAGTCCCGGCTGTTCAAGCGAAGCCACCTAAATTTTGCCACATCCCCCGAACATCGGCCAATGACCTATTAGGGGCGGCATTTCGGGATCGTTTCAGGTGGACGGGCATCCGCACGCCCGCCCACCGGTCGCATCACCAGATCGTGACGCGTTCCTCGGGGGCCAGCCAGAGGGCATCCGTTTCGGCGACGTTGAAGGCCTCATAGAACTCGTCGATGTTGCGAACGATCTGGTTGCAGCGGAACTCGTTCGGGGAGTGCGGGTCGATCGAGAGCAGGCGGATGACCTCCTCGTCACGCGACTTCTGCTGCCAGGCCTGGGCCCACGAGATGAAGAAGCGCTGCGCACCGGACAGCCCCTCGAGCTCGGCCGCAGCCTCGTCGCCGAGCGAGAGGAGATACGCCCGGTACGCGATGCTGAGGCCACCCAGGTCGCCGATGTTCTCGCCGATCGTCAGGGCGCCGTTCACGAAGTTCTCGGGCACCTGGGCCGGGGCGAGGGCGTTGTACTGCTCGATCAGGCTCGAGGTTCGCGTCTCGAACGCGGCGCGGTCGGCCTCTGTCCACCAGTCGGTGAGGCGGCCGTCGCCGTCGAAGCGCGAACCCTGGTCGTCGAAGCCGTGGCCGATCTCATGGCCGATCACCGCGCCGATGGCGCCGTAGTTGGCGGCGGCATCCCGGCTCTCGTCGAAGAACGGGTACTGCAGGATCGCCGCGGGGAAGACGATCTCGTTGAAGCCCGGGTTGTAATAGGCGTTGATCGTCTGCGGCGTCATGAACCACTCGTCGCGGTCCAGCGGCTTGCCGATCTTGCCGAGCTCGCGCTGGAACTCGAACTCGCTCGTCGCCCGGATGTTGCCGGCCAGGTCGGTCGCGTCGATGGCCAGGTTCGAGTAGTCGCGCCACTTCACCGGGAAGCCGATCTTCGGGGTGAACTTGTCGAGCTTCTCCAGCGCGCGGGTGCGGGTCTCCGGCGTCATCCATTCGAGCTCGGTGATGGATGCGCGGTACGCCTCGATCAGGTTGCCGACGAGAACGTCCATGGCCGCCTTGGCCGTCGGCGGGAAGTGCCGGTCGACGTAGATTCGGCCGACGGCCTCCCCCATCGACCCCTCGACGAGCGAGACGCCGCGCTTCCAGCGGGCGCGCATGCTGGGGGTTCCCGTGAGCGTTCGGCCGTAGAAGTCGAAGTTCTCCTCGACGAAGACCGTCGGCAGGAAGGAGGCCGCGCCGTGGATGACCTGCCAGGCCAGCCAGTCGCGCCACTCGGCGAGCTGCTCGGGGTCGGATTCGGCGGCGCTGATCAGTTCAGCGATACCGGCCACCGCGCTCGGCTCACGCACGACCAGCTCCGCGAAGACACCGGTCGGCGCATCGAGCGCTGCGCTCCAGGCGTCGAGGTCGACGCCGGCGGCCAGAGCCTGGAAGCGGTCCCAGTCGAGCAGGTTGTAGGTGGCCTGGGCGTCGCGGGTTCGCACGTTGTCCCAGTGGGTGCTCGCGATCGCGGTCTCCAGGGCGAAGACACGGGCCGCGCGGCCAGCCGGGTCGTCGAGGCCGGCCAGGGCGAACATCCGCTCGATGTGACCCTGGTAGGCAGTGCGGATCTCGGCGAACTTCTCCTCGCGGTAGTAGCTCTCATCCGGCAGGGAAATGCCGCCTTGCTCGACGAAGACGAGGTAGCGCTCGGGGTTGCCCGGGTCGTTGTCGACGAAGAGCTGCAGGAAGCCGGAGACGCCCTGGCGCTCGAGCCGGGCGGTGGTCGTGACGAGCTCGTCGACGTTCGTGATGGCCGCGACCTCGGCCAGCTGGGCCGTGATGGGTGCCGTGCCGAGCGCCTCGATGCGCTCCTCGTCGAGGAAGCTGGCGAACAGGTCGCCGAACTTGCGCTCCTCGGTGCCCACGGCCGCATCCTTGGCCTCGATGATGATGTCGCGCACCGCCGCTTCGGCGGCCTCGTGCAGCACATAGAAGGAGCCGTACCGGGCCTTGTCCTCGGGGATCTCGGTTCGGTCGATCCATTTGCCGTTCACGTGGCGGAACAGATCCGCCTGGGGACGGGTGCCGGGGTCGAGCTCGCTCAGGTCGATTCCAAGATTTGTCATTGTCCAACCCTAACGACCGAGGCTGGCGAGTAGCCGAATTCACTCATGCGTGTGGGGCCCAGCCCGGCCCGGCTACGCTTCTGAATCGTGAAGGCTCTCGATCGCGACATCCTGCGCCTCGCGATCCCTGCGTTCGGCGCCCTCGTCGCCGAGCCCCTTTTTCTTCTGACCGACACGGCGATGATCGGCCACCTCGGCGTGGTGCCGCTGGCCGGCCTCGGCATCGCCAGCGCGCTGCTTCAGACGACGATCGGCCTGCTCGTCTTTCTCGCCTACGCCACCACCCCGGCGGTCGCCCGGCGACTCGGGGCG
>CANFBG010000245.1 GCA_947444785.1 Microbacteriaceae bacterium | reverse complement strand
GGCTGTGTGCGAGCTCCATCAGCCGGGCACTGCCCGGAAATGCCACCGTCTGAAAATCGGTGCGGATGCCATACGCCAGCACCGGGACATCGTCCAGGATCGCAATGCGCAGCGCATCGTCGACCTGCGTCGGCGTCAGGAACTGCGCCTCGTCGATCAGGAGGCAGCTGAGCTCGCCGTAACCCGCCGCGATCATCTCGGACCGGCGTGCCTGGAACTCGTCGCGCATCCGCGTCTCCGGGGCCACCAGGAAGTCGACTGCGCGGTTCACGCCGAGGCGGGAGACGATGTTCGTGTCGCCCTTGGTGTCGACCGTCGGCTTCGCGATCAACACGCGCTGACCGCGCTCCTCGTAGTTGTAGGCGGTCTGGAGCATGGCGGTGCTCTTGCCGCTGTTCATCGCTCCGTAGCGGAAGTAGAGCTTGGCCATCTCTCGGCGGGAAGCTAGTTCGCGAGCCGAAGCACGGCCGCGGTGGCCGCGAGTTCCTCGCGGGCGGCCTGGGGAGAGTGCGACAGCTCGGTCCCGAACGACGGGATCATCTCGGTGATCTGCGCCTTCCAGCCGGGGAACTGCGCCGGGAAGCATCGCTCGAGCACGTCGAGCATGATCGGAACGGCCGTGGAGGCCCCCGGAGAGGCGCCCAGAAGGCCCGCTATCGAGCCATCGGCGGCCGAGACGACCTCGGTGCCGAACTGCAGGACTCCGCCCTTGGCGGCGTCTTTCTTCATGACCTGAACGCGCTGGCCGGCGGTGATCAGGTACCAGTCCTTCTTCTGGGCGTTCGGCATGAATTCCTTCAACGCCGCAAACTTCTTGTCCTTGCTCGCAACGAGCTCGCCGATCAGGTACTTCAGCAGGTCGAAGTTGTCGCGGGCGACGGCCAGCATCGGGCCGATGTTGTGCGTGCGGATCGAGAGTGGCAGGTCGAGCCAGGAGCCCTTCTTCAGGAACTTGGGGCTGAAGCCGGCGTAGGGGCCGAACAGGAGGGAGGACTCCCCGTCGACAACCCGGGCATCGAGGTGGGGCACCGACATCGGCGGCGCACCCACTGCGGCCTTGCCATAGACCTTGGCGCGGTGCTCGGCGACGACGGCCGGGTTGTCGGTGCGGTAGAACTCGCCGCTGATCGGGAAGCCGCCGAATCCGCGCACCTCGGGGATGCCCGACTTCTGCAGCAGGGCAAGCGCCCCGCCGCCGGCGCCCACGAACACGAACCGGGCGTTGACGGTGAACGGTGTCGCCCCGACGATGTTGCGACCCGTGACGTTCCATGAGCCGTCGGCCTGCTTGGCCAGCTTGGAGACCGAGTGCGAGAGGCGAAGCGCTGCTCCTCGAGCGGTGAGGAAGTCGAAGAGCTGGTGCGACAGCCGACCGAAGTCAACGTCGGTGCCGGTGACGATTCGGGTGGCGGCCACGGCCTGGCTCTTGGCCCGGCCGCGCATGAGCGTGGGCGCCCAGCCGTAGATGACCTTGGGGTCTTCGGAGAACTCGATGCCCTCGAAGAGCGGCTCGCCCTTCAGGACCTCGTAGCGCCGACGCAGGTACTCGACGTTCTTCTCGCCCGAGACGAATGTCATGTGGGGCGTGGAGTTGATGAAGGTGGAGGGCTCGGGAACATCGCCTGACTCGACCAGGTGCGACCAGAACTGCCGGCTCTGCTGGAACTGCTCGTTGATGACGACGGCCTTGGACGCCTCGACGGAGCCGTCGGCCTTCTCGGGCATGTAGTTCAGCTCGCAGAGGGCAGCGTGACCGGTGCCCGCGTTGTTCCACGGGTTCGAGCTCTCCTGCGCGACACCGTCGAGGCGCTCGAAGATCTGGATGGACCAGTCGGGCTGCAGCTTCTTGATGAAGGTGCCGAGGGTGGCGCTCATGATGCCGCCCCCGATCAGGACGACGTCAACGGGGTTAGGGGAAGCATTCACGCTTACACTTTACTTCTCAGTCGGGGCAGAAATGCACACAGGCTAGGCGCGCTGGGCCGCGATAATCTCCGCGATCTGCACGGCGTTCAGCGCGGCGCCCTTTCTCAGGTTGTCGTTGCTGATGAACAGCGCGAGGCCACGTCCGGCCGGGGCCCCCTCGTCACTGCGGATGCGACCCACGAAGCTGGCGTCGGCGCCCGCGGCCTGCAGGGGGTTGGGCACGTCGCTGAGCTCGACGCCGGCAGCCGTCGCCAGCAGTTCGGTGGCGCGGGCGGGGCTGATCGGGTTCGCGAACTCGACGTTGATCGAGAGGGAGTGGCCCGTGAAGACGGGAACTCGAACGCAGGTGCCGCTCACGAGAAGCTCGGGCAGTTCGAGGATCTTGCGACTCTCGTTGCGCAGCTTCTTCTCCTCGTCGGTCTCGTTCTGGCCGTCGTCGACGATGGAGCCGGCCAGCGGGATGACATTGAAGGCGATGTGGCGCACGTACTTGTGCGGCTCGGGCATCGTGACGGCGTCGCCATCGTGCACGAGGTCGAGCAGGTGCTCATCGGCGACCGCTGCGCGCACCTGGTCGGCGAGCTCCTCGGCGCCGGCGAGGCCGCTGCCGGAGACCGCCTGGTACGTGCTGACGATGAGTCGGGTGAGCCCAGCCTCCTCGTGCAGCACCTTCAGCACGGGCATGGCCGCCATCGTGGTGCAGTTCGGGTTCGCGATGATGCCCTTGACGGCCTCGGCGATGGCGTGCGGGTTGACCTCGCTGACCACGAGCGGCACCTCGGGGTCGGTGCGCCACGCGCTGGAGTTGTCGATCACGATCGCGCCGGCCGCGGCGAACCGGGGGGCCTGCACGCGGCTGCCGGTCGCCCCCGCGGAGAACAGGGCGACGTCGATGCCGGTCGGGTCGGCCGTGGCCACGTCCTCGACGACGATCTGCTCGCCGCGGAACTCAAGCATGCTGCCTGCCGAGCGTGCCGTCGCGAAGAAGCGGATGCTCGCGATCGGGAAGTTGCGCTCCTGAAGAAGGGTGCGCATGACGGTGCCGACCTGTCCGGTGGCGCCGACGATTCCGAGGTTGAGTCCGTTGCTGGTCACGATTGTCATTCCCTACGTATTCTCTGCTGCTGGGTGGTTTGTGCTGATGCCGGTGGGCCGGGCCGCAGCTAGCGGCCGGTACCGCCGTGCACGGTCGCCTCGGTGTCGGAGTCGAGGTCGAACGCCGTGTGTACGACGCGGAGCGCGTCATTGATGGTGTCTGCGCGGGTGACGACCGAGATGCGGATCTCGCTGGTGGAGATCATCTCGATATTGATCCCGGCCTCGTACAGCGCGGTGAAGAGGCGAGCCGAGACGCCGGCATTGGTGCGCATGCCCGCGCCGACGAGGGCGAGCTTGCCGATCTGGTCGTCGTACTGCAGGCTCTCGAAGCCGACCTCGTCCTGCTCGGCGCGAAGAGCCATCAGC
>CANFBG010000244.1 GCA_947444785.1 Microbacteriaceae bacterium | reverse complement strand
TCCTCACTGATCCCGCTCGCGGCCGCGGAGATGAAGGATGGCCTGGCCATAACCCGTGCACCTTCCGCTGATCAAAACCGTGGATTCTTTCTGAAACCAGTATTGAGATTCTGGCGGCTCCAGACGGCTATGTACAGTTCATCTTCCCGATCATGAACTCTTAGGCCACCCCCGGAATTCACTCAGGAATGCCTGCCAGTGTGGGTTCGGTGTTCAAACTCACTTCAGTTGCCGTCGTCATGGCCGTAGTGGGCATTGCCCTCTGCGCCGGGCTTGGCGCTGCGGTCTGGAACTCACTCTCCGCCGGATCCGCGCGATCTGTTCTTCCTGCTCTCACCTGCCCGACAGCCGCCGCAATCGACGTCGGCGACATAACCGTGCCAGCCGGGCCGGTAGCCGGCTTCTGCCAGGACGAGCTCGCCAATGCGGCGCACATCATGATGGCGGCCAGGGTCGAGGGCCTCGGCACCCGAACGCAGGCAGTGGGCGTCATGACCGCCATCGGTGAATCGGGACTTCGGGTGCTCAACAGCGGTGACAGTGCTGGCCCCGACAGCCGCGGCCTGTTCCAGCAGCGCGACAACGGCGCCTGGGGCACCCTCGCCGATCGGATGGACCCGCAGACGTCGGCGCAGAACTTCTTCCTCAAGCTGCAGACCGTGCCGGACTGGCAGACGATGGACCCGTCGATGCTGGCCCACACTGTGCAGGTCAACTCCGACGCGAATCACTACACCCGGTACTGGTCTGATGCCCAGAAGATCGTCACCGCCCTGGCCGGCTGAGGCCCCGCCATCGCCGATACTGGTTCAAGACCAATCGGTGGCGACAGGGTCATGATGGCAACACACGAGCAACAGGGAGTCGGCGATGCGTGAGGTTCTCGACGCGGTTGTTCGGCACTGGGCCATGGGCGAGACGATCGCGGTGGCAACGGTTGTTGAGACCTTCGACTCCGCCCCCCGGCCCGCCGGCGCCGCCATGCTCGTGACCGGCAGCGGTGTTGTCGTGGGCTCCCTGTCGGGCGGATGCATCGAAGGTGCGGTTTTCGAGCTGGCCAGCCAAGTGATTCAGGACGGCCTGCCCGTGCTTGTTCGCTACGGCATCAGCGACGAGCAGGGGTTCGAGATCGGTCTGACCTGCGGGGGAACCGTCGACGTGTTCATCGAGCGGATCTCCCAGGCCAGGTACGCGGGCCTCGATCTGGTTCGCCGAGAGGTCGACCTGGAGCATCCCGTCGGGGTTGCGACCGTTATCGCCCATCCTGACAGTCAGTTCTTGGGCAGGCATCTCGTGGTGAGTGCCGCGGGCATCGTCGGGGATCTGGGGTCGAAGAGAGCTAACGATGCCGTCGGCGAAGACGGACAGGCCATGGTGGCCGCTGGTCGTAACGGCACCCTGACCTACGGGCCCGACGGGGAGCGCATGGGCGAGGGCATGCAGGTGTTCTTCTCGAGTCACGCCCCGCGAGCCCGGATGATCGTCTTCGGCGCGATCGACTTCGCGGCCGCGCTGGCGCAGGCCGGAACATTCCTCGGCTACCGCGTAACCGTGTGCGACGCCCGACCGACCTTTGCCACATCCGCACGCTTTCCGCACGCCGACGATGTCGTCGTGGCGTGGCCCCATGACTATCTTGCTGCCCAGCTGACCGCCGGGCTTGTCGACGCGAGAACCGTACTGTGCGTGCTGACGCACGACCCCAAGTTCGATGTGCCGGTGCTCGAGGTGGCGCTTCAGAGCGGCCTCTTCGCCTACATCGGCGCCATGGGCTCGCGACGAACCCATGACGACCGGGTTTCCCGGCTTAGAGCCAACGGTGTGACCGAAGACCAGCTGAACCGGCTGCACAGCCCGATCGGCCTGGCGCTCGGCGCCCGCACGCCCGAGGAGACGGCCATCTCCATCACGGCGGAGATCATCGCCACGAGCTGGGGCGGCAGCGGTGAGTCTCTCTCCGTGCTGTCCCAACGCATCCATCAGCCCGGATAGGCGACGGGCATTTTATCGACGCAGGGCAAGAGGTCAGGAGATCGTGTAGGTGACAACCGAGACGTAGGGGTTCAGGGCTGAGCCGTTCACGATTCCGGAGAAGTTCGATCTGAAGGTATTGGCCGGGATGCGCAATCGAATATCGGGCGAGAGAGAATACGAGCCGTTGTTGCCGCCGAGGGTCCAGAGGAATGGCTGGGCGCTGCCCCACGTTCGAATAGTCTCGGCGGTGATTCGGCCGACGGGGTCGGAGCCAACGGCAGGGGTAACGGTGCCCGGTGTGAGCACGAGGTTGTCCCTGGACAGCACGCGCGGGATGCGGTCGACCGTCCCGGCCGCGCTGACGAAATCGGTCGCACTGATCGTGGCGGTCCACGGATCTCCGCTATACCGGGAATCAGAGACAGTCCACGGTGCCGATACCGCGGCCGCCTCCTGGCCGCTCATACCGGCCAGGGTCACGCCCGAAAGCTCGACGGGCTCGGTCGAGATCGACAGGACGCCCGGAGGCGCGCATGCGTCGTTCACTACCGTGTTGCCCGCCAGCACAACGCCCATAGTGCTGGTGAGCAGCTGGCCGTTGACGGTGCTCGCCGCTCCCAGGTTGATGCCGGCAGACGCGAGGATGCGACCGACGAAGATGTTCCCAGCCCCCAGTGTTGCTGCGCCTCCCACGATCCAGAAGACATTGCAGGCCTGAGTGCGTCCGGTCAGTACAACCTGGGCACTGGCGGCCGTGACCAGCGCCGCGGACGTGCGGATGATGAAGACCGAACTCGGATTCCCCCCGCCGTCCAGGACGAGTTGACCGGAGAAACCGAGAGCCGGGACGCTCTGATAGATCCCCGCGGTCAGCGTCAGGCCCCCCAATTCGGCCCCGATGGGATGAGCGGGTGCCATTATCTCGGCCGCGGCATGGGCAGCCAGGAGATCGGCGTGTGCCGCCGCCTCGGCCGCGTTTGCCTCGTTATAGATTCCGATTCCATGCAGGGTTCCCGGCAGGGAGGCGAATGCCGCGACCGTGGAGAGGCCCACGTCGGTTCCCGCACTTCCAGCCAGGGTCGAGACTCCCACGTTGACGATAGTGGACTGGCCGAGCATGGCGTAGGAGGCAGCAGACCCCAGATTGACCACCGGTTGTGGGCCCGGTTTCACGAGGATCGTGAAGCTCTGCGTAACCGGCGTGTGCCCTTTGACCATCGCCCGCAACGAGAAGGAAAAGGTACCCGGCATCGAGGGGGTACCGGTGAGGGCGCCCGTTTTCGGGTTCAGCACGAGTGAGTCCGGCAGTGTTCCGGCGACCACGCCGAACTTCACGTCGGTTTCCGGGGCGAAGGGCGCATTGTCCGAGGTGCCGGCCGAGACCCCATCCTCGTAGGGGACACCGTAAGTCGCGGTGCT
>CANFBG010000243.1 GCA_947444785.1 Microbacteriaceae bacterium | reverse complement strand
TGGTCTCCGAGTCGAAGCCCTCCGGGTACTTGTAGTTTCCGGCGTCGTCGTACTCGGTCAGCATTCCGTAGAGCGCCGGGTCGAACTCGGTGCCCTCGGGGTCGACACCCTCGTTGGCCTGCTTGAGGCTAAGCGAGATGCGGCGACGCTCGAGGTCGATGTCGATGACCTTGACGAATACCTCGTCGCCGACGGAGACGACCTGCTCGGCGAGCTCGACGTGCTTGCCCGACAGCTCGGAGATGTGCACGAGGCCCTCGATGCCCTCGGCAACGCGAACGAACGCACCGAACGGAACGAGCTTGGTGACCTTACCCGGTGCAACCTGGCCGATGGCGTGGGTGCGGGCGAATACCTGCCACGGGTCTTCCTGCGTTGCCTTGAGGCTGAGGGAGACACGCTCGCGGTCGAGGTCGACCTCGAGGATCTCGACGGTGACCTCCTGGCCAACCTCGACGACCTCTGAGGCGTGCTCGATGTGCTTCCAGGACAGCTCGGAGACGTGGACGAGACCGTCTACGCCGCCCAGGTCGACGAATGCACCGAAGTTGACGATCGAGGAAACGACACCCTTGCGGACCTGACCCTTTTGGAGGTTGTTCAGGAACGTGGTGCGGCTCTCCGACTGCGTCTGCTCGAGCAGGGCACGACGGGAAAGCACAACGTTGTTACGGTTCTTGTCGAGCTCGAGGATCTTCGCTTCGATCTCCTGGCCGAGGTACGGCGTGAGGTCGCGGACGCGACGGAGCTCGATGAGGGACGCCGGCAGGAAGCCGCGGAGTCCGATGTCGACGATGAGTCCACCCTTGACGACCTCGATGACCGAGCCCGTGACGACGCCATCGGCGTCCTTGATCTTCTCGACGTCGCCCCAGGCACGCTCGTACTGAGCGCGCTTCTTGGAGAGAATCAGGCGGCCTTCTTTGTCTTCCTTCTGGAGGACGAGGGCCTCAACCACGTCGCCGACCTGAACGACCTCAGTCGGGTCAACATCGTGCTTGATGGAAAGTTCGCGGGAGGGGATGACGCCCTCCGTCTTGTAACCGACGTCGAGGAGAACCTCGTCGCGGTCGATCTTCACTACGGTGCCCTCGATGAGGTCTCCGTCGTTGAAGAACTTCAGTGTCTTTTCGACCGCGGCGAGGAAGTCCTCAGCCGAGCCAATGTCGTTAATTGCGACCTGCTTGGCTACTCTGTCGGTCGTTACGATTGTCATGTAGAAATTGCTCCAGGATGGATGGGTATCAGGCCGCACGCAGAAGTACCAGGTTTTTTGAACCGGATGGTTTTCCGCACGCGGCGAGCGGATGAGTTGGCACAAATTGTGCCTTGTAATCCTATCGCCGACAGGTGTCAGAGAGCAACCTGAGAAGGACTCAGGCGAGAAGCGATCGCCGCAGGGTGTCCAGGCCCACGCCGCCGATGTCCAGCGCCCGCCGGTGGAACTCCCGGGCACTGAACGAGGCGCCCTCGCGGCGCTCGTACTCCGCCCTCAGGTCCTCCCAGATTCGCTGTCCGACCTTGTACGAGGGAGCCTGTCCCGGCCAGCCGAGATAGCGATTCACCTCGAACCGAACGAAGCCCTCGTTCATATTGACGTTGGCGCGAAGAAAAGCCAGGGCGTAGTCGGCATCCCAGACTCCCCCGCCGTCCGGCCGCTGCTTTCCCAGGTGCACGCCGATGTCAAGCACGACCCGGGCCGCGCGCATCCGCTGGCCGTCGAGCATGCCGAATCGATCGGCGGGGTCGTCGAGGTAGCCGAGCTCCTGCATGAGCCGCTCGGCATACAGGGCCCAGCCCTCCGCGTGACCGGAGGTGCCCGCGAGCTGCCGCCGCCAGGTGTTCAGCGAGGCCCGGTTGTAGACGGCCTGGCCGATCTGGAGGTGATGGCCGGGAACGCCCTCGTGATAGACGGTCGTCAGTTCGCGCCAGGTGTCAAACGTCGTGACGCCCTCAGGGACCGACCACCACATGCGCCCGGGTCGGGAGAAGTCATCCGTCGGGCCCGTGTAGTAGATTCCGCCCTCGTTCGTCGGGGCGATCATGCACTCCAGCGTGCGGATTTCGGCGGGGATGTCGAAGTGACTGCGGCCGAGTTCCTCGACTGCCCGATCGCTGGTCTCCTGCATCCAGCGCTTCAGTGCGTCTGTGCCGCGAAGCTTGCGGCTCTCGTCGGCGTCGAGGAATTCGATGGCCTCGGCCACGGTTGCGCCGGGTTTGATCTCGCGGGCGATAGCCTCCTGCTCGGCCACCATGCGGGCCAGCTCACCGAGGCCCCATTCGTAGGTCTCATCGAGGTCGATGGTGGCGCCCAGGAATCCGCGGGACTTGATGGCGTAGATGTCGCGGCCCACCGCATCCGCTTCGGTGGCGGCGGGGGCGAGTTCGTCGCGGAGGAAATCGGCGAAGGCGCCGTAGGCTGCCGCGGCCCCGTCTGCGTTCCGGCCGAGATCGCGGGCGACAGCGGATGCGCCGGCTTCCGTCGCATCCAACCGGGCACCCTTGGCGAACTCACCGAAGAAGCCGTCGGGCGCCGCATTCTTCGTCGCCTGCTTGAGCACCTCGAGCACCTGGCGACGGGCCGGGGTCACCCCCTGGCGGATGCCCTCCCGGAGGGTCTGAATGTAGCCGCCGAGCGCGTCGGGAAGTGCCGCGAGTCGCGTGGCCGCGGTGGCCCAGTCGTCGACGGTGTCGGTCGGCATGAGGTCATAGACCTCCCGCAGGTCCTGGGCTGCGGAGGCGATGACGTTGAGATCGCGCAGGTGGAGGCCGGCGTCGTGACCCTCGAGGTCGAGTTCAAGGCTTGAGCCGAGGTCGGCCTGAGTGACCTCATCGATCGAGTCCAAGGGACTCGCGGCCTTCAGCGCGGCCAGGGCGAGTCGGGCCTCGGCCGCGTAGCGCTCGTGGCCGGCCGGCGACAGGTCCCCGTAACGGGAGTTGGCCTCGACCCGGCCGATGTAGGTGCCGGTGGTCGGTTCGAGGTCGACGAGGGTGTCGACCCAGGCCTCCGCGATGGCATCGATGGTTGACGGCAAACGAGGCACGCGTTCTGGGCTCATATTCTGAGCCTACGCGTGCCTCGACGTGGTGCAGGGGCGGGTTTAGCCGAAACGGCCGTTCACGTAATCGAAGGTGCGAGCATCCTGTGGGTCGTTGAACATCGCATCCGTGTCACCGTGCTCGACGATGCCGCCGGGCTTTCCCTGGGAGGCCAGGAAGAATGCACACTGGCTCGAGACTCGCTGCGCCTGCTGCATGTTGTGCGTCACGATCACGATCGTGGCCTCGTCGACGAGCTGCAGCATGGTCTCCTCGATCACGCGGGTCGAGGTCGGGTCGAGCGCTGAGCACGGCTCGTCCATAAGCAGGACCCGGGGCATCACGGCGAGCGAGCGCGCGAT
>CANFBG010000242.1 GCA_947444785.1 Microbacteriaceae bacterium | reverse complement strand
TAGGCGAGCATGCCCTGATCGGCGAAGTAGCCCTTGGCCAGGTCATCGGTTGAGAGTGCGGCCGTGTGGTAGGTCGGCAGGGTGATCAGGTGGTGGAAGATCCCGGCCTCGGCAGAGCTGTCGCGCTGGAAGGTTCGGATGTTCTCGTCTGCCGTGATGCCGATCTCGGTCTCGTCGTACTCGACGCTCATCAGGCGGTCCCGGTCGTACGCGGTCACATCCCGGCCGGCCTCGAGCATGGCGTCAAACGCCTGCTGGCGGAAGTTCAGGGTCCAGTTGAACGACGGGCTGTTGTTGTAGACGAGCTTGGCGTTCGGGATGACCTTCTTCACCTCGTTCATCATCGCGGCGATCTGGCCGATGTGCGGCTTCTCGGTCTCGATCCAGAGTAGGTCGGCGCCGTTCTTCAGCGACGTGATGCTGTCGAGCACGCAGCGGGCCTCGCCGGTTCCGGCGCGGAACTGATACAGGTTGGATGCCAGGCGCTTGGGGCGCAGCAGCTTGCCGTCGCGCTTGATGACGACGTCGCCGTTGCCGAGGTCGGCCTCGGTGATCTCATCGACGTCGAGGAAGGAGTTGTACGCATCTCCCAGGTCGCCGGGCTCCTGCGTCACGGCGAGCTTCTGGGTGAGGCCCGCGCCGAGCGAGTCGGTGCGGGAGACGATGATGCCGTTCTCGATGCCGAGCTCGAGGAACGCGTAGCGCACGGCGTTGATCTTCGCGATGAAGTCCTCGTGGGGAACCGTGACCTTGCCGTCCTGGTGGCCGCACTGCTTCTCGTCCGACACCTGGTTCTCGATCTGGATGGCGCAGGCGCCGGCCTCGATCATCTTCTTGGCGAGCAGGTAGGTGGCCTCCGGGTTGCCGAAGCCGGCGTCGATGTCGGCGATGATCGGTACGACATGGGTCTCGTGGTGATCGATCTGGTCCTGGATGGCGGCGGCCTTGAACTCGTCGCCGGCGGCGCGGGCCGCATCCAGCTGGGTGAACATCAGGTCGAGCTCGCGGGCATCGGCCTGGCGCAGGAACGTGTACAGCTCCTCGACGAGTGCCGGAACGGCCGTCTTCTCGTGCATCGACTGGTCGGGCAGAGGGCCGAAGTCGGAGCGAAGCGCGGCGACCATCCATCCGGACAGGTACAGGTAGCGCTTGTTCGTCGTCTTCAGGTGCTTCTTGATCGAGATCATCTTCTGCTGGCCGATGAAGCCGTGCCACACGCCGAGCGATTGCGTGTAGATCGAGGAGTCGCCGTCGTACTCGGCCATGTCCCGGCGCATGATGTCCGCTGTGTACTGGGCGATCTCGAGCCCGGTGCGGAAGCGGTTCTGGGCGCGCATCCGGGCGACGCTCTCGGCGTTGATTGCATGCCAGCTGCTGCCGACCTCGGTCTTCAGGGCTTCGATGGCGGCGATGTCATCCTGGTATGCGCTCATTGCGTGTCCTCCGGCGTGTGGTTTGTGGCGGGCCTTTATCGGCCATAGGCCCCACACTGCGGCAAGAACAGCACCTCTTCTCGGGTATTTATCCCAGAAGAAAACGACTTCTTCTGCCCCTCAGAAGAAACTCGGTCACCTCACACTCGTCGGTGGTCCACTGCCACCTTCCGGCTATTCTCAGCGCTCAGCCCCGCGATAGCGGCGAACTCACCCCAGTCGTCGATTGCAGCATTCACGTCGGCGATGATCGCCCTGGCCCTCGGCACCGACTGTCGCTCCGAGAAATCGATCAGGTCGGCCCGGGTCACGTCCATGAACTTTCCGCCAACTCCCATGAGGTGCTGGTTAGTCCATTGCCCGGCGGGGTTGTAGGCGTGGGTCACGTCGTAGGCGGGAGCGAGTGACCACACACCTTCCTCGTCCATCACAAAGCCGTGGTTCTTGGCATGGTCGTCGCAGTTCGCGGCCGCAATGTTGAAGATCATGCGCCGGAACGCCTCCTCACGTGCCGCCGAGTTGAGGCCCAGCTCGCCGATCGCGGTGAAGAGTTGCGCGTAGTCGTTCACGCCGATGGCGTTGAAGTCGATGCCGGCGAGGCCCGTGAGCGTTTGGGAGTGCAGCTTGCGCGCCCCGCCGGGCCGATCGAATCGGCGGGTGATGAAGTGGGCCCGCCCGTTTTCATGAAGCAGCTTCGTCTCGGCCATGGTGATGCCCGCCGCCGCCGCCATTAACGAGTAGGCGTACTCGATCCGGCCGTAGTCCTGGGTGTCGCCCAGCTGCCGATCCTCACCCATCCCATCGAACTTCACGAGCCACGCGCCGAACCCCTCAGCCGGCGTCGTGTGGCCGGCCCGGATTTCCCCTGTGTCCGGGTTGTAGTTCACGACGGCCTTGGCGCGGGCACCTCCGGCCGAGGTCCCGACGCTGATGATCTGCTGCAGGGCTTGCTCGGACTGCATCTGGGTCGCCAGTGTCCCACGCACGGCATCCCTGGCGGCGGTGACGAGCCCGGCGATGTCGAGTGCGCCGGCCGGTGCTTCATCCTGATAGCGGGCCGGCAGATACTCCAGAGCCCCCAGCCCGCGATCGCCCAGGTAGGTGAGCCGGTCCAGGGCGGTGACCTCTGCCGCGGAGACCCCCTGGGTGGCCAGCCAGGCGTCGACGATGGAATTGCCGAAGCGATCTGGCAGGGAGTCGGCAATCATGGGCGGCAGCCGCTGGAATGTCTGCTCGGGCAGCCCGGGAAAGCTCTGGCTTCGTTTTCGCACCGAGATGGGCATGAGCATCGGGGACAGTTCAATGCCACCCCGAGCCCAGGACTCGTCGTATTCAAACGCAAACGCCCCAGCGGCACTTGGCGCGAGCGCCCCCACGAGTTTCCCGAAGGCCCGCACTTCAACGACGCGCGCATGAGTGAAGGCCATCAGAGCGCCCCACTCTTTCTCACGCGGGAACGCGCCTGCGGCATGGCCCGCTCGGCCCGGAGCAACTCCATCGGGCTGGGCTCGGTTCGCTTCGCGTGAATAGTACTGAGCCACTCAACTGAGTCGAGGGCCCTCAGCACCTTGATGATGGTGGCGAGGCTGCTGCCTTTGCCGGATTCCAGGCTGTGCAGGGCTGGCCGGCTGACCGAGGCCCGCTCGGCGACCTCAGACTGCTCAAGGTTGAGCTCCATTCGCAGCGCCCGAACCCGCTCGCCGAACTCTTCTGCCCACTGGGCCGTCGTGAGACCTGTCGCCATATCATTCCTCCCCGATTAGCATAGCAAAAATGAAGGAATTCATTACAGTAAGTTATTTTATGCATTTACTGTAATTAATTCCTTACACGCCTTGAGAAGAGACAATCTGGAAACGGCTCTCGCTCAAAGGCGAACTCGGCGATCGGCAGGTCACCCGGGGTCTCCATGGGGCGAGCCTACGTTCCGGCGATGGTCAGCGCTCGACGCCTGCCCGGCGGAGGGCCCCCTCGAGCAGCTCGAAGTCGATCTTGACGTGCTCGCGGGCGATGTTCGCC
>CANFBG010000241.1 GCA_947444785.1 Microbacteriaceae bacterium | reverse complement strand
TTCTCCCTGTTCGCCCCGGTCTCGACCATAGAGCTGTGCACATTGACCGACACTCCGGCGTTCATGAGCCGAAACAGCTCGTCCTTCAACCTGAGCTGCCATTTCAAGACGATGAACTCGTCGCGCACCGCGAGTCGTGAGAAGTACTTTGCCGGGGAGGTCAGGTTCGCCAGTCTCGTGAGGATCTCGCCCTCGGCAGAGAACCGGGCCAGGTCGCTCGAGAGCACGCGTGGCGTCTCCCCCTCGATGAAGTATCGCTGGAAATAGGCCGCCAGCCGGGTGCCGTGCAGGTCTATTATCGAGTCCTCCATCACCACCCCTTCATCAGCACGCGCGAGATCTGAACACGCTGTAAAACGCTACGGCAGGCCGTCTCGCTTGGCGAGCGGCGCGTTTCCGGTTGAGTCCCAGCCCAACGCATCGGGGAGGCTTTAGACACCCCTGATTGTCCCCGAACAATTGATCCGGCACCTTCGCCGCTGATAAATTCCGAACTATGAAGTGGCTCAGCCGTGCCGTCGGGATCTTGATCGCGATGGCGGTGATCGGCGCCGCGACACTCCTGATCTTCGCCGTCTCCAGCCAGAACACCCTCATCCAAGGCCCACCCACCGAGGGCGTGTTCCTCGGAATCTGGCACGTCTTCTATGTCACCGAAGCGCCGTCCGTTCCGGTTATGCTCGCCGCGGTCGCCATTGCCATTCTGGTCGTCGCCTTGGTCGCCCTGCTCGACCGTCGGGCTGCCAACAAGTACAGGCGATCCTCGAACCCGCGGGCGACCCCGCTCGCCCCGAAAATTGTGATGGCGGCCACTCGGGGTGTCTTCGCAGGTCCGATCACGGTCACAGTCCTGATTCCTGCGCACAATGAAGAGGAGATGCTGCCCCGGACGGTCCCTCCACTGCTCGCCCAGTCCTGCCCGCCAGATCGGGTCATCGTTGTCGCAGACAATTGCACAGACAAGACGCCGGAAATCGCCCGAAGCCTCGGCCTCGAGGTGTTCGCGACCGTTGGCAACTCGGAGAAGAAAGGTGGCGCACTCAATCAGGCGCTGAAGGTCTTCCTGCCGCCCAACGGCGACAACGACATCATCATGGTGATGGATGCCGATACCATTCTGGATTCCGGCTTCATCCGGGAGGCGGTATCCCGATTCGCCAATGATCGCGCCGTGATGGCCATTGGCGGGCTGTTCTACGGCGAGGAGGGTCACGGCATCCTCGGCCAGTTCCAGCGCAGTGAGTTCGTGCGCTACGCCCGCGAGTTGAAGCGTCGCCGCGGACGGGTCTTCGTGCTGACCGGCACCGCCTCGATGTTTCGGCCCCGGGCACTCCGCACGATCGCGGAAAGCCGAGGCGACACCATCCCGGGACGGCCGGGCGACATCTATGACACCGCGGCTCTCACCGAGGACAACGAGATCACCCTGGCCATCAAGTCGCTGGGCGGCCTGATGATGTCGCCGGCAAAATGCACGGTCGTGACCGAGCTCATGCCGTCGTGGCGCATGCTGTGGCGCCAGCGACTGAGATGGCAACGCGGTGCCCTGGAGAATATCGGCTCCTACGGGATGTCGTTTCCGCTATTTCGCTATTGGGCCCAACAGCTCGGAATCGGCTACAGCGTCATTGCGCTCAGCTCCTTCATGCTCCTGATGGCGCTGACAGTCCTGGCAACGGATGTCTGGATCTGGTATCCGTTCTGGTTGAGCCTCGGCGCTATCTTCATCGTCGAGCGAGTGATCAGCGTGTGGCGCGGTGGCTGGAAGGCTCGCATTCTGGCCGCGACCCTGTTCCCTGAGCTGGTCTTCGACCTGTTCCTCGACGCCGCCTATGTGAAGGGGATCTTCGACATCACCTTCGGGCGCAGGGCCAACTGGGGCCATGCCCACGACGAGATCCATGCCGCAGACCACCGGCACGCCCGCGACGAGCACCGGCACGCCCATGCGCGAGGCAGGAGACGGCCGAATGACGATTGACCTGCCCGAACTCATCAATGCAGGCATCCTGCTGCCCGCGTCATTTCTCCAGTCGAACTTCTTCCAGATCCTTGCCGCGTTCGTCGCGATAAACACGGTGATGTACCTTGCGCTGGCGATCGCGAAGATTCTGCCCAAGCTCTACCTGACCGATGTGATTCGTCGAATCAACAGTCGCGCAGAGACGCGCAGCATCTACCCGGATGCCGACCACTAACCCAGCACCGAGCCGGGTGCCAGAACGGAACGCCCGTCACCCTCGTGCTTTGCTGCATAGAGCGCCGCATCCGCTCGCTCGATGGCGTCGTCCATCAGCTCGCCTGGCTGGAGTTCGGCGACACCCGCACACAAGCTGGCGCGGATGAGGCCACCCGAGGTCGAGAACGGCCGATCGGTCACCTGGGCGAGAGCGCGCTCGATAATTCCCAAGGGGTCTGCCACCGCACCTGTGATGACGATCAGGAACTCGTCACCGCCCCAGCGGCAGACCAGGTCATTAGATGAAACCGCGTTCATGAGTCGTTTGGCGGTATTGGTGAGGTACTCGTCACCGACGCCGTGTCCGAACTCGTCGTTGATCTGCTTGAAGCCATCGATATCGAGGATGGCAACGGCCTTCAGCGTGGCTTTCATGCTCGTGAGTTCCCAGGCCACGCCGCGTCTGTTCAAGAGCCCTGTTAGCGAGTCGGTATGTGCCTCTTTGTCGAGAACTGCCGCTCTCTGTGCCTCGATCCGAGCGCGCTGCAATGCCATGTCCCGCCGCTTGCGAACAAACGACGCGCCGATTGCGACACCACACACCACGGTGATGACGACAATTCGCACAATCTGCGCCTCACGACTTGAATCGGGAAAAATCTGTCCCATTATGGAGACGGCCGCCAGTGTGCTCGCGCTGACGACGATGGTCGTCAACGGTGTCCCGAAGACGACCGAAAACATGGGCATGACGGCAACCAGCCCGACATAGTTGTTAGTCGTGCCGTCGAGTGAGTCAAGAACGAGCAGCACGGCGACCGCCACCAACGGCACAACCGCGCCGAGAATCCAGTTGAGGGTGCTTCTCATGATTGCGCCTGAGTATCTCCCTGAAGGCCCGGTGGTCCCCTCAAGCTAGGCGCAGAATAACCCCCGCTCAACTACCTGAATCCGGGTGACTGCAGCACTGCCCGCACGGCGATCAATCACCTAGCGCCAGAGTGCGAGCACGACGCCGATCACCGTGATGCCCACGACGTCCCCCGACGCCTCGATGAGCCACACCGTGAAGCCGTGGCCGGCAAAGAGACGATGAGACAGCGAGGATGCCGCGGCGAAGCCGATTCCCAGGGTCACGCCGGTGACGAACCCGTCGAGCACGCTCACGGAGCCGTTGGCCTGGGCCAGAAGGGACAGCACCACGGCGACAGATACCGACATCACCAGCTGGGCCACGAAGGTCAGACCGAATACGAGTCCCATGCTCGATCCCGCGCC
>CANFBG010000240.1 GCA_947444785.1 Microbacteriaceae bacterium | reverse complement strand
TCGGCGCTGATGGCAAGGTTGCCAGCGGTGGATTCCTCGCCTACAACATGGGCGTCATCGACTTCGCCGGTGGAACCGCCGTTCACATCAACGCCGGTGCTGCGGCCTTGGCGCTGGCCCTCGTGCTCGGCAAGCGGGTCAACTTCGCCAAGGGGATGCACAAGCCGCACAACCCGCCCTTCGTCCTTCTCGGTGCCGGCCTGCTGTGGTTCGGCTGGTTCGGCTTCAACGCTGGTTCTGAGCTCGCTGCCGACGGCATCGCCTCGGTTGCATTCCTGAACACCATCGCAGCCCCGGCCGCGGCCATCCTCGGTTGGCTCATCGTGGAGAAGATCAAGGACGGCAAGCCGACATCGGTCGGTGCCGCCTCCGGTGCCGTCGCGGGCCTCGTCGCCATCACGCCGGCCTGTGCCGTGCTGACGCCGTTCTGGGCAATCGTGCTCGGACTGCTGGCCGGAATCATCTGCGCCCTCGCAATCGACCTGAAGTTCAAGCTCGGCTTCGATGACTCGCTCGACGTGGTCGGCGTTCACCTCGTCGGTGGAATCATCGGCACGCTGTACATCGGCTTCCTCGGGACGGGTGTCGGCCTCTTCTTCGGCAACGGATTCAGCCAGCTCGGCGCACAGGCGGCCTCCGCCGGAATCGTCCTGGTCTACTCCTTCGTACTCTCCTTCGCCATTGCCTGGGTGATCGAGAAGACCATCGGCTTCCGCGTCAAGAACGAGGACGAGATCGCCGGCATCGACACCGTTGTTCACGGCGAAGAGGGTTACATCCTCGAAGAGGTCCGCTAGTCACCTAGGCGAAGCCTGTTGAGGTTCCGAGGTGCCGTTCCGAGAGGGACGGCACCTCTTCTTTGTTATTGGATCGTGTCAGGCCGGAACGACCTCGGTGTCGGCCACGCGGGCAGCCGGCATGGATACCGCCGCTGCCAGCGTGAGGAGCGCGCATGCGGCCACCGCAGCGAAGACCATGCCCGAGGCCAGCGTGATGGTGCCGGGATCTTTCTCGGCCAGCTGCGTCTGGCCGATCACCGCGTTTGCGATCGCACCGAAGACGGCGACGCCCACGGCACTGCCGATCGCCCGGGCGAACAGGTTGGCCCCGGTCACGACGCCGCGCTCGTTCCACTGCACGCTGGACTGCGCGGCGATCATGCTGGGGGTGACCGCGAGACCCAGGCCGAGGCCCACGAAGAAGCAGGCCAGGGCGACGAAGGCGATTGACGGGGTTTGGGCCGACAGCGCGAGCGCAACGGTGCCGATCAGAGTGACAAGCATGCCGATGACCACGGTGGGCCGGAAGCCGAGCTTCAGATAGAACCTGCCGCTGATCGATGCGGAGATCGGCCAACCGATCGTGAGCGCGGCCAGGGCGAGGCCGGCCATCAACGGCGAGGTCCCTGTTGCGATCTCGAGGAATGTGGGGACGAAGGAGGTCAGGCCGATCAGCACGGCCCCACCGCCCAGGGACACGAGGGTTGTCGTGATCAGCAGCCTTCTCGTGAAGACCCAGAGGGACAGGACGGGTTCTGTCGCCCGGGTCTCGATCACGACGAATGAGACCAGCAGAAGGCCGCCCATGCCGAACGAGGCAAGACTTTGGACCGAGTTCCAGGCCCAGGCCTGGCCGCCCTCGAGTACGGCCAGGATGACCAGGCTCAATCCGAGGGTGAGAACCGTTGCGCCGGCGTAGTCGATGCGGTGCGAGCGTCGCTCGATCTTCTCCTTGAAGTTTCTTTGGATCAGCCATCCAGCGAGGAGGCACAGGGGAATGTTCACCAGGAAGATCCAGCGCCAGGAGACGTATTGGGAGAAAAGACCGCCGAGGGTGGGTCCGAGAACGGCGGAGATGGCCCACACACTGGCCAGGTAGCCCTGCACCCGTGCCCGCTCGGCGACCGTGTAGATATCGCCCGCGATCGTAATTGCCATCGGCTGGATCGCGCCGGCACCGAGCCCCTGGACGGCCCGGAACACGATCAATGCGGGCAGGCTCCATGCGAGGCCGCAGAGGATGGAACCCAGAAGGAACAGCCCGATGCCAATCAGGACGATCGGTTTTCGGCCGAAGGTGTCGGCAAGTTTCGAATACACGGGAACTGTCACTGCCTGCGCCAGCAGGTAGATGGAGAAGAGCCACGTGAACTGCGAGAAGCCGCCCAGGTCGCCGACGATGGAGGGCACCGCCGTCGCGAGGATCGTCGAATCGATCGCGACGAGGCCCGTCGTCGTCATCAGGGCGATCAGAATCGGTCCCCGTTCGGAACGGAACCCGACACCTGTTTTCTCAGCCATTCGTGCTCCTTTTACGCAGATTTCGGACCAACGAGGTCAATGATGACGTCTGACACCTGAGTACATGCCGCTGGGTCCATAATCGTAGAACGATCGAGAGCAGAGAAAACCGTGCCCACGCATTACGACACCCTGGGAATTGCGCCCAACGCCACTGGGAAGCAGATCACCACCGCCTATCGAGCCCTGGTCCGACGGTGGCATCCGGATGTCGCGGGCGCGGCAGGAGCAGTCAAGATGCCCGAGATCAATCGTGCTCATGACGTGCTGGGGGACCCGCTCAGACGACTCGCCTATGACGAGAGTATGGGGCTGAACCCGGCGCAATGGCGAGAGCCCGGCCTGGGATCCCCTCGGAGCGCACCTCAAGCCCCCCAGTCCTCGAGGCAGGCAGTCCCGACCAGTTTCGTCGGCGGGAGCGCTGCGAGAAAGACATTCCCCTGGGGCTCCAACGCCGCTTTCATGGCCGGGGCGCTCTTTGCCTTCTCGCTTGCGATCGGACTGGTTTCTGCGCTGGCCTTTCGAGCGGGCGCGGGTTTGGCGCTCATCCCGCTCGTTGGAGCCGCGCTGGTCAGCGTCCTCTACATCTTTCAGAAAACGCCGAGGTGGTGGATCAAGGCGCCCCTCGGCGTGAGCATCCTGGCGTGGCCCCTGGCCGCGCTGGCGTCCGTGTCGACACCCTTCCATGACGCTGTTGCTCCCGCGTCGTATTTTGTCTTCGTCAGCCTTCTCGCGTTTTCCGGAGTGGTTCTCGGCTCGGCGCGTCGTCGGGCCCTTGCCCGCGGGAAATAGTTCGTGGCAAAGAAAAAACCCCTGATTTCTCAGGGGTTCATGGTGGGCGATACCGGACTCGAACCGATGACCTCTTCCGTGTGAAGGAAGCGCGCTACCAACTGCGCCAATCGCCCAAAACAATGCTTTCGGCACCTGTGAAAGATGCGCCGCCGTTGTGTTGCGTGTCGATCCTAGTCGACCGCCGGCACCCGGCGCACATCCTGAAGCTTCAGAAACGAGGGTTCCCGACACGCGGTTGGCTTGGTTTTGCTCTGCTCGGTTTTATCGGCTACAGTCATCAACGCAAGCAGAAACGCTTGCGAAGTGCGGATGTGGCGCAGTGGTAGCGCATAACCTTGCCAAGGTTAGGGTCGCGAGTTCGAATCT
>CANFBG010000239.1 GCA_947444785.1 Microbacteriaceae bacterium | reverse complement strand
GGAGCGCAAGCCGCGCCCGTTCAAGCAGCCGATCATCGTGTGGTCCATGATGACCGTGCTCTTCATCACGGGACTGTTCATGGCCGCCGCGACCCTCGTGCTCGTGGAGATCGGCAAGACGACCTACGGGTCCCTCGAGATCGGCCAGACGATGGCGGTCGTATCTCTCGGTCTGATGAACATCTTCGTGGCCCTCAACCTGCGTTTTCCCGGGGAGAGCGCATTCGGGGCAGCGACGTTCTCCAACCCGAAGCTGTTCTGGGCCTTCGGCTGGGCCGTTGTCGGCTCGCTGCTGATCACCGAGCTCGGCCTGCTGCGCAACTTCTTCGGCACCCTGCCGCTGACGGGCACACAGTGGCTGCTCTGTCTGGCGCCCGGGGTGCTGCTGCTGCTGATCGGCGAACTGGTCAAGCTGATTGTTCGTGCCGTTCAGAAACAACACGACTGACTGGTACGGGAGAAGGGACTTGAACCCTCACGCTCGAAAGCACAGGAACCTAAATCCTGCGTGTATACCAATTTCACCACTCCCGCAAAAAGCATCTACAGCCTACTTCAGGCTGAAGATGCCGTGGTTCGGTCAGTGTCCGGCGCACCAGTTCTCGGGAGCCACGTTCTCCTTGACGGAGTCGATGTGCTCGCCGCATCCTGTCCAGGTGGTCTTGCCGCAGGTCTCACATTTGATGGGGCTGCACATGGTTCTCTCCTTCAGGTTTGTACTATGACTATACCCTAGGGGGTATGTGAATCTGCTGACCTGAGACCGCTCCTGGCGAGTCTCTGTGTATAACTTCCGCGTGGGCAGGTCTTTCGAGGCAGGATGGCGCCCACGATACAGGAAGGCGGCGCCATCATGACGAGTGCTGTGCACCTGATCGCTGAGAGGGTTCGCGAGCGCGTCCGCCGCGAGGGCATCGACCTTCGCAATGATGACGCGCTCGCGTTCCGGCTCGTCAAGGAAGAGGTTCGAGGCTACAGCGAGCGGGCCCTGGGCGGCACCGCCCCGCTTCTCGCCGATGAGATCCAGGCCGCCCGCGAGATCATCGCCCAGCTCACCGGCTTCGGCCCCCTTCAGCCCCTGCTGGACGACCCCACGATAGAAGAGATCTGGATCAACTCCCCGACCAAGATCTTCGTTGCCCGCGACGGCGTCTCCGAGCTGTCGAACCTCGTGCTCTCCGAGGTGCAGGTTCGCGACCTCGTCGAGCGGATGCTGCAGTCGTCGGGGCGACGGGTGGATCTGAGCTCGCCCTTCGTCGACGCCTCGCTGAGCGATGGATCCCGGCTGCACGTCGTGATCCCGGATGTGACCCGGGAGCATCTCTCGGTGAACATCAGGAAGTTCACCCGGCGTATCCGTGAGCTGCACCAGCTGGTCGCCCTCGGTGCCCTGCCCCAGCAGGCCGCGGAGTTCCTTCGCATGTGCGTGCTGGCGGGCCAGAACATCCTTGTCTCGGGTGCGACCCAGTCGGGCAAGACGACCATGCTGAACGCCCTGCTCTCGGTCGCACGTCCCACCGAGCGCATCATCACGGTCGAGGAGACGTTCGAGCTCGACCTCAGCGCCCGGGACGTCGTGGCCATGCAGTGCCGTCAGCCGAGCCTCGAAGGAACGGGCGAGATCACCCTGCGCCGACTGATCAAGGAGGCGCTCCGCATGCGCCCCGACAGGATCGTGGTCGGTGAGGTGCGCGAGGCGGAGAGCCTCGACCTCCTGATAGCGCTCAATAGCGGTCTGCCGGGGATGTGTTCCATCCACGCCAATGGGGCACGCGATGCCCTCATCAAGCTCTCGACCCTGCCGCTCTTGGCGGGGCGCAACATCGATGCCTCGTTCGTCACCCCCACGGTCGCATCCTGCATCGACATCGTCGTTCACTGCGAAATCGATCGTCACGGCCGCCGACGCGTGACCGAGATCCTCGCTCCCAGCGGACACCTGACCGGGGCCGTGGGTCAAGGCGGGGTGATCGAGGCCAGCATGATCTTCGCGCGTGACGGCCACGATCTGATCGCGACGGGTGGCTACCCCGCAAAGCTGGCCAAGTTCCAGTCGGCGGGGCTGGATCCGGCTGTCGTGCTCGCCCGGGGCACCCGATGAGCCTCGTTCTGGGAGCTCTGCTGGGGATCGGTCTCCTCCTTGCCGCGTCGCCGCTGCTCTGGCCCGTCCTTCTCGCCACCGGCGAGACCCAGCGGATCTCGACTGGTCGCCGGCACAGCGTTCGGGATGTGTTGAACCAGGCCGGTTTCTCCCGTGTCCCGCTCTCCGTCTTCGTCGCGATCTCGGCCTGCACGGGGCTGGCGGCGGGTGCGGTGGCAGAAGTGCTCCTCGGGGTGCTTGCCCTTGATGCCGGCGTGGTGGTTGTCGGCTTCGCCCTGCCCTTTGCCAGTGTGCGCTGGCGGGCACAGTCGCGACGTCGAGCGGCGCGAACGGTCTGGCCGGATGCCGTCGACCACCTCGTATCTGCTGTTCGAAGCGGAATCGCCCTGCCCGACAGTGTGAGCACGCTCGCCCACGCCGGCCCCATCGCGAGTCGTTCGGCCTTCGCCGAATTCGAGGCGGCCTATCGAGCCACGGGCAACTTCGGGCTCTCGGTCGATTCCCTGAAGCAGCGCCTTGCCGACCCCGTGGCCGATCGCATCCTGGAGACGCTGCGCATGTCCAGAGAGGTGGGCGGCAGCGATCTCACGCGGGTTCTGCGCAACCTCTCCGCGTACCTCCGAGACGACGCCGCCATCCGCGCCGAGGTCGCCGCCCGGCAGTCGTGGGTGATGAACGCGGCGAAGCTCGGGGTCGCGGCGCCGTGGGTCGTGCTGCTCCTTCTTGCATCGCGGCCGGAGGCGGCTCTCGCCTACAACACGCCTCAGGGCACGCTGTTGATTCTCGGCGGGCTGGGGGTCACCCTCGTCGCGTATCGCATGATGCTCGCAATCGGGCGCCTTCCCGAGGAGAGGCGGTGGTTCTCGTGACCGACTTCGCGGCCTACGGGGTCGTTCTCGGTATCGTCCTAGGACTTGGCCTTTGGTCCCTGGTCAGCCTCCTGCCCAAGCTCAGCCGGCCGTCGCTCGCCGATCGCGTGGCACCGTACCTCGTCGACGTCTCGGCGGGGGCCAGAGAGCTTGTGGCAAGGCGCTCGGTCGACCCGCTGCCCGTGCTCGGCATGCTCTTCGCCCCGACGTTCAGGGTTGCCGGGGGCGCACTGTCTGGAATTCTCGGCGGAAACGAGACGGTGTCGCGCCGACTGGCCCAGTCACGCTCGACCAGCTCGTGTGACAGGTTCCGTTCGGAACAGCTAATCTGTGGGGTGCTCTCGGCCGCGCTGGGGATTGTCCTGGTGCTGGCACTGGCCTCATCACGATCTGTGCCGGCGCTCAGCCAGATCGCCCTGCCGATCGTCGCCGGCGGCTGCGGAATCCTTGCACGGGACCTTGTGCTCCGAAGGGCTGCTACGAAGCGGCTCGCGCGCATCCAGAGCGAGCTCCCGACGGTGCTGGAGTTCCTGACGCTGAGCCTCTCCGCCGG
>CANFBG010000238.1 GCA_947444785.1 Microbacteriaceae bacterium | reverse complement strand
GTGACGGCCTCGAAGGCACGACGCAGAATCTCTGCGCGCTCCCGCGGCGCCGTTCTGCTCCAAGCCTGCTGAGCCGACGCCGCCGCGTCGAGCGCAGCGGCCCCGTCCTCCGGAGTCGCACTCGCGATCGTCAGCAGCACAGCGCCGGTGGAGGGGTCGATGACATCGAGGGTTCCCCCGTCGCTCGCGGGGCGCCATTCTCCCCCGATGAATATCCCTGTGGGCAGCGACGCAAGCAGCGCCGCTTCATCTGCGGGCGATGGGTATGCCGGCACGATCGACTGCGTCATAACGGTTGTCACAGGGCCTTCTCCAGGATTGTGATGATGTCCTCTGCCGTGGGCTCGATCGGGTTGTTGCTGGTGACGGCGTCGGCGAGGGTGTCTGCGGCGAGCGACGCGAGATCGGTCGATACGACACCGAAAGACGTCAGCGTCGCGCTCATCCCCACGTGCTTGGCCAGCGCCGCGACGGCATCGATAGCCGCTGCGGCATTCTCCTCCGTGCTCGCGCCGGTGTCACCGACACCCAGTGCGAACGCCACCTTGGCGAGCCGAGCAGCCCGGGCCGCCAGGTTGAACCGAAGCACGTCCTCGATCACGATGCAGAG
Source organism: Microbacteriaceae bacterium (assembly GCA_947444785.1). Taxonomy (GTDB): domain Bacteria; phylum Actinomycetota; class Actinomycetes; order Actinomycetales; family Microbacteriaceae; genus Agreia. Next base: position 2,918 of record CANFBG010000238.1, on the reverse strand, counting down.
CGCAAGGCCGTGGGGAATGTTGAACCGGCCCCCCAGCGGATGCGCGATGCCGTGCACGAGGCCAAGGCCGGTGTGCGAGAACCCGACGCCCGCGATATGTGAGGCGAACAGAAGCTGCGAGCGGGCCTCGATGTTGCTCCCGTCTGCCACGGCAACCGGCAGGTACTCCGCCACGGTCGAGATGACCTGCAGGGCAATACCGTCACTGTACGGGTTCGGGCGCAGGGAGATATAGGACTCCAGCGCGTGGGTGAGTGCATCCATTCCCGTGGCCGCGGTCGCCCCGGCGGGAAGCCCGAGGGTGAGCTCAGGGTCAAGAATCGCCGCCCGCGCCAGTGCGCTGTTGGAGCCGACGTAGAACTTCTTGTGCCCCACGACATCGGTGATCACGCCGAACGCGTTCACCTCGGCCCCGGTGCCACTTGTGGTCGGAACGGCCACGATCGGCAACGCGTCGTTGACGAAGACGCTTCGGTAGTCGAGGTCGATCCCGCGCTGGGGGTTGACCGCACCGATGGATATTCCCTTAGCGGCATCCATCGAGGAGCCTCCCCCGACGGCTACGAGGGCGTCGACCAACAGGTCCCGGGCCATGTCGCTGCCGGCGTCGACCGACGTCGTCGTCGGGTTCGGTGTCACGCCGTCGAACACGGTCACGATGAGCCCGGATGCCTCCAGCGACGCCCGCACGGCGGCCACGACCGGGGAGGTGGCAAGGAACGAGTCGGTCACGATGAGGGCACGCGCCGCACCCGTTGCCGCCGTGACCCGGCCGACCTCGACCACGCGGCCGCAGCCGAAGTACGCGAACGGCTTCGGGTCGAGGTTCAACTCCATCTCCGATAGCGCGGTCGGGAGCGGCGGCAGGATGATGCGGGCCGAAACTGCAGCGTGATCAGTCATGCGGAAACCTCCTCGGCCACGGGGCTCACGGTTTCGGCGAGCACGGCATCGGCGAGCACCTCCTCGGCGACGGCGACCGAGGCTGCCGCGACCGAGGCAGAGACGGCGACGGCGATTGCCGCGGCATCGGCATCGGCCACGTCGGCTCGGCGAAGCTTCACCCCGATGAGGTCTTCGTAGAGCTTGACCGGCGTCATCTCACCGGCGAGATCGCCGTACTGCGCCTTGGCCCGGCGGTAGATCTGCTCGACGACGGCCGACAGCTCGGCAGGCACGCCCACGCTTCGCGCCAGGTCGATCGAGAGGCCGAGGTCTTTGCAGGCCAGGGCGATTGCGAAGCCCTCGTCGTAGTCCCCGTTGTCCAGGATCGACAGCACGTCGTTCTGCACGAAGTTGCTGTTGGCCGGGCTGGCGATCAGCGACTGGCGCAGCACCTCGAGGTCGACGCCCGCCTTGACACCGATGGCGAGTACCTCGGCCGTGGCGACCAGGTGCGAGAACCATAGCTGGTTGATCATCAGCTTCACGGCGTAGCCGGCACCGGCGGCACCCACGTGCAGGATGCGCTCGGGGTCGCCCATCGCCTCGAGCACCGGACGGATCCGTTCGACGTCGTCGGCCTCGCCCCCGACGAAGATCTGCAGCATGCCGGTAGAGGCACCGACAGACATTCCCGAGACCGGGGCATCCAGAATGTGCAGCCCGCGGTGGGCCTGCTCGCTTCGAGCGCGCACGGCCACCTCGGGAACGGAGGTGGACATGTCGACCCAGGTGCCGCCATCCGCAATTCCAGACAGGATGCCCGTGGGGCCGTTCAGTACGGCGTCCACATGGCGCGGCGTCGGCAGCATGGTGATCACGATGTCGCTCAGCCGGGCGACCTCGCCCGGGTTTGCGCCCCACGTGACGGGGGCGGCGCCGGCGGCGGCGGCCTCGAACAGCGACGCGGCGGACTCCTGCCGGATGTCGTTGACGACGAGGGGGAAGCCTGCGAGCTGCAGGTTTCGGGTCATGCCTGAGCCCATGTTGCCGAGGCCGATGAAACCGACTGTGATCGGCTGGTTAGCGGTCATTTCTTTCAATCCTTAGGGACGGGGTGTTGGGTGATTGGGGAAGTGGGTGAGGTGCTGGGCTCAGTAGTCGGAGCCCGGCGCGGATTCGAGATTGATCCACGTGGTCTTCAGCGCCGTGTAGGCGTCGAGGGCATGCAGCGAGCGATCGCGCCCGGAGCCGCTCTCTTTGAACCCACCGAACGGGGTGATGACGTCGGCCACGTCATAGGTATTGACCCAGACGGTGCCGGCCCGGAGGTCCCGGGCGATGCGGTGCGCGGTCGTGATGTCGCTCGTCCAGACGCTGGCGGCGAGACCGTAGGCGCTCTCGTTCACGACCCGAACACCCTCGGCGGCGCCGCTCACCGAGGAGACGGAGAGCGCCGGACCGAAGATCTCCTCCTGGCCGATGCGACCGGCGTTGTCGACATGATCGAAGACCGTGGGCTCGACGTAGTACCCGTCGGTGAGGCCGATCGGACGCACCTGCCCGCCGCCGAGCACCGTTGCTCCCTCGGAGCGCGCGACCTCCACGTATTCGAGTACCCGATCGAGTTGCACCCGACTGGCGATCGTGCCGATCTGGGTTCCCTCCAGAAGCGGGTCGCCGAGCACCAGAGACTTTCCGACGGCCACGACCTTGTCGACGAGTTCGTCGTGCACGCGCTCATCGACGATCAGCCGCGAGCCGCCGTGACAGGTCTGCCCGGCGTTGTAGAAGATTCCCCACGCGATGCTGGAGGCGGCCGCATCGAGATCGGGCGCATCCGCCAGCACGAGCTGGGCGCTCTTCCCGCCGAGTTCCAGCGAGACCTGCTTGCCGTTGGATTCCCCGGCATAGGTCAGGAAACCCTTGCCGACGGCCGGTGACCCCGTGAACGTCACCTTGTCGACGAGCGGATGCCGCCCCAGGGCCTGGCCCGCAACCCGACCGAGACCGGGAACCACGTTGAACACTCCCGC
>CANFBG010000237.1 GCA_947444785.1 Microbacteriaceae bacterium | reverse complement strand
GTCTTATCGTTGTGCTGTCGCCCCTGCTCGTGGCCACTGCCCTCACCGTTCGGCTCAGCACGCCCGGCCCGGTGCTCTTCCGGCAGCAGCGCGTCGGCATCAACGGCAAGACCTTCAACATGTTCAAGTTTCGCTCTATGGTGATCGACGCCGAAGAACGCCTTGCCGCGCTTCAGTCGGAGCAACGGTTTGAGGGCAACTCGGTCATGTTCAAGATGAAGAACGACCCCAGAATCACCCCCGTGGGTGCGTTCATGAGGCGCTACAGCATCGACGAGCTGCCTCAGCTCTTCAACGTGTTCGGCGGCAGCATGTCACTGGTCGGCCCGAGGCCGCCGCTTCAGAGCGAGGTCGTCGAGTACGAGACGCACGTGCACCGCCGCTTCCTCGTGAAGCCGGGCGTCACCGGCCTCTGGCAGGTCAGTGGCCGCTCAAACCTCTCGTGGGGTGACACGGTCAGGCTCGACCTGTACTACGTCGAGAACTGGTCGGCCATGGGCGACCTCGTCATCCTCTGGCGCACCGCCAAGGCCGTCTTCGCGAGCGAAGGCGCCTACTAGCCAGGCACGCCTTGGTCACAAGTCTGATCTAGGCTGAAGAAGCCCCCATTTGAGGGCCTGACTTCTTTAGCTGACGGGCTTGCTTCATGCGTTCCAAACTCCTCGCCGTGGTTCTGATCTCAGGGGCCGCGGTTGCCGCCACACCGTTGCAGGCGCACGCAGTGGGATACACCCCTCAGGGTCCCTCTGTCGAGGTCTCAGCCAGTGGCTCCGGCCTGCTGTCGTTCTCCGGCTTCCAGCCGAATGAGCGAACGACGGCATCAGCGCCCAACGCCGTCGCCCTGGCCGCCCTGCACGCCGTCACAAGCATGACCCGCACCACCGACGACGCAGGCAGGGTCGAGTACGCGGCGACGGCCACCATCCCGGGCAGCTACACGATCACGGTCACGAGCCAGAGCGGCACGGTCTCGGTCGGCACGCTAACCGTCTTGCCCGCAGACGCAGCCACGGGCAGCACCACTGCCCAGCCCGAACGGGGTGCCCCGCTTGTCTGGGCCGGCGTCGCCGGAGTTCTGGTTATCGCGACGCTTGCCGTTGTCTTGGTACTGCGTCGTCGACGTCTTCGCACCCAGCAATCCAACTAGGTTTCGGAAAGACAAAAAGGGCGGGCCTGCTGTTGCAGGCCCGCCCTTCGTTCAGTGCTGTCGAGCGCTTACGCCGATGCGCGCTGGCGGCGAACGGCAACCCGCACAGCGATCATGGCGGCGCCGAGCAGCAGAACGCCGACGACGCTCCAGATCAGCAGCATAGAGACGTTGGCACCGGTAGAGGCCAGGCCGTCAGACGAGTTCGAACCCGAACCGGCACCTGCGTCGGCCGGCGTCACGGTCACGGACGCGTTTCCGGTGTTACCGGAGGTCAGGCCGGTTGCGACCACGGAATAGGAGCCCTGGGCGTCGGCAGGAAGGTTCATCGTGAACGAGGTTGAGCCGTTGCCGTCGGCAACCTTGGTCAGGCTGAACGGCGCTGCCTTGACGGTCGAGAGGCTGGGGTTGCCGAAGCCGTCAACCGTGGCCGACACGGTCTCTCCAACGGCGAAGCTGGCCCCGATGAAGTCGATGTCAACGCTATCGCCGGCACCAACGGCAGAAAGCTCGACACCATTGGCGCCGGTTACGATCGTGTTGCTTGAGGACGTGTAGTCGGCGGCGAAGGCGGCGACCGGAACTGCCAGAACAGCCACAAGGCCCAAGGCAGCAACGGCTACGAGTTTTTTGAACATGCGAGAATCTCCCCTATTAGATGATGCTCGACGTCCGCAAATCCCCCGACGACTAAGCCTGAGCCCTACTCTATGCCAGCGGCACAGGTCGGTTCAACCTGCCGTGTTGCCATTGCGTTAATTTGCGGCGTCACTTCAGCGCCCAGTTTGCCTGCAAACGGGGCATCGCCCAGCCACTTGAATCGAAGAATGGTCGTCTCAGCCGGACTCAGGTCGACACTGACCGCACTCACCGGGTACCCATCGAGGGTCGTCGGGTGAAACGGGGTTGGTGTGCCATCACGCGTCATTCCCATGTTCAGCATATCGGGGCTCCCCAGGACTGACACGACAGTTCTAATCACTCCGGCAGGTACACCGAACCCGCCGCCACCCGTTATGTAAGGGGGAAGTGTTGCGCCGGCGTCGTATGGAGCGGTGCTCTTGAGCGTGAGGGCGACTTCGTACTCGGGCCGTCCATCATTTCGGCAGGTCACCTGACCTAACGCGATTGCACTCTCCAAAAAACCGCCCATCTTCGCGCCAGTCCCATCATTCAGATACACGCCGAAGTTCTTTAGGTCATTTGTGGAAGATGGAAGTCCACCCGCCAGAGTTGTCTCCTGCAATATGGACTGATCTGCTTCGTCGGCATTCCACACGAGGATTCTGCGTTCATTTCCTGCCCTAATAAGCGCCTTAATCAATTCGCCAGGGTTGGCATGACCGCTGGCAACAGCTCCGAAAACTGTGGATGCGGTTCCCGCGAAGAAGGCGTCCTTCTCAGCCTTGAATGAGAAAACTGGGAAGCGTTTATAGGCATCTGTTAGCAGGAGTTGTACGGCATTTTGGGACGTGATCGTGTCACCACTTGGAAGCTTCAGTGGCCCCGTAGCTGTCAAGAGATAGCCCAAAGTGATCGGGTCGACGGAAATGACACCATCGACCTCAGTCCCATATTTGAGCCGCCACATCTCCCGGGCTAATTTGGCGGAGACAGTGAAATCAGGGGTCAGGGTTACATCTTGCATGTAGGTCCCAGTGATGTCGCCAAATAGGGCCCGAGTTTCTGCTGTTAGCGGGAGTACCGGCGCCGGAAACTCACCAAAACTCTCACCTGATGTCTGGGTACCAAGTTTGATGTGGCCGTTCTCAGTGTTCAGGATCGCCAAGGCACCCGGTATGCCTCCGGCTGCACGAAGTTCAGCGGGGTTCTGGAACATGAGCAGGTAGTTTCGCGGGCCCGCGTCGCCGAGCATCCTTGGAATGAGTTGCGCCGCCCTGTTGAGGGAGGCCAGCTCTATGGAAGCCTTATCGAGCATCCCCGCGAACTTGGCGGTCGCATCGCGAACGGGTGCCAGAGTCTGGCTGGTGTCAACGGCCGCCACTCTTGCATTGCTCGATTCCAGCGCCGCAGACGCCGCAGCGATTGTGGGCTGGGCGTCGATGAAGGGCTGCAATGCAATTGCCCCATCAACGGGCTTGAAGTCGCTCAGGCTGATGCCGTTGGCCACGCTGGCCAGAGGCTGAATGACGTGGAGGGCAACATCGTTGACCGTTGCGCTGACCTCGGCAAAGGCGCTCAGGTTCGGGCCCAGCCACGGAATTACTTCAGCAGCCTTCCAAATCGGGTCACCCGTGAGGCTGGCCGCGCTCGCACTGTGACCAGCCAACACATCAGAGGTCACCTTGGCGGCGGCCCCGTCATCTTTAAGCAGCTGCTGCTGAATTTGAGACACGAGAGGTGCGGCGGCATCGAGTTCACCTTT
>CANFBG010000236.1 GCA_947444785.1 Microbacteriaceae bacterium | reverse complement strand
GGGGTGGACTGGGTCTTCAATGGCTGGGGCCAACAGGATTGGGCGTCCTGGGGAAACGACTCCCTGATCGGAGTCGAGGTCGTCCGGCGGTCGCAAGCCGAACTCCTCTCGTCGGCACTTGTGCAGGAGGGCGGCGGAATCAACGTCGATGGGCTCGGCACCGTGCTTCTTACGGAAACGGTCCAACGGGATCCGTTTCGAAATCCCGGCATCACGCGCTCAGCCGTCGAAGCCGAACTGGCCGCGATGATCGGAACCACCCACGCCATCTGGCTTCCCCGCGGGCTGACACGCGACTCGGAGCGCTTCGGCACCCGCGGACACGTGGACATCGTCGCGACCATTGCCTCCCCCGGGGTCTTGCTGGTGCACTCGCAGACGAACCCTGCACATCCCGACTACGAAGTCACCCGCGACCTGATATCGGAGCTCGCCGACACGACTGACGCCGAGGGCAACGCATGGCGAATCATTCCGGTCCCCGCGCCGCAGGTATTGACAGACGCGGAGGGCTGGGTCGACTACAGCTACATCAATCATGTTCTCGTGAACAGCGCGGTGATTGCCTGCAGCTTCGATGACCCGGCAGACGACCTGTCCCGGGGCTTGCTCCAAGACGCCTATCCAGACCGCACGATCGTTCAGCTGGATGCCCGGCCCCTGTTCGCCCGAGGAGGCGGAATCCACTGCATCACCCAGCAGCAGCCCCGCACGAAAGCCCGTTCCGGGCTGGGGACCTAAGGCCGCAGCACAGAACGGGCCATGTCCGTACCGTGAATCGTGAGGGCCCGCATCCTTCGGGCTCCGAGTTCATTTTCTGAACTCCCATTCCAGTTGCGAGGAGAGCACCATGAAGATCAGCCGCACACACGTCAGCCCCAGAACCGTCCTGGGCATGCACGCGATCGTCGCCCAGCCGAGGCTGACCGAGTTCTTCGGTCAGGCATTCACCACCGTCGCCACTGAGCTGGCGAACCAGGGCGAGGCGCCGGCGGGACCCCCGGTCGCCCTGTACCGCTGGGAATCCGGAAGTCTTCTCGACGTCACCGCAGGCTTTCCCGTAAGCGGGGCAGTAGACGAGACCGTCTCGACCAAGATCGCTGTCATCCCCGGCGGCGACGCGGTTGAAGCGATGCACGCCGGCCCCTATGACTCCCTGGCTGCGGACTACGAGGAGATTGCCCACTGGCTCAAAGAACACGACCTGACTGCAGCCCCCGTGATGTGGGAGGAATACCTCGTAGGCCCGGAGTCCGAGGACGACCCGGAGCGGTGGCTGACCAGAATCGTCTTCCCGCTCGTGCCGTAGGCGATTCGCTTTCCTGCCTACTCTGTTATCCGCTGGTTGTTCGGCCCCAGGAAGCGCAGGAACCAGCTTCTGGCCAGAACTGCGACCTCCACCAGGGCACCGGGTTCGACGAAGAGGTGGGTGGCCTTGGGCACGACGACCAGTTCTGAAATGCCGGGCATCAGCGCCTTGGCTTTGCTGTTCAGCACCAGGACATCCTCGTCGGCCCCGCCCACGATGAGAAGTGTGGGCGCGCGAAGAGCCGCCAAGGCGACCGGCCCCGCGAGGTCTGGTCGTCCACCGCGGGAAACAACGGCACCCACGTGCAGATCCTCGTCCGTCGCCGCCTTGATCGCCGCCCCGGCGCCGGTGCTCGCGCCGAAATAGCCGATCCGACAGTGCATCGTTTGGGTCGACGTCTGCAGCCACCTGGTGGCTGCCGCCAGACGGGTCGCCAGCAGGTCTATATCGAAGACGTTCGACCGATCCTTCTCCTCATCAGGAGTCAGAAGGTCAAGGAGCAGGGAGCCGACTCCCGCCTCGAAGAGCACCTGGGCGACCCACGTGTTTCTCGGGCTGTGCCTGCTGCTCCCGCTGCCGTGCGCGAAAACAACGATTCGGGATGACCCCGCGGGCAGGCGCAACTGGCCCTCGATGAACGCGTCGGGCACCGGCACGATCACATTCACGTCGAGGTCGCTCTCCCTGCTTGTTCTCGACTTGGGCACGCCTTGGCCCTGTCGTTCCTGACCGTCCCCCCTGGCCCTGCCCACCAGCTCCAACACCGTGGAATCGGGTGTCGGGCCGAAGTCCAGATACGAGCGGCCGACCGCGATGAAGGGCTTCGGTGTGCTCAGGCAGATGACCTCATCGGCCTCGGGAACCAGTCGCGCCAGGCCTGCGGGCCCGACAGGCACCGCCAAGACGACCTTCGAAGCACCCCGAAGACGCGCCAATCGCGCCGCAAGGCGCGCCGTCGCACCGGTGGCAACGCCATCATCGACGATGATCGCTGTTCTGCCCCGCACGGAAACGGGGGATGATTCAGCCTGGCTCCTGACGATCTCGGCGTCCAGCGCAGAACGCTCTCGAACGACCAGTGCGTCCAACTCCAGCCTCAGGGTCTGAGCGACCTCGGCGGCGACGGGAAGCCCACCCCTCGGAATCCCGAGAACAACCGCGTCCTCGCCCGAAAACGGAGCAAGGGCCAAGGCCAGGCGTCGACCGGCATCCTCTCGATTCTCAAACCGGTGCGCACCAGTCGTATCACCGGAGAATGCAGAAACCACATTGCCTGTACCCTGTTGCGCTGTCATTCATCCACACTTGCCGCCGGAGTAAATGGGGCATAGTGCCGGAGGTCCCGAGGGCCCCGCCGGGCTCATCAGCCCAGCTTGACGCAGTCCCGACAGCGCGGATAGCCGTTCGTTCCGAACCGCTTGTCGGCCTTCTCGATGGCCATACCGACAGGGCAGCGACTGTGGTCGTGAAAAACATTCGCGTCACTGAGGTTGGCGGAGTAATACGGATTGACCTTCACGGCAAACTCCTTCAGAACGGATGAATTTGGGTAAAAAAAAACCCCTGTCAACAGGGGTTTTTGTGGGCGATACTGGGATCGAACCAGTGACCTCTTCCGTGTCAGGGAAGCGCGCTACCGCTGCGCCAATCGCCCAATGTTTAGTTAGATTGCAATGCTGTTTGATACATGAGTGTTGTTTTGCTGAGTGCTGTCTTTTGCGAAAGCGAGGTGGCGACGGGATTTGAACCCGTGTGGACGGCTTTGCAGGCCGCTGCCTCGCCTCTCGGCCACGCCACCATGTGTGTGGCCTGTATTCATTGCTGAAGACAAACCACAAGCAAAAAAAACTTGTCACTCGAGCGGATGACGAGATTCGAACTCGCGACCCTAACCTTGGCAAGGTTATGCGCTACCACTGCGCCACATCCGCACTTCGCAAGCGTTTCTGCTTGCGTTGATGACTGTAGCCGATAAAACCGAGCAGAGCAAAACCAAGCCGACAGCGTGTCGGGAACCCTCGTTTCTGAAGCTTCAGGATGTGCGCCGGGTGCCGGCGGTCGACTAGGATCGACATGCAACACAACTGCGGCGCATCTTTCACAGGTGCCGAAGGCATTGTTTTGGGCGATTGGCGCAGTTGGTAGCGCGCTTCCTTCACACGGAAGAGGTCATCGGTTCGAGTCCGGTATCGCCCACCATGAACCCCTGAGAGATCAGGGGTTTTTTCTT
>CANFBG010000235.1 GCA_947444785.1 Microbacteriaceae bacterium | reverse complement strand
GTCGTGCGCACGTCGGAACGCTGGCTGAGGGATGCGGCGTTGAGGTCTTTCGCCTGCACGATCTGGAGGTCGACGAGTCGAAAGACGAAGACCCCGAAGAGCGCCACGATGACCATCACGGCGAAGCTGATGCGGGCCCGGAGAGTGCGAACGCTGCTCACGAACTATTCCTTCTCAACATGGGGGTTACGGATGACGCGTGGACTCTCGCCGACTCGAGCGAGGGCGGGCGGACCGCCTACCTTGTCGTCGGGGAAGGCAGGGCACCCTGCCACGGTAGCGTCGGATCGGTCTTGGGCACAGCAGGCGCGCTCTGGGCGGCGGGGACTGCATTCTTGCCCGCCGCGGTCACGCTGGCCAGCGCCGTCGCGGGCACGAGCTTGTTGGCGACCAGGCTGCCGGCAACCGCGCCGGCAGAGCCTGCGGCGGGCGCAGGCTGGCCCAGGACGGCACCGTCTGACAGGCGAAGGAAGACCGTGTTGCTGTTGGCGACCATCCCCAGCGCGGCGGCATTCTGCACGAGGTACTGGGGCGAGGAGAGGGTCTGGACACGTTCGGTCAGCGCCTGGCTCGACCGGGCCAATTCCTTCTGTGTCGACTGGAGGGACGAGATCTCATAAGCACCGTCAGACAGTCCGATGCTCAGCAGGAGCTGGGTCACCGTGATGACGCCGATCCCGGCGATGATCACGGCTGAACCGGCGAAGGTCGGCCGGATGCGTCGCGAGATGATCTCCGGCGCAAGCTGCAGCCAGCGTCGACGGGTCTCCGGCGCGACTGTCCCGGTCGGTTGCCGGTTCGGTGCGCCGGGGCTGTAGAGGGCTTGGTAGGCGGGCATGCTCATGACGGGGTCCTTATGCGCTCGGCGGCACGGAAACGCACGGGGGTGGCTCGGGGGTTCTGCAGCTTCTCCTCGTCGGTGGCGAGCTCGGCGCCGCGCACGAGGAGCTTGAGCTCGGGCTTGTGCTCGGGAAGCTCGACCGGCAGGCCCGCGGGGGCCGTCGAGGTCGACTTGGCGGCGAGGGCGCGCTTGACGATCCGATCCTCGAGGGACTGATACGACATGACGACGATCCGGCCACCGAGGCCGAGCACATCGATCGCGGCCGGGATGGCACGCTCCAGCACGCTCAGCTCCTGGTTGACCTCGATGCGCAGTGCCTGGAACACGCGTTTGGCGGGATGACCGGCACGGGACAGGGCGGCGGGAGTCGCCTTCTGCAATACGTCAACCAGATCCGCGGAACCGACGATCGGCGACTCCTGCCTGCGAGCGACGATCTTGCGGGCATAGCGGTCGGCGAGCTTCTCCTCGCCGTAGTCGCGGAAGATCCGGCGGAGATCGCTCTCGCTGTAGGTGGCGATGATCATCTCCGCGGTCAGTTCGGAGTCCTGATCCATTCGCATGTCCAGCGGCGCGTCCTTGGAATACGCGAAACCCCGATCGGCACGATCGAGCTGCATCGATGAGACGCCGAGATCGAACAGGATGCCGTCGGCGGAGTCGATTCCGAGCCCTGACAGGGCATCCTGGATCTCGTCGTAGACGCAGCGAACGGGCTTGAACCGGCCGCCGAACGGGGCTAGTCGCTCGCTGGCAAGCGCCAGGGCCTGCTTGTCCCTGTCCAGGCCCACCAGGGTGAGTTCGGGGAAGCGCGTGAGGAAGGCCTCGGCATGGCCGCCGAGCCCGAGGGTGGCGTCAACGAGCACGGCGCCCGGAGCCTCGAGCGCAGGGGCGAGCACGTCGACACAGCGCTGGAGCATTACTGGGGTGTGGATGTCTTTGATGTCCATGGGTAATTGAGCCCGGCTCGTACCGACTGATCCCCATCCATTGACCACCTGGCACCGGGGAAGGGGGCCAGGGGATGAACGGCGGGGGGTCACTCGGGGCGAACTAGAAGAGCCCGGGGATCACCTCCTCTTCTGTATCGGCGAATGCGGCCTCTTGGTCGGCGAGATAGGTGTTCCACGCGTCGGCGTCCCAGATCTCGGCCCGGCTTCCTGCACCGATCACGATGAGGTCGTGGCCGAGGCCGGCGTAGGTGCGAAGCGTTGCCGGAACGGTGACCCGGTTCTGGCTGTCCGGAGTCTCCGCCGTGGCGCCCGAGAGAAACACGCGGAGGTAGTCACGGGCCTGCTTGCTGGTGACCGGTGCCTGGCGGATCTTCTCGTGCAGCTGCTCGAACTCCGCCGTGGAGAACACGTAGATGCAGTGCTCTTGACCGCGGGTCATCACGACCCCTTCGGCCAGCTCGTTGCGGAACTTCGCCGGGAATATGATGCGTCCCTTGTCGTCGAGCTTGGGGGTATAGGTACCAAGGAACACGGCTCACACCCCTCTCATCCGGCCTGATTCTGGGTCGGGCCCCACATTACTCCACTTTCATCCACAAATTAGAGAAAAAAGTCCCGGATTCCCAAAACTACTCCCTTTCACCCCTTATCCATAGGGATGAGCAAGTGGAGGGAAATGAAGTCTCCCAGTCGAACAATTGCGATTTAACGCAAAAAAAGAGGCCGACCCGAAGGTCGACCTCTTTTTGGAAGTGAGTGTGGCGGGTGTCAGTCCTCGCGGTCCTGACGCTTCTCCCAGCGATCGTTCAAGCGGTCCATGAAGCCGGCTGCTGGCTTCCGGGTTGAACTCGTGGCGGTACGTGCCCCCGAGGAGACCGGGCCCGATGACGCTCCGCGGGACCGTCTCAGCGACACAAGGACGCCGGCGAACATCACGACGAAGCCGAGTACGCCGACGATGGGCAGCCTGCTGCTCACGCCCACGATGACCACGACCAGGCCGATCACGGCCAGCAGGATACCCAGTACGAGGGCACCATAATTAAGTCTCCCACGACCATTTCCGACGGCGGAGACGAAATCTGCGTCGTTGTGGTAGAGACTGCGTTCCATTTCATCGAGGAGTTTTTGCTCCTGCTCGGAAAGTGGCATCCTGATTCACCTCAAACTTGGGAACTGCTCTTGCTACTGGATGATCTTACAGTCCCTCTTCTAGCTAGGCTAGGCGAGTGAATGCAAGTACGCGACTGGTCGGCCATGTCGACAACAAGATCGGCGAGTTTCTCACGTCCCGTGAGCCTATTCTCGCCTCCATTGCCCCTGAGCTGGCCTCCTTTGGCGAGTTCTCCCGGTATCTTCTCAGCGGAGGCAAACGGTTCCGGGCGAAGTTCTGCTTCTGGGGCTGGGAAGCCGCGAGATCGGCGGAATCTCGGGGCACTCAAAGCGAGCCGGCAGGGGCACCCGTTGGCTGGGAAAGCCTCGAAAGCACCGTCCGATTCGAGAGCCTCGTCAGCCTGGCCAGCGCCCTGGAGATATTTCATGCCGCGGCACTGGTGCACGATGACATCATCGACAACTCCGCGACCCGTCGCGGCATGCCCGCAGCACACATCCGGTTCGAGACGTTGCACTCCTCCGGCGACTGGGCCGGCTCCGGCACGGCCTTCGGTCGCGCCAGCGCAACCCTGCTCGGGGACCTTCTGCTTGCGTGGAGTGACGAGCTCGTCGCCGACGCTCTCGACATCCTCGAGTCG
>CANFBG010000234.1 GCA_947444785.1 Microbacteriaceae bacterium | reverse complement strand
GATGTCGAAGCTCGCGTTGTGGGCGACGAGCACCCGGGAGTCCAGAAGCCCGATCAGCTCGGCCGCGACCTCCGCGAACGTCGGCGTCGGCGTCGGCGTCACCCGGCCCTCCACGCCCCGTGTCGGATTGACCATGGTCTGCCATGACCCCTCGATGGTTCCGGATGGGCCGACGTTCACCACGGCGATCTCGATGACCCGATCGTGCCCCGCGGCGTGCACGCCGGTGGCCTCCAGGCCGATGACAGCGAATCCAGGAACGGGCATGAGCGCAGTCTATGACGCCCCCGGTTCACTGAATCCGACTTTCCGACAGCGCGGCCCGGCGCCGGTTCCGGTCAGCCACGAGTGGGAATTAAATTGCTGATCAAATAACTATTTTGCGGCAGCTAGTGCTGGCAATCCTCGGAAACCCGAGAGGCTGCGCTACCGGAAATCCGGCGGGAATCGGCTACCCCGGAGCGTTCTCGTCTGGTTAGCGTCCTGTATCCGCACCCCGCGGCTGTCGAAAACCGACGTTTCCATTTCCGAAGGGATTCACCTTTGTCATTCCTAACCACGCGCAAGCGCCTCGCCCCGGCGGCACTCGTCACCGGTGTCCTGGCCGCAGGCCTTCTCTCCCTGTCGATGACCGGGACCCTGAGCGGCTTCGTTGCCAGCATCACCAACCCCACCAACACCTCCTCGGCAGGCTCCCTGGCCATGGAGGAGTCGTACGATCCGTCGCCGCTCGCGGATTACCGGGTCGACATTCAAGAGCCCACCAACTGCTTCAGCACCGTGGGCGGCGTCACGACTGCGAACCACGCCGAATGCTCCAGCATCAACAAGTTCGGCGGCAGCACTCACATGGCACCGGGCCACGCGATCACCACCAACGTGAGCATCCACAACACTGGAACGCTGACGCCAGACACCTTCACGCTCACCCCCGGCGCCAAATGCAAGGCCTCAGAAGCCCTGCCGGTGCAGCACGGAATCGGCATCGACACGATGTGTGAGCAGGTATCCATCCTGATCAAGTCCGGTGACAAGCAGATCTTCTCCGGCACGGCCGCACAGCTCGCGTCCCACGCGCCGTTCGAGCTGTCGACGCTTCCCGCAGCAGGAGAGAGCATCCCATTCACGTTCGTGACGACACTCTCGAGTGACGCCAGCAACGATTACCAGGGCCTCGGCGTCTCACTGCCGCTGACCTGGACCTTCGCAATCTAGTCGCCTCAAGCGATCAGACATCGAAGAATGAATGACTCAGGGGCGGTGTCGACACTGGGACCCGCCAGCGCCGGCACCGACTCTGCCCTCTCCAAACTCTGGATCCCCCTCGTCGCGGCCCTCACCCTGGCAGCCATCCTCGCGGCCGCAATCTTCTATGCAAATGGTGGTCGGTGGTTCGTCGTCGAAACGCCGTCGATGGGCCAGGCCGCTCCCGTGGGCACGCTGGTGCTCACCCAGCCCCGGAGCTTCGGCGACATCCAAGCCGGCGACGTTGTCACGTTCCACCCCCCGACGGCACCCTCCGAGACCTACACGCACCGCGTCATCGGGCGCACCCTGAACAACGCTCGGTTGATCACCAAGGGCGACGCCAACGGCGCGATCGACCCGTGGCAACTCAGCCAGCCCGATCTGATCGGCAGTCCGACGGCCGTGCTGCCGGGGGTGGGCTGGCTGATGCGCGGCCTCCCCGCGCTCCTCCTGGGCGCGGTTGCTCTCTTCGGGATCACCCGGCGATTCAGACCGGGCGCCAGGCGCTCCATCGCAGAGGTGCTCGGGCTCTCGCTCCTCGTGGCGGGAATCGTCGCCGTGCTCCGCCCCTTCACCGGATTCGTCGTGATGGCCACCAGCCCGGCCCCCGGCGGCGGGCTGTTCGCAACCATCGTGTCTACGGGGCTCCTGCCCATCCGGCTTCAGGTGCAGGGTGATTTCCCCCTGGCCCAACAGCCCGCGCAGACCATTGACCTCGTCGACGGCCAGGTCGGCCAGCTCTTCGTGCCCGCGATCGCTGGGGATGGAGGGCACTACGTTCTCGGCAGCGCACTGAGCCTGTCGCCGGGCGGCTGGGTGATCTTCGGCCTGATCTGCGCGATTCCCCTGCTCTGGATGCTGCTGGTCGGCGTGCCCCACCACCACCCAGAGGCCGTCGTCGAGAGCGCCCCCGACGAGCACCAGCCCCGTGAACTTTCGTTCGGCGACGCCGACTGAGATTTCCCGGGCCCCTGCAAATCGGCGTATCGGGTCATGGGCGGCCCTGCCTACATTCCTACCTGACCCGCATTACCTGACCCGCTCTACCTGACCCTCTTCAACCCGACCCGCTTCGACCCGAAAGGCCCTACCGTGTTCTCCTCCACCAAGCGCTCGCGCTTCACCCCCATCGCCCTGGCCACCGGCCTGATTGCCGCCGGCCTCCTCTCGCTCTCGATGACCGGAACCCTCTCCGGCTTCGTCGCCAGCATCACCAACAGCACGAACACGGCGGCCACCGGCGCCATCGTGATGGAAGAGAAGACCACCACCGGGTCGCTCGTCACCTGCACCAGCACCGACAGTGGCACCGTCTCGACCAACGCCTCGACCTGCTCGACGATCAACAAGTTCGGCGGCAGCACGGTCATGGTTCCGGGCACGGCGGTGACGACCGGCATCACGATCAAGAACACCGGCACGGTCACCCCCAGCAGCTTCACCATGACCCACGGGGCCAGTTGCACCCAGAGCAACAACGGCAGCCTGAACGGCACCGCGACCGACCTGTGCTCGAAGATCAACATCGTGATCACCTCCGGGGGTTCCACGGTATTCAGCGGCACCATCACCCAGCTCGCCGCGGCAACCACCGTCTCGACACCCGGAATCACGATGCCCGCCGCGCCGGCTGCCGGTGCGAGCGTGCCGTTCACCATCGTGGCGACTCTGGATGCCGCCGCCGGCAACACCTATCAGGGCCTCGCCGCCTCGCTGCCGATCACCTTCACGTTCACGAGCTAGTCGGCGTCGCCCGGCTCGATAGACGCTCACCGATATGACCAGGATGCCGATCACCCGTAATCGCGCGGCCCGCCTTGCGGCCGTCGCCATCACGGTCGTGATCGGCATCCTGCTTGTGGTCGCCGCCCTGTTCTTCTCTGGCGGCGGCCGCTGGTACATCGTCAGCACGCCCTCGATGGGCGAGGCCGCCCCGGTCGGCACCCTGGTGCTCGCGGCCCCGACGCCGTTTGCGGGCATTCACGTCGGCGACATCATCACCTTCCACCCGCCGACCTCCCCGGGCGAGACGTTCACCCACCGGGTCGTCGGATTCGACGATGCTGGGCTGCTGCTCACCAAGGGCGATGCCAACGGGGCGATCGATCCCTGGTCTCTCGGCGCTGGCGACCTCATCGGCCGCACCGTCTCCGTTCTGCCGGGCGTCGGCTGGCTCATCCGCGCATTTCCCCTGCTGCTCGTTGGCGCGACCGCCCTCGCCTTCGGCACCCGATTCATCAGGTCTCGGCCGCTGCGCTCGGCAACCCGCGTGCTCGGAGCCTCGGTGCTGCTGAGTGTCGTCATCGCGATCCTCAGGCCGCTCT
>CANFBG010000233.1 GCA_947444785.1 Microbacteriaceae bacterium | reverse complement strand
AAGGCTCCGGCCGTGAGCAGGTGCCAGTCCTGGCCGCGGCTTCCCGTGATCTCGGCCAGCAGCTTGGTCATGGGGGCCACCGCGCCGTCGGCGAAGATGAGCGCCACGAGCAGGTCGTTCCAGACCCAGATGAACTGGAAGATGGCGATCGACGCGATTGCCGGCATGCTCAGCGGCAGCACTATTCGCAGGAAGATCTGGCCGTGGCCGGCGCCGTCGACGCGGGCGGCCTCGATGACCTCCCGGGGAATCTCCGAGATGAAGTTGTGCAGCAGGTAGATGCCGAGCGGCAGGGCGAAGATCGTGTGCGCGATCCAGACCTGGGTGTAGCCGCCCGAGCCCGAGATCGCCTGGACCACGGGGAAGCCGAAGATCGTGCCCTGGCTGAAGTACTGCAGCAGCGGCACGAGGGCCATCTGGATCGGCACGATCTGCAGCGCGAACACCCCGATGAAGAGGATGTTCTTGCCCCGGAACTCCGTCCATGCGAAGGCGTAGGCCGCGAGGCTTGCGATCGCCAAGGGGATGACGGTGGCCGGCAGCGTGATCGCCAACGAGTTGATGAACGACCCGGCGAGGTTCAGCTGGCTGTTGCCGGCCGCGAGCACCTCCGCGTAGTTGTCCAGGGTGAATCCCGGGTTAGTGAAGATCGTCCACCAGCCCGTGGTGCGCACGAGCGGTGCCGGCCTGAAGCTCGAGATGAAGAGGCCGAAGGTCGGCACGGTCCAGACGACGGCGATGACCAGTGCCGCGATCGTGGCCCCTCGACTCGTGAGTCGGCGCTTCGCCTTCTTGGCGGCGGAGAATACCTCGGCGCGCGCATCCGGAGCGGTCTCGGAATCGGCGGCCGGCGTGCGCCCGGCCACATTCGTCGATGTGCTCATCGGATCTCCCTCTGCTTCTGGATCTGGCGGGCATTGAAGACGACGATCGGCAGCACCATCAGGAAGAGGACGACCGCAAATGCCGCCGAGCGCCCCTGCTCGAATCCCTTGAACTGCGTGTACATCTCGTTGGCGATCGTCGAGGTGTTGTTGGCTCCGGCGGTCATGGTGCTGACGATGTCGAAGACCTTCAGCGAGGCGATCGAGATCGTCGTGAGCACCACGATCAGCGCGCTGCGGATGCCGGGCACGATCACATTCGTGAAGCTCTGCCACGGGCTCGTTCCGTCGATGGCGGCGGCCTCGAGCTGCTCACTCGGCACGCCCTTTATGGCTGCGGAGAGCACGACCATCGCGAATCCGGTCTGCACCCAGATCAGCACGACGACAAGGAACAGGGTGTTCCACGGCTGTGCTGCCAGGAAGTCGACGGGCTGGCCGCCCGCCCACACGACGATCTGGTTCAGCAGTCCGATCTGGTTTTCGCTGGCGGGCCGGGCCGTATAGACGAAGCGCCAGATGATCGACGCGCCGACGAACGAGATGGCGATCGGCAGGAACACCATGATCTTGAAGTACTTCTCGCCGCGGCTCTTGTCGATGAACATCGCGTAGGCGAGGCCCGCGACGGTCGAGACCAGCGGGGTCACGAGCACCCAGACGACGGTATTGGCAACGGTGCGGATGCCGTCGGGCTGGCTGAAGATCCAGGCGAAGTTCTCGAGCCCCACGAAGCGGTCGCCGCGGGAGTTCATGAACGACTGAACGGTGGTCTGGATCGTCGGGATGATCAGGCCGATCGCCAACAGCAGCACGGTGGGGGCGAAGAACGCCACCAGCTGGAACAGGTAGCCGGGGCCCTTCTTCGAGCGGTAGTCCAGCAGGAAGAAGACCCCGCCGAGCACGGCCGCAACGATCGCGGCCCAGGTGTACGAGCCCGCGATCAACAGGATCACGAGCGGGGCTGCGACGCAGACGGCGAGACGGATGATCGTGTAAAGGCGGCCGCGGCGGGGCGCGATCTCGATGAAGAAGAGGATGGCCGCGATCACCGCCACGAACGCCCCGATGACGATCGGCACCTGCGCCAGGGCCGGCAACTGGGCCAGCCAGGCAAAGAAGGAGGACATTCGGACCTTTACGAGTTCGTCGGTGGACCCAGGCGGGACGGGCGGGTTGTGCGGGTGCGGGTTGTGCGAAGTGCGGGTTCTGCTGGTTGTGCGAACCGCGAGCGGATGCGGCGGGGCCGGCCTGTGGGGCCGGCTCGCCGCATCCGCTTTCGGGGGAAGAGCTGGCTACTTGGAGGGCCAGCCGGCTTCGATTGCCGTGAGCACATCGGCCTGCGGTGTGCCGTTGACCCAGTTCGTCATGCCCTTGAAGAACGTGCCGACGCCGACAACGCCGGGCATAAGGTCAGAGGCATCGAAGCGGAACGTGGTGGTCGGGTCCTGGAGGATCTTGATGGCCTCCTGCAGGATCGGGCTCGTGGCCGAGGCCGGATCGAGGCCCTTGTTCGCGCTGATGACGCCGCCCAGCTTCACCCGGGTGTTCGCCCACTCGGAGCTCGACAGGTACGCCTGCACCTTCTGGGTATCGGTGTCGTCGGAGAATGCGGCCACGATCTCGCCGCCTCCGGTGACGGCCTGGCCCGCGCCCGCCGTGACGGGCGGGGTGACGAACGCCCAGACGTCTCCGGTGGGGCCGACCTTGCCGCCGGCCGAGTTGACGAAGCCGTCGAAGAAGGATGCCTGGTGGGTCATCGCGCAGGTGCCGGCCGAGATCGGGGCCGCGACGTCGCCGAACGGCACGCTGTTGATCGAGGCGACGTTGCCGAAGGTGGCGTTCGTGTAGGCCGGGTTCAGCAGGATGTCGCCGACGGCCGTGAAGGCGTCAGAGATGCGGGGATCGGTGAAGGGGATCTCGTTCTTGACCCACTGGTCATAGACGTCGGGGCCGGACTGGCGAAGAACGGCGTCTTCGATCCAGTCGGTGCCGGGCCAGCCTGACGCGTCGCCCGAGCCGAAGCCCGCACACCACGGCGGGGTGCCGGTCTTCTCCTGAAGGGTCTTCGTGAGGGTCATCATCTCGGCCCACGTCTTGGGAACCGTGACCCCCCACTCGGCGAACTTGGCCGGGGAGTACCAGACGAAGCCCTTGACGCTGGCCATCAGCGGTGCGCCGTACAGGGTGTCGCCGACGGTGCCGTAGGCCTTCCAGTCCGGGGACCAGCCGTTCGTCACGTTCGCCTCGACGGCGGCCGGGGCAGGCTTGATGTAGCCGCGGCTCGCCAGGTCTGCCATCAGGCCCGGCTGCGGGAAGATCGCGATGTCGGGCGGGTTGCCACCCTGGGCGCGCACGCCGATCTGGGACTCGAACTGCTGCGATGCCTCGTACTGGATCGTGATCTTGTTCTCGGCAGCCCATGCCGACCATGACTCCTGGAGCAGCTTCGCCTCGTCGCCGGAGATGGTGCCGTAGATGGTGACGGTGCCATCACCCGCGGCTCCCGCGGTGCTGGTCGCGGCCCCGGGGCCACCCGAGCATCCGACGAGTGTGAGGGCGGCGACCGCGGCCAGGGCGATCGGGGCCAGGATTCTTCTGTGCTGTGGGAAACGCATTGTTACTCCTCGTTGAGTGGTGATCGGGAAACCTTTCCACAACGTCTAATAAAGCACAGTTGCCCTCGAATGGGGTACTTT
>CANFBG010000232.1 GCA_947444785.1 Microbacteriaceae bacterium | reverse complement strand
TTGCGGGGACAGTGTTCACGACCTCGAGGGGAAGGCCGCTGAAGTGGAACTTCGCGACTACATAAGAATTCTGCGCAAGAGCTGGGTCATCATCGTCGTGCTGACGCTGGTCGGCATCGCCGCCGCGGCGACCTACTCGATTCTGCAGACCCCGAAGTACAGCTCCTCGGCCAAGGTCTTCGTCTCGACCTCGGGCGGCTCGACCGTTCAAGACCTCGCGCAGGGCAACACCTTCACGCAGGCCCGGGTCTTGACCTACACGGCCCTGGCGGTCACTCCTATTGTTCTGCTGCCCGTGATCAGCGATCTGGGCCTCGACCTCAACAGCGACCAGCTCGCGAAGATGACCACCGTGTCTGCGCCCCTGAACACGAACATCATCGAGATCGCGGTCATCGACGCCGACCCTGCCCAGGCGGCACGCATCGCGACCGGCGTCTCCGAGAGCCTCACCAAGGTGGTCGAGAGCCTCGAGACCTCGGCGGGCGCGACGAACGTCTCGCCGGTCAAGCTCGCCCTCATCCAACACGCGGCCGTGCCGCAGCAGCCGGTCAGCCCCAACGTTCCCCTGAATATCGCCCTCGGTGCGCTCGTGGGCCTGGCCATCGGCCTCGGCCTCGCGGTGCTGCGGGAGACCCTCGACACGCGCATCCGAAACGAGCGCGACATCGAGATCATCACCGACGTGCCGATTCTCGGTGGCATCGTCTTCGACCCCAACGCCAGCGTTCGCCCGCTGATCGTGCACGCCGACCCGCGCAGCCCGCGGGCTGAGTCGTTCCGCTCGCTGCGCACCAACCTGCAGTTCCTCGATGTGGGTCGCACCGATCGCTGCTTCGTCATCACCTCCTCTATTCAGACCGAGGGCAAGAGCACGACGGCCGCCAACCTCGCCATCGCACTGGCGGATGCCGGCTCCCGCGTTCTCATCGTCGACGCCGACCTGCGTCGCCCCCAGCTCGCGAACTACATGGGCCTCGAGGGCGCCGTCGGCCTCACCGACCTGCTCATCGGCAGTGCCGAGCCGCAAGACGTCATTCAGCAGTGGGGCACCAAGGAGCTCTTCGTTCTGCCCGCCGGCAAGAGCCCGCCCAACCCGAGCGAGCTGCTGGGTTCCGAGGCGATGGTCAAGCTGATCAAGGAGTTCAACGGCGTCTTCGACGTGGTGCTCTTCGACTCGCCGCCGCTTCTTCCCGTGACCGACGCGGCCATCCTTGCCCGCATCGTCGGCGGCACCCTCGTGGTCTGTGCGGCCGGCCGTACCCACAAGAACCAGCTCAAGAGTGCCCTCGCCGCACTCAACTCTGTCGACGCCCCGATTTCTGGTCTCGTACTCACAATGTTGCCCACAAAGGGGCCTGACGCCTATGGCTATGGCCGGTATGGTTATGGCTACGGATACGGGGAAATATCCGAGGTTTCGGTGGCAAAGCGTTAGGTGTGGCTCACGTCACTACGGTTCGATTCGGGGAAGAATTTTCGATGTCAACAAACTTGAGCGAGACCAAGGAATTCACGATTCTTCTGGTCTGCGAGGGCAACCTGTGCCGCTCGCCCATTGCCGAGCAGCTCCTGCGTGCCCGGTTGGCTGCGGCAGGCGTACAGGCCCAGATCACCAGCGCCGGCCTCGAGGCCAGCGAGGGCCAGCCGATGGAACCGCTGGCTGCCGAGCAGTCGCGACTCTACGGCGGCCAGCCCGAGGGCAAGACCAGCGTTCTGCTGAATCAGGCCCTCGTCGCCAACGCCGACCTCGTTCTCACCGCGACCCGTGACCAGCGCGCCCAGGTCGCCCGCATTCTGCCGCGATCGACCCGCAACACCTTCACCATCAAGCAGTTCGCCCGCATGATCGACGGCGTCTTTGCGTTGGATGCGGCCGATTCGCCCATGGGGGTCGGCGCCGATCCCTCCGTGGTCGTTGCCCAGTTGGCGGCCACCCGGGGCTTCCTCCCGCCGCCGGCCAACGCCGCCGACGACGACATAGACGACCCCTACCGCCAGCCGCAGGAGATGTACGACCGCGTGGGCAAGAGCCTCGATGTCGCCGTTACCACCATCGTCTCGGCCTTCGCGGCCTCGCCGTTCGAGGGCGCTTTTGGCCCGCGTTAAGGCGCCGCGGCGGTCATCCCATTCGGGCAACCGAGCGCCGTGGATCATCGCCGCCGTCGTCGCATTCATCATCGCTGACATCGTGCTTGTCGCGTTCGCTGTGTCAAAGACCCAGGCATCCACGACCTCGACGCCTCCTGAGCTATTGCCGAGCATCAGTTCCTCAGCCACGGTTCGCCCGTCAGCGACTCCGACCCCGACCGCGGCCCCGACGACCGCCAAGCCTGCCAGCTTCCTGGTGGCCACGAGCGCAACCGAGGGCTGGCGCTCGACGGCGGGAGTCTGCGGTGTCACCCTTCCCGTCATCGAGTCGACGACCGACGCGGGTGTCACCTGGACCCCGCACAGCACCGGTGATCTGGCCGTGAGCGAGGTGTTGGCTCTCACGGCAACGAGCGCGAGCGCGGCGACGATCGTTGGCAAGACCGGAGCTGGCTGTTCCATCGACACCGTCGCCACCTTCACGGGCGGCCAGTTCTGGCAGTCCTACCCCGAGCGCCTCGTGGAGCAGTCGTTCGTCGACACGACGAGCCCCGGCGTGCTGCACCTGCGGGGAGCCGAGCTCAACGCCCCCTGCCCGGTCGTTCTCGACCTCGAGGTCGTCTCGAATCGCCCCGCCGTATTGTGCGAGAACGCCGCCTTCCAGCGATCGACAACGACGACCGAATGGTTCACAGCGAGCACGCCCGGCGCCCAGGCCTTCTCCGTGAACGCGAGTCGAATGTTGCTCGCCTCCCGCGGTGTCGCCGGTTGCGCAGGCATCGCAATTCAGACGGTGACGCTTCCGTTGACCGCGACATCGACCCCGACGGCCGTCGGCTGTGCCGCGTCGGTTTCGCTCGCCGGCCCGGTTGCACTGGATGCGATCGGCCAGTCGATCTGGCTGTCGGCGGGCGAAACTACAGTCATCTCGTCAGACGGCGGCAGCACCTGGTAGCTCATCGTCGCGGGGCCGCAGTATCACGGGGGATTCTTTTGGGAATGGGATGAGAGCACGTTGTTAGAGAAGATTCGGGCGACTCCGTCGCCTCTTGAGCGGGGCGAGTCTCTTGACTGGCGCAGGTCATACGCGCACCGCCTTGTCATCACCGACCTGATTGTTCTCGTCTGGGTCGTCTTCGGCGTTCAGATCGCCTGGTTTCCGGGCGGCGGCATCCCGGGCACGACGGGCGCCGACATCGTGAACTCCCCGTTCACCTATTCGGCACTGTCAGTGGCCATCGTCGCCGCATGGATGCTGCTGCTGAGCATGTTCGATACCCGTAGCTACCGAGTGCTCGGCACGGGGGCCCAGGAGTATCGACTGATCGCCGACAGCGCCGTGCGACTCTTCGGCCTGATCGCCATCCTCGCGTTTCTCTTCAAGCTTGACCTCGCGCGCGGCTACATCCTTCTCGCATTCCCGCTGGGCATCGTCATGCTGCTCATCTCGCGCTGGCTCTGGCGCCAGTGGCTCGGTGCCCAGCGCCTGTCGGGCCGCTACTCCGCCCG
>CANFBG010000231.1 GCA_947444785.1 Microbacteriaceae bacterium | reverse complement strand
GGCTACCTGGTTGGAACGATCCTCTTCGCGGCTCTCATCGGCATCATTGCCATCGCGCATTTTGTCTTCAGGATGAACGTGGTCTTCAGCTTCTGGGCCGCGTATATTCTCACCCGCCCGCTCGGAGCATCCATCGGTGACCTTTTGTCCCAGGCTCCCGACGACGGTGGTCTGGGGTTGGGCACGACAGCGACCAGCATCATCTTCCTCGGAGTCATCGTGGGCATTGCCACATACCTCGGCATCAAGATCGGGCGCCAGCGTCGGGAGGCGCTCGTCGAAGCCGAGAGCAACCCCGTCTCGGCTTAGCATTAGGCTTCAGCATACCGAGGGTGAAAGGGTGACCGAATGGTCTTGCGCATACTCGTGGTTGAGGACGAACCAGAAATGGCGGCTCTCCTCGGTCGTGGGTTACGTGCGGAGGGCTACGCGGTAGACCTGGCCTACAACGGCATTGACGCCATTACGCTCAGCAACGACAACCCCTATGATTTGGCCGTC
Source organism: Microbacteriaceae bacterium (assembly GCA_947444785.1). Classification (GTDB taxonomy): domain Bacteria; phylum Actinomycetota; class Actinomycetes; order Actinomycetales; family Microbacteriaceae; genus Agreia. The sequence goes on along the minus strand of CANFBG010000231.1, from coordinate 3,131 downwards.
CTCGATGTCATGCTGCCAGGAATGTCGGGATTCGAGCTCTGTCGACGACTACGCGAGCAGACCCAATCAATTGCGATAATTCTCCTCACGGCGAGAGACGCGGTCGATGATCGGATCCGAGGACTCGATGCCGGAGCCGACGACTACCTCACCAAGCCATTCATGTTCGGTGAACTCACCGCCAGGCTCCGGGCCCTGAGGCGACGGGATGCCATCGGTGCCAGCCGGATAGATATCGGCCGCCTTCGCATCGATCTCACCCGACACGAGATCACGTGCGACGGCCAGGAACTCCGACTCAGCCGCACCGAGTTTGACCTCCTTCGCCTGCTCGCCGAAAACATGCGCCGTATTATTTCACGAGCAGAGATCCTCGAATCGCTGTGGGGATCTGCGGCGAACATCGATGCAAACATCGTTGACCAATACGTCAGGTATGTGCGCAAGAAACTGGAAGCAGTTGGGGCGCCACTGAGCATCGTGAACTCTCGCGGCGTTGGATTCCAGCTCTCGGCCACGCAACTATGAAGTGGGCGCGGCTCGGCATCCGCACTCGAATCACCGGCGGGAGCTTGCTTATCGCGGCGCTGATATCTGTTGTGGCCGGCATCCTCATCTATAGCCAGGTTCAACGAATCGTCGCCGACGGACAAGTTGCAGCGCTCAAGAACGTGGAAGCGCCCTACCTCACTTCTCTCGCCCTAGAACCTAGCGAGACTTTTGATCCGCCAGGAGCGAGTCAGCTGGTCGCCGTAATCGACCCATCCGGCGCCCCTCAGATCAACACCCTGCCTACCGACTTGGCGAGCACCATGACCGAGCTCGCGAAGTCATCGGGAACGCGGTCCATCTCGGTGGGTTCAACTTCTTATCTAGTTCGTGTGACAGAGGCCCGGACCACACTGGGGACGTGGGTCGTAATCACGGCAGGCGTCAACGACTTTCAGCAATCCGTTCTCGATCAGATGGCGATTCTCCTCGTCGCAAGTATCGCGGCAATAAATCTCGCCTTCGGTGGTGCGTCGTGGATGATCGGCAGGGCTGTGCTCAGCCCGGTCGCTCGACTCCGGCGAAGCGCCGAGAAGCTCGTTCGATCTCCCACGAGAGAGCTCCTCCCGGTCGGCCCGGCCCAAGACGAGATTGCCGAACTCGCAGTGACTCTCAACGAACTCATCGAGCACATGCGCGAGTCGCATGATCGAGAGCGCCAAATCGTCTCGGATGCAAGCCACGAACTCCGCACCCCGATCTCGATCCTGCAAACCCAGCTCGAGCTTGCCCAGGCCGATGCCTCATCGCTTTCCCAAATGAAGGGCGATGTGAGGGCAGCCCAAGGCACCGTGGCCCGCCTAGCTGCACTCGCGACGTCCATGCTCGAACTCTCGCGCATCGAAGCGCAGACAGCTCCCGGGGCGGCGTCTCGTGAAGAGTTGAGCAGGGAATTGGCGGATGCTGCCGACCGTGGCCGGCGTCAAGTCGGAGCCAGAGACATCCTCATCGAGTACGACTCAGGGCTTCACGATGGAGGGGGTCAGGTGCGGATCGGCGCCAATGATTTCGGTCGGCTATGCAGCAATCTTGTCGATAACGCATTGGCGGCGATGGGTTCTCGCGGCACCGTCGTCCTCGGACTGGTTCAGCATGCTGGAGCCGTGATGCTTACGGTGAAGGACGACGCTGGTGGGATGGATGACGCATTCTTGCCCTACGCCTTGAACCGCTTCTCGCAGGCCAACCCCGCCCGCGCCGCGGGTGGTTCCGGGCTTGGGCTGGCGATCGTGTCTGCGCTCGTTGAGGTCGCTGGAGGGACCCTGAGCCTAAGAAACACCGTCGGTACTGGGCTAGAGGTCAACGTTCTCCTCCCGGTTCAGGCCGACTAAGCAATGAACTGAAGCAGATGTTGCATACGCAGATCACAGCGAGTGAATGAGGTCCACCGGCTGGATCCACCGGACACATTGGTTCTTCCTCACCGTGGCCCTAGTCGTCGCCTCCACCGACGCGATCATGGATGCGATAACAGACAAGAACGAACACCCCACCAACCGGTCCTGAGGAGGGCCTCAATGAGGCCAGCACGACCCCGCACGCGAGGCGCGCGGGCAATAGGGTTCCGGACACTGATCCCAGAACAACGACCGCAACTGCCGGGACACCCGGCAGGGGTCTCCCGTGGGGTGTCCCTCGGCCGAGGTTCGATCTAAAGGCCCTTCGACACCCGGTTGAAGCGCGGCAGTACCGCCGAGACCCATAACATCCGCGCGAAGGGTGCAACCGCAATGCCCCAAAGCATTGATGCCAGGACGTCGCTGGGGTAGTGAACTCCGTCGATCATCAACGAGACTCCCACTCCGAGAATCAGCAGCCCGCCCACGACTACGGCCCACCGGCGTGCTGGGCCGGCCGCCGTGGCCAACACGATCGTCACTACCAGTGCGGTCACGAACGCGGTGTGGCCGCTGGGGTAGCTGGCGTCGACCTGGGCAGGGTCGAAGGGGAACGGCAGCAGACTCGCGTCGGGGCGGGGACGCTGAACTATGAGCTTCGCGGCCGCCAGTGACAGCCACGTGGCCGCGATCGTCACGGCGAACGTCGAGGCGAGCCGCAGGTTTCTCGTCGCTGCCAGGACGATGACGGTCACCACTGCCGTGCCGAGGATCGCCGGCACCGGGCCGAAGAGAACATAGACGGCGTTGGTCACCGCGCCGATCGCGCCGGTGTGGAAACCGTTGAAGAACTGAACAACAGCGAAATCGAACTGACTGTTACGAATCAGCAGCCCGACCGACAGGATGATCGTCACGGCCACCGCGGCCGTGACGATCACCCTCCCACGGTCAGGAGTCTGAGCCAGCAATGGAGCAGAGGACTCACGTGACCCAGCGGTCAATCGACTCATCATGCTCTCGCTTTCAGGGTGCGTCGCCGGAGGAGATCGATCGCTATCGGAAGGATGGAGATGACCACGATGATGATCGAGATGACGTCGATGTTGTTGGCCACGACCGGTATCTGGCCAAGCCAGAAGCCGGCGGCTGTCAGGCTCACAGCCCACGCCACTCCCCCGATTGCATTCCACATCAAGAACGATCGGTATGACATCGACGACATTCCGACGACGGGCGGGATAT
>CANFBG010000230.1 GCA_947444785.1 Microbacteriaceae bacterium | reverse complement strand
GTTCCTCGATCGCGCGGCCGCCGGCCTCGCCTTCGCCCGGTCAGTGAGCTTCCTCCAGGCGCAACTCGCCGACTGAGGCGCAGACTGCCGGGCGGGCGGCCTGGCAGGCTGAACGCCCTACTGCCCAGGCGCCGAAGGCGTGACGTTCACGGCAAAGGTGACGATCGTGCCGCTTCCGGCATTGGTCAGCTGGATGCGCGTCGTGCCGACCGCGACCGGCTGAATCTCAGGGTTCGTGACCGCGCCCGCTGCGACCGTGCCGGGCACGAAGCGCGCGATCCCTGTGTCGGTGACCTTTGCGGTCCACTTGTCTTGAGCCAGGCTCTCCGACTTCAGAACGATCTTGTTGGAGACGGAAACGTTCACGGTCGTGCCATCCACGGTGCCGAGGTCGACCGTCTCGACGGGAAGCACGGGGCTTGCGCCGGGGGCAGCCTGGGAACCGCAGGCCGTGAGGCCGAGCATCGCCGCCGCCACGATTGCCAGCGCGGACACGAAACGAGGAATGGTCTTCATTTCAGTGACACTAACCCGGCCGCCTGAAAGTCGGGACGTGTGGCGCCTGTCAACCCGTAGCCCCTGATCAGGTCGCGGGTCTAGGTTGGGCACGTGAGTACATTCAAATCTGACGTCGTTGCCGGAATCCTCGCCCACATGAACGGCGATCACCCGGAAGACAACCTGCTGATCGTTCGCGCCTACGTCGACGACGAGGCGACCGCGGCCACGATGACGGGCTTCGACTCCAACGAGGGTCACTGGCACGCCGTGATCAAGGGCGTCGAGAAGGATGTGCGCGTCGCCTGGCCCACCGGCCCGATCTCCGAGCGCGCAGAGGTTCGCCGCGAGATCGTCTCGCTGTACGAGGGAGCCTGCGGCCGCCTCGGCGTCGAGGCCCGCCCCCTGTAGCCCTTCCTTCCAATTCCCTGAGCGACTCGCGTTCAGGTCACGATGACACTAAGCTGGCTCTAGTAGTTAGAGTCAGAATTACCTTTAGTGATTGTCGGAGACAGCACAGTGAACGAGCAGCAGCCCAGCCTCGCGGTATCGACCGTGATCTTCGCGCTGCGCCCGGATCCCGTCACCGGCGCAGCCACCGTGTGGATCCCGGTGGTGCGCCGCATCCGCGAGCCGTACCTCGGAAAATGGGCCCTGCCCGGCGGACCGCTGACGATGAACGAGTCCCTCGCCAGCGCCGCCAGCCGCACGCTGGAGGAGACCACCGGCCTCGCCCCCCAGTTTCTCGAGCAGCTCTACGCCTTCGGCAGCGTCGACCGCTCGCCCGAGTTGCGGGTCGTCTCGATCGTCTACTGGGCCCTCGTGCAGAGCGTGACGGCCGATGCCGTGCGCGACGACGAGAACGTGACCTGGCTCTCGACCGATGACCTGCCCGAGCTCGCCTTCGATCACAACCTGATCGTCGACTACGCCCTCTGGCGCCTCCGCACGAAGATGGAGTACTCGCGAATCGCGCAGGCGTTCCTCGGCGAGGACTTCACCCTCGCCCAGCTCCGCGAGGTGCACGAGGCGGTTCTGCAGAAGCCCCTCGACCCGGCGAATTTCCGACGGATGATCGAAGCCACGAAATCCATCGTCGCCACCGATAGACACGTCACGGGCACCCGGCACCGGCCGGCCCGCCTGTATCGCTACGACACGTCACTGGAGCTGGCCGACAGCGGCCCCCTCGCGACGCACGTCTAGCCCCCACGTCTTCTCATTACCGAAACAAGCAAGCAGGAGCTTCACATGGCCAGTGTCAACATCACCATCCAGCGCCTCGCCACCGAGACGAGCGGGGCGACCGGGGCAGGCAGCACCTGCGCGCCCGAGCTCGCGGATGCGCCCTGGACCTTTGACGCGGGCCCCATAGGCTACGGCCCCGGCTCCTCGCAGGGCGACATCATCCCGACCGGCAGCCCGCGGCAGGGTGCCCTGCCCGAGCTGTACAGGAAGGCCAGCGCCGAGGAGCTGCACGAGCGCGTCATGGCGGCCAAGGCAACGCTCGGCGACCGCGTCGTGATGCTCGGCCACTTCTACCAGCGCGACGAGGTGCTGCAGTACGCGGACTTCGTGGGCGACTCGTTCCAGCTGGCCAAGGCCGCCCAACAGCGCCCCAAGGCCGAGGCCATCGTCTTCTGCGGCGTGCACTTCATGGCCGAGACGGCCGACATCCTGTCCCGCGACGACCAGGCGGTCATCCTGCCGAACCTCGCCGCCGGCTGCTCGATGGCCGACATGGCCGACATCGACTCGGTCGAGGAGGCCTGGGAGCAGCTGCACGAGCTCTATGGCACCGAGCCGGATGCCGCTGGCCGGGTTCCCGTCATCCCCGTCACCTACATGAACTCTTCCGCGGCGCTCAAGGCCTTCTGCGGACGCAACGGCGGCATCGTCTGCACGTCGTCCAACGCGGCGACCGTGCTCGAGTGGGCCTTCGAGCGCGGCCAGCGCGTGCTGTTCTTCCCCGACCAGCATTTGGGGCGCAACACCGCCAAGGCCATGGGCATCCCGCTCGAGCGCATGCCGATGTGGAACCCGAACAAGCCGCTCGGCGGCAACACCCCCGCCGAGGTGACCGACGCGCAGGTCATCCTGTGGCACGGCTTCTGCTCGGTGCACAAGCGCTTCAACGTCGGCCAGATCGACAAGGCCCGCGCCGAGTTCCCGGGTGTGCGCGTGATCGTGCACCCCGAGTGCCCGATGGCCGTGGTGGATGCCGCCGACGAGTACGGCTCGACCGACTACATCGTGAAGGCGATCGCCGCGGCCCCGGCCGGCTCGGTATTCGCGATCGGCACCGAGATCAACCTCGTGCAGCGCCTCGCGAACGAGTACCCGCAGCACACGATCTTCTGCCTCGACGACGTCATCTGCCCCTGCTCGACCATGTACCGCATCCACCCGGGCTACCTCGCCTGGGTGCTCGAGGGACTCGTCGCGGGCACCGTGCTGAACCAGATCTCCGTGCCGGCAGCCGAGGCCGCCGACGCCTCGATCGCCCTCGAGCGGATGCTCGTCGTCGTGCCGCCGGCCCGCCCGGTGCCGGTCGCACCGGCAGCGTCCGAAACCTCGCCAACGTCCGACGCATCGCCAACCACTGAAGCAGAGGTCTGAACATGGGCAGGGTCATCGTCGTCGGAAGCGGCATCGCCGGGCTCGTTGCCGCGATCACCGCGAGCGCCTCGCACCACGTCACTCTCGTGACCAAGAGCGAACTGGCCGAGAGCAACACGCGCTATGCGCAGGGCGGCATCGCCGCGGCGACCTCAGCCGCTGATTCGCCGGTCAGTCACTCCATCGACACCCTGAAGGCCGGGGGTGGGCTGAACGATGCCGCCGCGGTCGACGTCTTGACCACCGAGGGGCCGCAGCTCATCGAGGCACTGCTTGAGTGGGGCGTGGAATTCGACCGCGACGCTCCGGGCACCGACATCGAGGGGCTCGCCCGGGCACTCGAGGCGGCGCACTCCCACGCCCGCGTGCTGCACGCCGGGGGAGACGCCACGGGAGCCGTGATCGAGGCCGCTCTCGTGAAGGTAGTGCGGGGCTCGCAGGTGCGAATCCGGGAGCACCTGATGCTGACCGATCTCGTTGTTCACGAGGGCCGCGTCGCGGGAATCCGCACGCTCGACACCAACGGCGTGCAC
>CANFBG010000229.1 GCA_947444785.1 Microbacteriaceae bacterium | reverse complement strand
GGGTCGGCGACGTTGACGTTCTCGATTGACAGTGACGCATCACCGAACTCATATCCCGTCGGCGGCTCGCCCAGGCTGAAGTTGCGGCCCACCATGTTCTCGACGATCCAGTCGAGGTCGATGGCCGAGGCCTCGCTCTGCGCGACGATCTCGCCGTCGCGAAGCACCACTGCATAGTCGGTGATCTGCAGCGCCTCTTCGAGGTGGTGCGAGATGTAGACGATGGAGACGCCGGCGGCGGTCAGGTCGTGAATGACCTTGAACAGCACCTCGACCTCGGTCGCGCTCAACGCGGAGGTCGGCTCGTCCATGATCAGGATTCGGGAGTTCACCGAGAGGGCGCGGGCGATCTCGACGATCTGCTGCTGGCCGAGCCGAAGCTCGGAGACGAGCGTCTTCGGCTCGATCTTCTCCTCGAGGCCCGCCATGAGCTCCCGCACCTCTTTCTCCTCGGCGGCGAAGTCGACTCCGCTCCGGTTCGTGAGCTCCCGGCCCATGAAGATGTTGTCGCGCACGCTCAGGTTGGGGGCGAGGCTGAGCTCCTGGTGGATGATCGAGATCCCGCGATCGCGGGCGTCGACGGTCGAGGTGAACTCGACCGGCTCGCCGTCGAGGGTGAGAATGCCGGAGGTCTGGGTCTCGACCCCTGAGAGGATCTTCATCAGCGTCGACTTGCCGGCGCCGTTCTCGCCGAACAGGGTCGTGACCTTGCCCCGCATGACGTCGAAGTTGACACCCTTCAGGGCGTGCACCCCGCCGTAGCGCTTGACGATCGCCCGTGCCCCGAGAACGACGTCGGGAAGCACCGCGGTGTCGGGTGACATCTACTTCACCTCGATCTTCACGGGGGTGATCAGGAAGCCTGCCGGGTTCACGAGCTGGAATGCACCCGTAACGGTGACGGTCTTGCCGGCAAGGTCGGCGGCCTTGATCTTCGACAGGACCTCTGCCTTCAGCTCGGTGTTCAGCGCCGCGCCGGCGTCCTGGTACTCGATCTGGTTGGTGAAGTCGGGGAAGTGGATGGTGCCGGTCGCGTCCCGCAGGTCCGTCCCGTTGATCGCCGGCCCGGTCTGCATGCGCACCTTCACCGCGGCGGGAACGCCGTCAACGGTGAACGGGACCATGCCGGCCGCATCCGCCGCTCCGGCGACGGCCGTGAACGTGACGGAGAACACCGGGAAGGAGGTTCCTTCAACGATTCCGTACTTCTCTGTCGCTGCCTTCGGGTCTGCGGCAAGAGCGGTGGCGACCGTTCCGAGGTCGTGGGCGCTCGTCACAATGGCGGCCTGAACGACGGGGAATGTCTTGACCCCGTAGTCGGCGGCGCTGAACGCGGTGGGTGTGGCCGCGGCCAGTTCCTCACCGGTCAGCACCTTGGTGCCGAGCCCCATCGCGACGATCAGGACGACGATGGCCCCCGTCCACACGCTGCGGCGGAAGGCTGCTGATCTGTTCTTCATGCGTGGAAGACCTTCGACTCGGTGTCGTTCGGACGAATCTGGAGCTTGCGGCCGGTGCCGGCGCGGAACATGTCGAGGGCCAGCTGGTAGTCCTCGAGGGTGAAGGAGTGGCTGATCATTGGCTCGCTGTTGATGGCGCCAGCCTCGAACATCTCGACCGCGCGGCCGAAGGAGTTCAGAACCGCCATGGTGCCGACGATGGAGATCTCATCGCGGTAGACGCGGAAGGGCGAGTAGTTGGCCATGGCCTCGGCCGGGGCCACACCGAAGTGCTGGAACGTGCCGCCCGCCTTGACGCGGGGCAGCCCGTCCTCGATGGCACGGATGTTGCCGGTGCAGTCGATGACGACGTCCCACTTCTCTCGTCCCGCCAGGTCGGCGCTCGTGAAGGCATTCTCGATGCCGACGGCCTTGGCCGTCTCGAGGCGACCCGCGTTGACGTCGACGATCGTGACGCTGGCGGCGCCGGCGCGGGGGGCGAGCTGGGCCATCAGCAGGCCCATGGTGCCCGAACCATAGACGAGATAGTGCTCGCCCATCTTGCGGGGAAGGATGTCGTAGGCGCGGATCGCGCAGGCCAGGGGCTCGATGAGCGCGGCCTGGTAGATGTCGGTCTCGGGCTTGAGCTTGAAGACGTTCGCTGCCGGGGCGGTGAAGCGCTCCTGCGAGGCTCCATCGGAGGCGACGACGCCGAGGCCGTTCCAGGCGCGGCAGAGATTCGCCTTGCCGGTGAGGCAGAACTCGCACTCGCCGCAGGTGGTGCTGGGGTTGACCGCAACGTGATCGCCGACGGCGACGTGGGTGACGCCGGCGCCGATGGCGACGACGGTGCCGGAGGCCTCGTGGCCGGGAACCAGCGGGAAGATGGTGCCTTCGAATTCACCGTCGAAGACGTGGGTGTCTGTTCCGCATACGCCGACTGCAGCGACCTCGACTACGACCTCTTTGGGTCCGGCCGTCGGTTCGGTTCGTTCGGTCAGGGTCAGATTGCCTGCTGATTCGAAAACGATTGCGCGCATGTGCGGCAACACTCCTATTCGGTCTAAACCGGCGTGTGCGCCGGGAGGGTACGGTCTTTTCACTTACGGCAACGGGCTAAGACTGCGTCGCGGGCAAAAAGACCGACTTCGTTGTCAGAACCGAACTGGGGCGAAACACCAGGCCGACCGTGAGGCCGATTCTCGTGTTACACCTTTGTTATGTTGAGGTGTTGCTGTGTGAAATAAAAGATACCTATCACGCATGATGCTGTCAACTTCCCAGCCGGGTCCGGGCAAAAAAGAACGCCCGCCGCACCTCGAACCGAGGATGCGGCGGGCGTTCGCCCTTCGTTGCGACCTAGGCCCAGGGACCCATCGTTCGGCAACAAATGGCACTTCCTGCGCCAATTACAGAGGAAAATCGGCCCGCGATGAGGTCAAAAGACTCCGGCCCGCCGGGGCCATCATGAACCGAACCCGGTACATTCTCCCGGGCCATCTTCGTTACTGAATTGTTAGCCGTGTTCGCGAGAAATTCTGTGTTATTTACCGTGAAGGAGATCTCATGCTCACAATCCGACAGGTTCGCCACGAGCAACGTCAGATCTGCCGGGTCGGAATCTGCGATTGCGGCAATGACGCGCACGTTCTCGGGCAGGTCGCCCTCGACGCGCAGGAGCCGGTGTCCCTGGAGACGAATGAGCCAGTCGAGGGCTCGGGCCACCGGATATGGTTCGGCGCCGCCTGTCGGCCCCAGCCCGCGAGGACCCCACGCCTCGAAGTAGCTCAGGCTCTGCACGCCGTCACCAGCCAGGGCGTCGACGCTTGAGATGAGCCAGGCCGCCAGTGCCTCGGCGGCCTGGCGCGGGTCGGTCGAGTTCGCCACCGGCTCCCCCGGTGCCACAGCGTTGAAGCGGGCACGAAGGGTGATCGGCCCGATATGAAGCGGTCGCCCCTGGGCGATGAGTCTGGCGCTCTCAATGACGGTGCGCTGAACCCCGATCGACTCGATGACCTGCTCCCGATCGACGGAGTGCATCTGGGGCGTGATACTGAAGGCCAGGGCCGACACCTCGGCGGCGGGCATCCGCTCATGAGTGCGATTGAGTTCAGTGAAATGCGCCCAGGTGCCGCCGACAAGCTCCGCGCCGATGCCGCACTCGGCAACCCCGGCTTCAAGTGCGCACCAGAGGTCGGGCTCGCTGATGTGGCTCT
>CANFBG010000228.1 GCA_947444785.1 Microbacteriaceae bacterium | reverse complement strand
AGTCCCGGGGGCGCGATGCAGTGGCGGACCACGAGCAGGCCGCCGCGCTGGCGACCTCCTCCAAGGATCTCGACGAGCATCACTTCGCGCTGACCAGTGTCGTGAAGGCCCTCGAGCCGCACGTGCGCACGCTCTCGACCTCGGAGCTGCCCTTCACGCTGAAACTGCCGAACCTCTGGCATCTGGCGAGCGACGTCGAGGGTGAGCTCACCGACGGCTCCTCCTCGCTCGACCTCATCGCGGCGCTGCACCCGACGGCCGCCGTCGCCGGCACCCCGACCGACACCGCCCTCGCGGTCATCGATGAGCTCGAACCCTTCGATCGTGGTCGCTACGCCGGCCCGGTGGGCTGGGTCGGCGCGGATGGCGACGGCGAGTGGGCCGTGGCGCTCCGCTGCGCCCAGATCACCGAGGGTGGCGACATCACGGCCTACGCCGGGGCGGGAATCGTCGCCGAGAGCGACCCCGAGCACGAACTCGTCGAGACGCGGATGAAGTTCCGCCCCATGGTCGAGGCCTTCGGCTAGAGCGCCGTGCGCTGAGCGGGCCGCCGACTGACACGTTCCCGGTCCGCGCGATGTCAGCCCGGGACCCGGGTCGGCGGGTCAGGCGAGGGTGACGTCGACCAGGCTCTGGCCAGGGGCCGGGGTGGTGAGGATTCGGTCGAGGTCGCCCCGGGTCGAGACCCGGGTGTATTCCCAGCCATAGGCTCGGGCGAGTGACTCGAGGTCGACCGCCTGGGGGGTGCTCATGACCCGGGTGAAGGCGTCGGGGTCGGCGGACTGCTTGACCTCAATGCTGTCGAAGATCGTTCCTCCGCCGTCGTTGCCCACGATCAGCTGGATGCGCGGCCGTGCCTCGCCGACACCGATGTGCAGCCCCCCGGCGTCGTGCAGCAGGGTCAGGTCGCCGATGAGCGCGCGGGTGATTCCGGCCGCACCGCCCTCGTTGTGCGGATCCTGGCTGGCCAGCGCGATGCCGATCGCGGTCGAGACGGTACCGTCGATGCCCGCGAGGCCCCGGTTGGCCGCAACGGAGATCTTCTTTCCGGGCGCGACACTGTCGAGCTCGCGGATGAGTCGGGATGCCCCGAGAACGAGGCGATCGTGTGGCCATGTCGCTCGCCACACGGCCAGGGCCAAGGCAGGGCGGCTGATCGGGGCGCGCAGCACGGCAAGCTCGCTGCGGGCGAAGTCCCGGCGATCGGCAGGCTCTGCCGAGCGGGCCGTCGCCAGATCGGGCGCGGGAGCGTCGTCCGTGAGGGTCTCGAGGGCGGCTCGGCTTGCGGCGACCCAGCGGCCGAGGTAGGCCCGAGCATCCCGGGACTCGCTGTCGGCCCGGGCATCGGCGCTGACCTCGACGGCCACGACGACCCGCGCCGCGCGTCCGCCCGGGTTGACGGGCTCGCCCCCGGCCTCGACGACGATCGTCTCGACCCCGGCGCGGATCGCAAGCTGCGGCACCTGACGGCTGAGCGTCGGGTGCCCGAACATGATGACGCGCTCGATGGCCGCGCCGAAGTCCCCGGCCAGGAGCGAGCGGTAGGCCACGATCAGGTTGGGGCCGAAGTGCGCCCCGCTGGAGACCTCCGCGATGAGTGGCCAACCGCCCTGCCGGGCGATCTCCTCGGCGACGGGGCCGGCTCCGTGACCCGCGACGACGACCGTTCGGGGCCCTGCCGCCAGCACGAACGGCGCGACCGATTCGACCGGTGCGGCCGATGCCGGCCCCGCCGCCCGGGATGCGGGTAGCTCGGGTTCGGACGACGTCGTTGCGAGCGACCCGGATGCAGGCGACCCGGATGCAGTTGACCCGGAGCCGAGCAACTCGGGTGCCGGCCGGACTCCTTCTGGCGAGGGGCCCGACAGGGGCTCGCGGAACTGGAGATTCAGGTGAACGGGGCCGCGCATCCGAGTGGAGTAGGGGGCCGAAGACGGAGCCGGCGTGCGGCCGAGCGAGGCGTTCAGGGCCTCGGCCGCCAGAGTCACGGCGAGCGGGGTGTGGGCGGCCAGACCGAGGAGCACGGGGGCGAGAACGTCGCGCTCAAGACGGGTGAAGTGACTGAAGATGCCGGGCTGCGTGGTGGTCTGGTTCGCGCCGGACCCCCGGAGCTCGGCCGGACGATCCGCCGAGAGCACGATGAGGGGCACCCCACTGTGCGCGGCCTCCATGACGGCGGGCAGGAGGTTGCCGACCGCGCTGCCGGAGGTCGTGACGATGAGGCTCGGCATGCCGGACTCGATCGAGAGCCCGAGGGCGGTGAACGCGGCGGCCCGCTCATCCAGTCGCACGTGAAGGGTCAATGCCCCGGCCGCAGCGAGCTCGGCCGCGGCCAGCGCCAGGGCCTGCGAACGCGCCCCGGGGGTCAGAACGAGGTGTCGCACTCCGACGTCGACGAAGGCATTCAGCAGGGCGAAGGAGAAGTCAGTCGCGGGGCTTGGCAGGCCGGCGGCCGCTTCACTCACGCGGCGGGGCCGGGCTTGTGGTCGCTGCGACCGGTGGAGTCGTCGTCGCCCGACGCGGCCTTGCCGAACCCGGGCTTGCCGAATCCGGGCGCGTTCGAGTCAGAGCCGCTCTCCGCGGGGTCGGTCGCACCGGAGGCGGGATCCTGGGAATCGTCGAAATCGAGGTCGGCGAAACGCTTCTCGAGGTCGCGGATGTTCTCGTCGGTGCTCGCCGCGCTCGGCGCAGTGAAGCCGGACCGGCCAGAGTTTGCGCCCGAGCCGCCGCTGCCGTTGAGTCCGCGGAGGAATTCGGGGTCGTCGTCGGGAGCGGTCATCCGGTTCATCGGTGCGTTGGAGCGACGCCCGCGCCCGATGAGGAACCAGAGCACTCCACCGAGGATCGGGATGAGGATGACCACGAGCACCCACGCCCATTTGGGCAGGGCGCGAATGAACCGGGCGGGCCGCAGAATCGTGTCGACGAGAGAATAGACCATGAACGTCACGGCCACCGCAATCAGGACGAACAGTAAGCGAGCCATGGGCTAATGATAGGTGTCGCGCCCGAGCGTTGGCCTTGAAGAGGGCCTGCTTCCCGGAGAGCTGGGCGAGGACCTGGGCACCCGGGAGTCTCCCGGCACACGGCGCGTAAACTGGGAGCGTGAAAACACGTAACCCCTGGTTGTTCTACTCGGTCATCCGCCTCGGCATGTTCGCCGTCGTCCTCGCGGTCCTGCTGTTTCTGCTGCCCGCCGAGTTCCCGTCGTGGATCTCGGCCGTCGTCGCCGCGATCATCGCCTTCACACTGTCCTATATCTTCCTGCGCGGCCCGCGCGAGGCGGTTTCCACCAGCATGTATGAGGCCAGGCGCAAGGGCGAGCCCACCGTCGGCACCGTGATCGGCGACGACGAGAACGTCGAAGACGCCGCCGTCGAGGGCAACACCCCGACGCCCGGAACCCCCGCCTCCTAGAAGGCCAGCCTCCTAGAAGGCCCGTCGCCTAGAAGGCCAGCGCCGCCGCGACGCCGAGGCCGTACAGCAGCCCGACGATACTGGTGAGCTGCAGCGCGAGGATGAACTCCCTTGCACTCTTGCCGGTGAGCACGATCAGCACGGCGGGAACCGTGATGAGCAGCGTGAAGAACACCAGCGGCGCCTTCGGGTAGAGCAGCGTCAGCAGGCCGAGAACGATGTACGGCACGACCATGAAGACGACGT
>CANFBG010000227.1 GCA_947444785.1 Microbacteriaceae bacterium | reverse complement strand
CGCCGCCCGAGAGGGTCGAAATCGACACGTTTGCGTACTCCGTGGCGCCGACGGCCGCGAGCAGGTCATCGACCTCGCGCTTCCTCTTGGCCGAGGGCAGCGGCAGTCCGAAGCGATGGCCGTTCAGCCCGAGCGCCACGAGGTCTCGGCCGCGAAGGGGGGTGCCATCGTCTGCCAGCTTCTGCTGCGGGATGTAGCCGATACGGCGGTTGCCCTGGTGCACCGGGCTGCCGAGAAACTCAACCGAGCCGCCGGTCAGCTCCTGCTGGCCGAGAATCGTCTTCAACAGGCTCGTCTTGCCGCTGCCGTTGCCCCCGATGACGGCGATGAACTCGCCCGGCTGAACGTCGAAGGAGACATCGCTCCACAGTGTGCGGTCGCCGAAGCGCAGGGATGCGTGCGAGAAGCTGAGCACCGGCTCGGTCGTGGTCATTGCCTGGGTCTGCATGTCCGGGGCTACTCGCCGAGGGCGGCGCTGATCGCGTCGAGGTAGCCGGTGATCCACGAGATGTACGTCTTGCCCGCCGGCAGGGTCTCGGTCACGCCGACCGCGGGAACGCCGCTGGTGCCGGCCGAGGCGATCAGGGCATCTGTCTGGGCCCCCGAGGTCTGCTCGTTGAAGACCAGCAGCGCCACCTGGCCCTGGGAGAAAAGCGCCTCGGTCTCGCTCAGCACCTGGGGGGAGACATCGGTGCCCTGCTCGACGGCGTTCGTGAACGCCTCCGGGGTCTTGTTGACGAGGCCGAGGGAGTTCAGGAGATACAGCGGCACGGGCTCGGTGACGGCTACCCCGCGTCCCGCATACTGCGTGTGCATCTGGGCCTCGCGGGCAGCGACGCCGTCGAGCTCGGCGGCGAAGGTGGCGGCGTTGGCCCGATAGGAGGAGGCATTGGCGGGGTCGATGGCGCTCAGCTCTGCCGCGATGCGATCGGCGAGCTTGCCCACGGTGACCACGTCGTACCAGACGTGCTCGTTGAAGTGCCCGGTCGCCGGCTCCTGGTTCAGGCCGGAGATGTCGGACGCGTACAGCACGACGGCCTTGGCGTTGTCGGCGCTGGCCAGCATCGTGTCGAGGTAGTCGTCGTAGTGGCCGCCGTTCTCGATGACGAGGGCGGCCTGGCTGACGGCCAGCTGGTCGCGCGGGGTGGCCGCATAGTCGTGCGGGTCCTTGTCGGGACTGTCGATGATCGACGTGACCGCGACGTGCTCGCCGCCGATCTGCTTGGCGATGTCACCGTAGACATTGGTCGACGCAACGACCTTCACGCCATCGGATGCCGCGGGCTGGCCTGCGCCAGACGCGCAGCCCGCCAGCGCGAGGGCCGCCCCAATCAGCAGAACGGGCAGGGCGAGCGAGGATCGTCGCATTGGGGAAAACCAATCTAGCCAGGCGGCGCCTGGGCGGGAGGGTGCGTGAGCGTCCGGTACCGGGCGCTCATCCAGACTAGATCTTATTGATAATGATTGTCAAAGTCAGTCGATCGGCTCCAGGTCGCCCGGGAGGCTGTGCTCGAGGGCGACGCTCGGCACGCTCGACGTGATGAGCGTGCCGTCGGCACGGCGCTCGCCCTCGATGGCGCGGGCGCTCGGGGCCCCCGACACTCGAAGGCCCTGGTCTGCCAGCGGCACGGTCACGGGCTCGCCCTCGAAGATGTCGACCGGAACGCCGCGAACGATTATGCGCACCCCGTCGCCGGCCTCGACGGTGAAAGAGATCTCCGCCTGGCGGAGGTCTACGCGAACGCGCGTGCCCTGCACGGTTATCCGATAGGTCAGCGACTCCCAGTCCTCGGGCAGCCGCGGGTCCATCGTGACGACGCCGTTGTGGTCGCGGAAGCCGCCGAAGCCGAAGACCAGGGCACTCCAGACGCCACCGGTCGAGGCGACGTGAACGCCGTCGGCGGTGTTGCGGTGCAGGTCGGCCAGATCGACGAACAGGCCCCGCGTGAAGTACTTCAGCGCGAGCTCGTGGTAGCCGACCTCCGCGGCGATGATCGACTGGACGACGGCGCTGAGCGTCGAGTCCCCCGTGGTCAGCGGGTCGTAGTAGTCGAAGTCAGCGAGCTTCTCCTCGGGGGTGAACTGATCGCCCTGCAACAGCAGCGCCAGCACGACATCGGCCTGCTTGAGCACCTGGAAGCGATAGATCACCAGCGGGTGGTAGTGCAGCAGCAGGGGACGCTTGCCCGGATCGGTCTTCTCCAAGTCCCAGCGCTCCTTCTCCAGGAACTGGGCATCCTGCGGGTGGATGCCGAGGGAGGCATCGAACGGGATGTGCATCGCATCCGCCGCCCGGAGCCACTCCGTGACCTCGTCGGCCGTGAGCTGCAGGCGATCGACCATGCGGCCATACGACTGGGGCTCCTCGTCGCGAAGCCGGATGACGGCATCCGCGGCGTTCCGCAGGTTCTGCCTCGCCATGACATTCGTGTAGAGGTTGTCGTTGACCACCGTCGTGTACTCGTCGGGCCCCGTCACGCCATGGATATGGAAGATGTCGGTGCCGTTGGCGCGCCAGAAGCCGAGGTCGGCCCACATGCGGGCGGTCTCGACCAGGATGTCGATGGCCTCCCGCGAGAGGAAGTCCTGATCCCCCGTGGCCGCCACGTACTGGCTCAGCGCATGGGAGATGTCGGCGTCGATGTGGTACTGGGCCGTGCCCGCCGCGTAGTATGCGGAGGACTCGAGACCGTTGATCGTGCGCCACGGGAACAGGGCGCCCAGCTGGTTCAGCTCATTGGCGCGCATGCGTGCGTGGTCCAGCATCGCGTGCCGGAAGCGCAGCGCGTTGCGGGCGGCGATGGGGGAGGTGTAGGTCAGAAACGGCAGGACGTAGATCTCGGTGTCCCAGAAGTAGTGCCCGCTGTAGCCGGAGCCCGAGACGCCCTTGGCAGAGACGCCCTGGCCGTCGGCCCGCATCGAGGCCTGGGCGAGCTGGAAGAGGTTCCAGCGGGTGGCCTGCTGGAGCACCGGCTGACCGGCGATCTCGACGTCGGTGCGGGCCCAGAAGGCGGCCAGCCAGTCGCGCTGGTGCGACACGAGCTGCTCCATGCCCTGGCCGCGAGCGCGGTCCAGGGTGCGGTCGCAGCGGTCGGCGAGCTCGACCGTGGGCAGGCCGCCCGAGGTGTGATAGCTCAGGATCTTGGTGATCCTGACGCTCCGGCCGGCCTTGGCCTTGATGTGGTAGACGTGCTTGGCGAGGTCGTCGTCGATCTCCGACGTCTCCTCGTACTCGTTAGCCGTCTCGATCGTGTGGTCGGCGCCGCACGCGATCGTCATCCCCGAGTTCGTGCAGCGGTAGCCGAGGATGTAGCGGCCCGCCCCGCTCCTCTTGTAGCGCGGCTGCAGCACCCGCTCGACGAAACCCGCGGCCTTGCGCGGGTCGAAGTCGGCACTGCCCGTGACGTTGACCTCGGGCGCCGCATACTCGTCGGTGCCGTCCTGCCGGTTCAGGATCTGGCTCGAGATGACGACGGAGGCGTCGTCGTCCAGCAGCGTGACCTCGTAGTCGATGATGGCCAGGTGCCGGTCGGTGAACGAGACCATGCGTCGGCTCCGGATGAGCACCCGCTTGCCGCTCGGGGTGCGCCACTCCAGTTCCCGGGACAGCACGCCCTCCCGGAAGTCGAGCCGGCGCTCGTAGCTCGGCAGGTCTGCCTCCGTGAGCACCAGCGG
>CANFBG010000226.1 GCA_947444785.1 Microbacteriaceae bacterium | reverse complement strand
TGACCAGGCGCCTCCTTTGGCCAGAGAACTTGCTTGCACGATCACACTCTCGACGTCCCCACGGAGCCACGTCGCGGTGACGTTGCCGGCCAGGTCGACGACCACCTCGGGGAAGAAAGCCAGGCCATCGACCTGGGTCAGATCGATCGGCGTCGCCCACGGACCGCCGTTCTGCCTGCGGCTGGCCTGGACGTTCCTGATGGCGTCATTGCCTCGTTCCCAGACCGCGGTGACCAGGTCGCTCGCGTCAATAGCGATTTGCGCGTCGCCCGCATCCGCTCCGGGGAGGGAAATATCCTCGGGCGGGGTGAATCCACCAGCACCCCGAGCGGAACTTGCCTGAATCCGTAGGTTGGCTCCGTCGAAGCGTTGCCAGACCGCGAGGACGAGCCCCGTTGGCGATGAGGCAACCTGTTGTCCGCTGGCGTCCTCACCGGGCAGCGACAGGTCTGCGGGCAGCGCCCAGGCTCCCCCGCTCTGGGATGTGCTCGCCTGGATTATCCAGTTCAGCCCGTCCCACCTGCTCCAGATTGCCGTGGCCAGTCCGGTGGCTGAAACCGTGATCTCCGGAGTATCCGCATTGCCGCCGGCCAGGGAGACGGTTCTGGCTTGCGCCCACGCGGCACCGCCCAGTGAGTAGCTTGACTGGACCAACAGGTCGGCTCCGTCGTCGAACAGCCAAACCGCGGTGGCGAGCCCGCTCGCCGACGCGAAAACCCGAGGTTCTTGGGCATTTCCTCCGGCTGAGGATATTTCGACGGGCAGCGACCACGGGCCACCGCTCTGCGATGTGCTCGACTGGATGACGGTATCCACGCCATTGCCGCGCTTCCAGATCGCTGTCGCGAGCCCGGTGTCGGAGACGGCCACCTGTACGTCGCTCGCGTCGTGCCCGGGAAGGGAGACGTCGACGGGCGTCGACCACGGTCCGGCGTTCTGGTAGGTGCTGGACTGAACCAGCACGTCGCTGTTCTTCCTGTTCACCCACACACTCGTCGCCAGTCCTGTGGGATCGATCGCGACCTGAGGCACGCCCTTGTGCACCTCGTGGCTGATGTCCGCCGGCGTCGTCCAGGTCGGGGCCGCGGCTATGGCCGCCGAGCCGATTGAACCGAGAGTGATGACGACGGCAATAGCGCCCGCAGCGCCCGCCGCGAGCACAGTGCGGTGTGTTCTCATGGTATTCCTGACCTGGCAGAGCGTGCCTACGGACCGATATTCGCTGACACGATGCTAGCGTGCGGGAGCTGCGCAGGTTTCGATCTCAGACACGGGTGTCAGACCTTCCTGCCAATGAACTGAAATAGCTTCAATTAATTAGCCGCTGACGGCGCCGTGACCCCTTAATGCGGATGTGAGGTTCCACGAAACATTGTGCTCTTCGAGGACAAATCGGGAATCTCCATAAAATCGGAGCATTTCATGCGCACGTCAATCAAGATTGCCGGCGTACTCGCCGGCACAGCAATCATCCTCGCGGCAACCGTCGCACCGGCTATGGCGGACACGAACAACGTGTCCGACGTAATCACCGCTGGCAACCTCTCGGCCACCACCTCAGACGTCACACTCTCCGCGATCACTCTCGACGGTGCGACTCTGCAGCACGCGACCGGAGCTCCGGCCGAGGCATGGACCATCACCGACGCCCGTGGGTCGGGCGAGGCCTGGTCGCTGTCGGTGAGCGGCAGTAATTTCACCAGCGCAGCGGGCACTGTCGACACCACCCCCCGCACGATATTGATTGACCAGCTCACGATCGACCCGGGAACGATCACCGCCGGCACTGGATCCGACGCCGCCACGACTGCGTCGCCATTGACGCTGTCGGAAACGCCGCAGATGCTGATCGCCACCACAGGATCGGGCAAGGGAACCTACTCGTTCACGCCCGGATTCGACCTCTCGATTCCAGCAGGCACCTTCCGCTCGAACTTCGCCGGTGCCGCAGTCGACCTGACAGTCAACCCGTACATCGCCGTCATTACCTACACGGTTTCCTAGCCACACGGAGTCTGAATCTGTCGCCCGGAGCCATTACTGGCTCCGGGCGGCAACCCGCATTTTTTCGCAGGTTATCCAAGGAACCGCATGAACCCTCACGCTTATGGCCCCAAGTCCACCCGCCGGACTGCGATGGCCCTTGCGGCAGCATTGATGCTGCTGCCCGCTGTCTTCTCCGTGGCTTTCGCCTCGAAGGCGCAGGCTGTCGACAACGGCACCCTGGGAATCCATCCCGCAACCGAGTCGGACTTCTTTCATCTGTCTGCCGCTCCCGGCGACGTGCTGAACGAGACCGCGATCATCAACAACTACACGTCAGCGCCGGTTTCGCTCCTCAGCTACGTCGTCGACGGCCTGACCACACCCCAGGGTGCGTTCGCTCTCGCCAACCAAGACAGTATTCCCACCTCAGTCGGGCTCTGGTCCCCATACAAGGCGCAGACGATCGTCGTGCCGGCGGAATCCGAACTAGCCGTGCCCTTCTCCATCCGCATCCCCGCCGATGCGACGCCGGGCGACTATTCCGGCGGACTGATAATCCAGGAGCCCCTTGAGAGCGGGGCCGTCACGAATGCCCCGGACGGAACCCCCGTTCGAATGGACATAATCCACCGACAGGGTGTTCGGATTTACCTCACGGTATCGGGTGCCCGCACTGCGATGCTTCAGGCTGGTGGTCTGTCGTGGAGCCAATCCGGCGACAGCGTTCAGATCACGCTGCCGATCTCGAATACCGGAAACACCACCCTGCATCCCCAGGGAGACGTTACATTCTCGAGCATCCTCGGTGTCAACGAGAAGATCGAGTTTCAGAGTATCGAGAGCGTTACGCCCGGGTCGAGCATCGACCTGCACGCCACATTGAGCGACGCGGCATTCATTCAGCTCGGGCAGGTCACCGCACAGGTCTCGTCGGAGGCGCCGACTCTCACCGCGGCGTCGTCGTTTGTGAATATCCCCTGGTGGATTCTTGCGGGCATTCTGGCCATTGCCATCGCAATGGCTCTCCTGCTGAGTCGGGCAATCAGATTTACCGCCAAGGCCCGTGCGGCGATCAGGCGAATCGAGAAAGAGGACATTGTTCTCCCTTTGCGAGGCCGTCATGGCTAGGCACGCCCTCGAGCGCAGACCGTTCGGCCGTTCGACGACTCTTCTCGGTGCCGCCGTTATCGTCATCGGCGCCCTCACGCTATCGGCCGCCTCGACAACCCTTCCTGCGAGTGCTGAGGCCCTGATCACCCGGCCGGACTTCGGTGCGGTGTCTCCCTATGCCATCCTGGGCGGAACGGCAATCACGAACACCGGAATTACTCCCTTGACGGGCAGCGGCGGCACCGATGTCGGCCTCTCCCCCTCGAGTGCGTACACGGCGGTTCCGGGTTCGTTTCCGGGCGTCGGCACGATAAACATAGCCAACGCGGATGCCGCGGCGGCCAAGGTCGACCTGCAGGCGGTCTATGACACGGTGACCGCCATGGTGCCGACGCCCATCCTCGGTGAGCTCGGCGGCACGATTCTGTCGCCCGGTGTCTACACGCCGGGGGTGAACGGCGTGGCGAACGGCGCCGCGTGGACGATGACCACGGGCTTCACCCTGAACGGCGACGCCAACTCCGTTTTCATCTTCCAGACTGATGCGGCGGCATCAACGGCCGCCGGCATGGTGATGACCCTCAC
>CANFBG010000225.1 GCA_947444785.1 Microbacteriaceae bacterium | reverse complement strand
GGCGGTCGGTAGGAGGTACTTGGCGCGGTGGGCGGCGATGCGCTCACGGAGCTCGTCGAACGAGGGGCCGCCGCGGCGCATGGCCGCTCTTGCCGCGTCGTCGAGCGGGGCGAAGAAGAGGACGCGATACGCCTCAGAGAAGATGGCGGCCGCCCTGTCTAGGCACTCTTCGCGGTTCTGCAATGTAGCCATGGGATGTCCTTTCATGACATTCGGGTTGGTGACTGCGTTCTACGGCCTCGGGCCAAGCTGGTGGCAACGAATCCCAGTTACTCACCTGGAGCTGACACGGCGAGCCTGCTAGTCAGCCAGGCGTCAAGGTCATTGGTGAAGTAAACGGTGAGGCGTCCATGTTTGTAGGCCGTAGGGCCAGTGCCTTCGTACTTGAGGTTGTAGAGCGTTCGTGCCGCGACGCCGCAGTATTCCGCTGCAGCCTTGACGGTGAGGACAGGGCCGGCCATTAGGCGGCTAGCTCGTCAAAGTAGGCCCGCGGGACGATGTCGGAGACCTTCATTTGCAGTGTCTTAGCCAACATGTACAGTTCGACGAAAGTGAAGTCAGAGTGACCTTTGAGCTTTCGATTGAGGGTGGAGTACGGGATGCCGGTTGCTTCGGCAGTCTCGGTAATGGTTTTGCCGAAATGGAGTATGGCCGCCGACACGCTTTGTGCGACCGCTTGAGTAAGTTCTGTAGCCATGTGGCTAAGTTAGCACACGTCAAGGGGGTCTCGCGCCGGAATGTTGGGGCAGTTTGGCCTTGTTCTGTAGCCATAGTGCACATATCCTTAGCCATGTGACTAGAGATGATGCGAATCAGTTCAACAAATGCGTAGGAGCACAGGCCAGAGCTGAGGCGGCCGCCCGCGGCATCGCCGTTGCCAAACTTGCGCAAATGACAGGAATAAACCGCGAAACGCTCGACCGCTGGCTCAAGGGCGAGAGGGCCATGAGCGTGCCTACCTTGTTCAAGATCGCTATGGCGCTCGGAATGAAGCCGCAGACGATTCTGGAGCGCGCTGAAGAACGCCACGCAGCGGAAGTCGCTGCAGAAATGACCCAGAAGGACGTCGCTCTTGCCGCCTACGACGATGGCGACTGGCAGGTCCGGCAGGAACGAGAAAACGAATAGTTAGGTACAAGGGGGGATGCATTGGACATTTACGAACGAATCAGTGATTTGGGGGTCACTCTCGTTTACAGCACGCACCTCCCTAGCTACCGGCTGGGGGCCTACTATGACGACCAGAAGGTAATCGTGATCCGAGCAAACCTCACCCGGGCGACAGAGTCCGAAGTCCTTCACCATGAATACGTGCACGCCAAGTACCGGGACCGCAGCTGCGACAAACGCTGTGAGGATCGGGCAATGCGAGAAGCGGCCTGCATGATGATCGACACACGGAGGTACCGGAGCGCCGAGCGCATCGACTCGAACCCCCACTCGATTGCCACGGAACTTCAGGTGACAGTCCGGACCGTCGAGGTGTACCAGGGCGCGATTCGCTCCGGCCACGTGAATATCGATATCTGATGCCACGCCCGCCGTTGCCACTTGAGACGTGGGGGAAGGTCCGTCGCGTGACAATTGCGGGGAAGCCCACGGCGATTGCCTACTATCGGGACTCCGATGGGATCACCCGTCCAATGCAGCGTCAAGGCAAGACCCCCGCCGCCGCCGAGAGGGCCCTACTTGAGGCGCTCCGTGACCGGCTCGCGCCGTCGCGGGAGTACCTGAACCGAGACTCCACGCTGGAACTGCTGTCCATACAGTGGGTCGAGGAGATCCGCAAGAGCAAACGTGCGGCATCCACGAAGGAACGCTACGAGGGGACCGTTCGCGCTCACGTCAATGAGGCGGTTGGCGGGGTGCGGGTCCGAGAGGCGACCGTGCCGCGGATTCAGCGCATCATCGATCGGGTTGCCAAGAACTCCGGTGCTGCCCAAGCGCGAATGCTCGGCGTTGTGTTCAAGGGCATGTTCGGGCTTGCGGTCCGGATGGGCGCCGCAGACTCAAACGTCGGGCTGTCGCTCTTGTTGCCTCCGGTCGAGACGAAGGAGGTGCGCGCACCCACGATCGCAGAGATCCGGATCATGCGGGCCGCATTCAAGACGTTCGATCGCGTGGAGCCAAAGCGCGGTGACTCGATCCGGGACCTGGCCGACGTCGGGGATATGCTCGCAGGGACAGGAACCCGCATCGGTGAAGTCCTCGCGCTGCGCTGGCAGGACATCGACCTGAACGCGGGGACAGTATCGATCACTGGCACAGTGTCGCGTATCCGTGGACAGGGGATATTCCGACAGGACTTCCCAAAGAGCCAATCGTCCATGCGGACGCTGTCTCTGCCTCGGTTCGTCATCGACATGCTCGTTCGCCGGCGTGTGCGCTCCTACAGTGAGTGGGTGTTCCCCTCGAGCACGGGCAAGCTGCGCTGGCCGGAGAATGTTCGGCAGCAGTGGGACCTCGCTTTGGAGAAGACATCGGTGTCGTGGATGACGACGAAGGCATGCAGGAAAGCTGTGGCGACGCTTCTCGACGACGAGATAGATGTGGACGCGGCGAAAGATCAGCTGGGACATTCGGGCAAGGAGGTGACGTCAAAGCATTACCTTGAGCGCAAAATGAGCCGACCGGACCGCTCTTTGACGCTTGATGCCTTCGCTGAAAACCCCGAGTAAATAGCGGATTGGCCCCTCTGCCCGCCTCGTATCGAGGCGGGCAGAGGGGCCTGCTTGCCTTTATTTGAGCGAGTGACGGGAATCGAACCCGCGCTATCAGCTTGGGAAGCTGAAGTTCTAAGTCGTCGTTTACTTGGGTTTACTTGGGCGATTATTTGGCGTGATTCAGGCGAAGTGGTAATTCCAAGTAAACCCAAGTAATTGACGAAAACCGCGAGTAAATGATGGGAAATCTGGCTGCGCTTGAGCCAACGATCGGTCCGGCCTGTCTGGACAACTGGTGGCCGCCGTAGGATTCGGTTATGGGCCTTCTGACTACTCGCGACAAACAGACATTGATCGGCTACATCCTCCTGGTCCTGCTCATCGCGGTCGTGGCCAACACGCTCATGACTTATTGGTTCATCACAGTTCCGATTGCCGGCCTTCTGATCTGGCGGATCATCCACGTAGCACGGCGCCGCAAAGCGGGCCGCGTTTCCGGAGCCCCCAAGGCGGCGCCCGTCTCGACAATTGCGTTCGCGGCCGCTCCGGCCGCTCCGGCCACTGAGAGCGAAGTGCTGGTGGCTGCCCTTCGGATGGTCGTTGAGACTCAGCTGGGGTCGACGTCTATGCTCCAGCGAAAGCTCAAGATCAGTTTCGCCGACGCAGGGGCGTTTATGGCGAGGCTGGAATCGTTGGGCGTAGTCGGCCCCAGCGAGGGCTCTAGTCCACGGGAAGTCTTGATACGGCCAGATGGCCTGCACCGCGCGTTGGATGCTCTAGCTGCTCAGGAGGGCATCGACAGTTAGGTGTTAGGACACACTGTCCCTAGATCCCGGTAGGCTCGGCGGCATACCAAAGGGGCCTCATGAAACACTTGATCGTTTTCGGAATTGTCGCGTTCGCCCTGACCGGTTGCGCCTCCACACCAGTTGCGAGTACTCCCACCGCGACAGCTAAGCCCGCGCCGTACCCCGGCGAGACGGCGTCTGCGATCGCGGCGATGATCGATGGGTGCACTGATGTGAAG
>CANFBG010000224.1 GCA_947444785.1 Microbacteriaceae bacterium | reverse complement strand
GTGCGACCGCCGAACAGGATGGCGGCGATGCCGACGGCGAGGCCCAGAAGGCCCGCCCACAGGAACTCACCGAGAGCGAGCGTGTGTCCGCTGGCCGAGACGACGAGGGCACCGAAGACCATATAGCCGATGCCGCGAACGACGGTCGCGATGCGGGATGCGCTGACGGTCACTTGGCGTCGACGTCTTCGGCGGGCAGGCTGCCGGCTGGGGGCCACGTTCCCGTCGAGGGACGCGGGTCGCACGTGGGGCACCACCAGCCGACGAAGCGCTCGAGCTGGATCAGCTCCATGCGCCTGTTGCAGGTCGGACAGTCCAGAACGCGCCGGTCGTCATCGGGCGGGAAGGTGCCGGCCGCGTTCGGCTCTGCGGGGGTTTGCATCGTTTCAGCCTACGGCTTCTCCGCGTCGGCGGCCGCTGCGGGAGCCGACGCAGCCGCCGACGCTGACTCAGCCGCCGGCGCGGGGATGCCCCGGGGCATCCGGAAGGCGTACGCACTGGTTGCCAGAAGGAGCGCGGCGCCGACCGCGAAGGCGAGCTCGTAGGAGACGGTGTCGGCGAGGAAGCCTGCCGCCAGCGGCCCGAGGATCGCGCCGAGGTCGGAGACCATCGAGAAGACGGCGACGGGGCGGCCTCCGCTTCGACCCGCGGCGTCTCCGACGGATGCCGCCGGTGCGGTTCCCATGAAGGCCGCCGCGACCCCGTAGAGGCTGAGCAGGATGGTCAGCACCCAGATGTTGGGCGCGAAGGGCACCGCCATGATTGTCGCCGCCGCGAGCGCATACGCACCGATGATCGCGGGCCGGCGCCCGACGGTGTCGACGAACTTGGACGCGGGGGCCAGCGCGATGGCCTGGGCGACGGCGGCGACCGCGAACGCGATGCCCGTCCAGGACGACGGGCCCCTCAGCACCTCGAGCACGAGGATGGGCACGAGGGCGCCGCGCACGCCGAAGGAGGTCCAGCCCTGGGAGAAGTTCGCCAGGAGCGCCGCCCGATAGCGCGAGTCCTTCAATACTGTTCGGAACGGAATGAGGGGCGCCACGACCGCGGTCACGCCGGAGCCCTCGCGAACAGCAGGCTTCAGGAGGAGAAGCCCGATGATGCCGGCGACGGCGAGCGTGCCCGCATAGAAGAAGAAGGGAGCCGTCAGGGAGATTCCGGCAAGCAACCCGCCGAGCGCCGGTCCTGCCATGCCGCCGATCAGGAATCCGCCCTGATAGAAGCCGATCGAGCGGGCCCTGATCGATGGGGCGGCCGAGCCGAGCAGCAGGGTCATGGCGGCCACGGTGAACATGGCGGAGCCGATGCCGCCGACGCCGCGCAGAATCAGCAGCTGGGGATAGTTCTGGGCGAGGCCGGCGAGCGCGCTCGAGAGTGCGACGATGCCGATGCCGACGGAGAGAACGGTTCGCTCGCCGGCGAGGTCGATGAGCTTGCCCACGAACGGGCTGGAGACGAAGCGCATCAGGGCGAAGGCGGAGATGATCGCGCCCACGGCGAAGTTGTCGACGCCGAAGCTCTTGGCATAGACCGGGAGCACCGGGACGACCACGCCGAAGCCCACCATGACGAAGAAGGCGATGACACCCAGGACATAGGCGTCCCGGGACAGGCGGGGGCGATCCTCCGATGCCTTTTTGTCGGCGGCACGGGATATAGATCGAGCGGTTCTCATTAGCTCAGCGTACGACCGCAAAACCGATCGGGCATCCGGGGGTGATGACCGGTTTCGGGACCATCGTCGCCCCAGGGGTGCCTGTTCATGCAAGAATCGCGTCATGCATTTGCAACTCAGTGTTGAGGAACAATCCGCCCTGCTCCGACGGGGCAAGCTCCTCGAGGTCGCAACCCTCGGTTGGAACGTCGTGGGCGTCATCGTTCTGGTGGTCTTCGCCTACGCCTCGGCATCGGTTGCCCTGCTTGGTTTCGGGCTCGACAGCCTGATCGAAATCGCCGCATCGACCGTCGTGCTCTGGGAGCTCTCCGGAACGGGCGAGGAGCGGGCCGAGCGCGCGCTGCGCCTGATCGGCAAGGCCTTCATCGCCCTGGCCGCACTTCTCGTGGTCACATCGACCGTCGCCCTGATCGCGCCCCATCATCCCCAACCGAGCCCCGGCGGAATCGCCTGGACCGCGGTCACCGCCCTGGTGATGTTCCAGTTGGCCGCCGCGAAGCGCAACACGGGCAGGGCCCTCGACAATGCCGTTCTGGTGGCAGAGAGCCGCGTCACCCTCATCGACGGGTTGCTGGCGTCTGCCGTGCTCATCGGGCTCAGCTTCGCGCTGCTGATGCACTGGTGGTTCATGGACCCGATCATCGGGTTTGTGATCGCCTACTACGCGGTCCGTGAGGCACGGCTGATCTTCGCACCGAAACCTGCCGCACTCGACTCTTGATAGTTTTAGCGGCATGACTACGCACGGGTACGGCCAGTGAGACTCGTTCGATTGGGCCCGCAGGGCGCCGAGAAGCCCGCCGTGATCGCCGATGACAATCTTCTCTACGACATCTCTTCCCTCACCGCGGATATCGACGGGGCCTTCCTCTCCCGCGGCGGCATAGACGAGGTCGCGACCGCCCTGGCCGCGGGAGCACTGCCCCGGATTTTCGACCCGGCGGACGGCACGGGCGCAAGGCTCGGCGCTCCGATCGCGCGGCCGATGGCCGTGATCTGCATCGGAATGAACTACGCAGCCCATGCCCGCGAGTCCGGTGCCGAGCCACCCAAGCACCCCGTCGTATTCTTCAAGCACCCCAACACGGTCGTCGGCCCGTTCGACGAGGTCGCCCTGCCGCCCGGCTCGACGAAGACCGATTGGGAGGTCGAGCTTGCGGTCGTCATCGGCAAGCGGGCCCGCTACCTGGCCTCCCCCGCCGAGGCGCTCGAGAACGTCGCCGGCTTCACCGTGTCGAACGACGTCTCGGAGCGCGAATACCAGCTGGAGATCTCCGGCGGCCAGTGGAGCAAGGGCAAGAGCGCCGAGACCTTCAACCCGCTCGGGCCGTGGCTGGTGCCGACGAAGATCGTCGGTGACGGGTCAGGACTGCGCCTCGGGTCGTTCGTCAATGGCGAGCAGCGGCAGAATTCCAGCACCAGCGACCTGATCTTCAACGTCTCGCAGTTGGTCTACGAGCTGAGCCAGTTCATGGTGTTGGAACCGGGCGACCTGATCAACACCGGCACCCCCGAGGGCGTGGCCCTCTCCGGGCGCTTCCCGTACCTCGTGGCCGGGGACGTGGTCGAATGCGGAATCGAGGGATTGGGCATCCAGAGCCAGCGAATCGTCCAGGGCAGAAAGAGCTAAACAGGGCTGCAGGTTCGGCCTGTACCATTGCGCGGATCATCAGGGATTCAAATCTCCCCAGGTGTCAGTACACCGCGCTATGCTCGAGTCAAATGACCCCCTCGCAAAGAACCTCCCGCACGATCATTCTGGCTCTGGCCGTCTTCACAGCACTGACGGTCACGACGTCGGTCGGCGCGGCCCAGGGCGCGCAGGCACCCGCGCCGGCGCATCGGCTGGTGCAGGCTCACACGCCCAGGACCCTGATCATCGACATCACACTGACGCCCCACAAGTGCAAGGTCGTGGTTCTGAATGCCGCGGCCGGGTCCGTGCTGCCGGATCCCGCCTGCACCCCCGGCGCCACCGACACCGCGGTCACGCAGTCCACCATCCAGTCGACCATCTGCCTCACCGGCTACACCGCGT
>CANFBG010000223.1 GCA_947444785.1 Microbacteriaceae bacterium | reverse complement strand
GTCGGCCATCCCTAAAGTCTGACACGTCGGCCCCGACCTCACGTCTGTGCCGGGCTCGGCCCTGGCTTCGGGTGAGCGACTGACATTTTCGTCAGAACGTGGTCAGATGGCCATCAAAACGGGGTTTTTCGAAATATGTCAGTCGCTCACCGGGTCGCCGGGCCGAGACGGTCTGCCTAGCGATAGTTGATGAACTGCAGGGCGACCAGGTCGGAGCCCTTCAGCAGCGCCATCACGGCCTGCAGGTCGTCGCGGCTCTTGGAGCTCACGCGCAGCTCGTCGCCCTGGATCTGCGCCTTGACGCCCTTGGGGCCCTCGTCGCGGATGAGCTTCGTGAGCTTCTTGGCGTCATCCTGCTCGATGCCGTTCTTCAGGGTCGCCTCGATGCGGAACTCCTTGCCGGACGCGTAGGGCGCGCCGGTGTCGAGGCTGCGCGGGGAGATGCCGCGCTTGATGAGCTTGGCCTCGAAGACCTCGAGGATCGCCTTGACGCGCTCCTCGGAGTTCGCCTTCATCATGACCTTGTCGCCACTCCAGGCGATCGAGGCGCCAACATTCTTGAAGTCGTAGCGCTGCTCAACCTCCTTGTGCGCCTGAGCGAGGGCGTTGTCCGCCTCCATCTTGTCGACCTTGCTGACCACGTCAAACGATGAATCTGCCATGGGTCGACTTTATCGTGGCTTTGCCGCCCTCATCAGCTACGCCCCGGAAACCTGTGCTGGGATAGAGGAATGCCGAACGCCAATCCGTCCCGCCGAATCAGCCTGCGGGTTCTCCTGCCTGCCGTCGTCGGCGTCGTGCTTCTTGCCAGCGGATGCGCCGGAGAGCCCTCGACGAACCCCTCGGCCACCCCGACCCCGGTTGCCGCCCCGCCCGTGCTTCGGGCTGAGCGCGCCCCGGAGGCCGTGCCGCCGACAGACCCGGGCATTCTCGGCCTGGTCGATGCCGGCTGGGCGGCCAAGGTCGCCGCGGCCACGGGCATCCCGGAGCGGGCCGTCCTGGCATATGCCGGCGCGACGATATTCGTGGAGAACCAGAACGACCGGTGCCACATCGGCTGGAACACGCTGGCCGGCGTCGGCGAGGTCGAGTCGCACCACGGCAACATCAACGGCAGCACCCTGAACGCCGCGGGCGACGAGACCCCGCCGGTGTTCGGCATCCCGCTCAACGGGCAGGCCGTGAACAACATCCCCGACAGCGACAAGGGTGTAATCGACGGCGACGCCACGATCGACCGCGCCGTGGGGCCGATGCAGTTCATCCCCGACAGCTGGCGCAACTGGGGCATTGACGGCTCGGCCAACGGCGTGATCGATCCGCAGAACATCGACGATGCGGTGCTCGCGACGGCCAACTACCTCTGTCACGCCGGGAAAGACCTCGCCGACCCCGACGGCTGGCGCAGGGCCATCGCGGCGTACAACGATGCCCGGCCCTACGCGGCATCCGTGTCGGCGGCCGCCATCCGATACGCCGACGCGGCAAGGGCCGCGGGCCTCGCAAAGTAAGCCGAGCACGCGCTGAACGGCCGCCCGACAGCCCCTGATTTCGTCGGATGCCCCACCGGCAGGTAATGTGTACTCGCGCCTTCGGTTGTGTTGTAAAAACGCGGTCGGGTGTGCCTGGCAAGTTACCCAAGCGGCCAAAGGGATCTGACTGTAAATCAGCCGTCTTAGACTTCGGGGGTTCGAATCCCTCACTTGCCACCGCCAAAGAAAGCCGCCCTCGAGGCGGCTTTCTTTTTGCCGTGGCGCCCCTTTAAGTCGAGCACCCGTGCAGTACTGTCGGGGTGTCAACTCGCGTTCGAGTGACGTTGGTTCTCGAGGCCGGGCCGCCTGCAACCCGGCGGATGGGCTGTTCACAGATGCGCATTCTTCATGTCCCGCCGGGGTACTGGCCGGTGATCGGCGGCATTGAGGGGCTCGTGGCCGACCTGGCCAAGGCGCAGCGGGAAGACTATGGCGCCCACGTCGCCGTCATGGTGCCGATGAAACGCAATGAGCGCAGCGAAGTCAGCGAGGTAGACGGAACGACCGTGTATTCCGTCGACCTGTCATTCGTCGTCGGCACCGACCCGGCAACAACGACCCCGGTGCAGAGGGCGAAGGATCTCGCTCGCTTCCACTCGCTCATCCGGCGGATCATCGAGCTGGAGCGCCCGGATCTGATCCACATCCACTCGTTCAGCGAGGTCTCGCTGCCGGTGAAACAGGTCGCACGCAACCTGGGCATCCCCGTCGTTTTCCACCTTCACGGCTGGGTCGATCCCCTGCTCTATCCGGCCTTTCAGAGCCTGATCCACGAGACGGAAATCGTGCTCTCGGTGTCGGAGTCCGCCGCAGGAGTTGCCCGAGAGGCCAGCGGCAGAACCGCCCCGATCCGGGTCGTGCACAACGGGGTGCCCGACGTTGTTCTCAGCGAGGTGTGGAGCAGGTCGCCCCGGCCCACGGTGGCGATCGTCGGGCGAACGACGCCGCAGAAGGGGGTCGATGTCGCGCTGAGAGCGATGAAGATCGTCGCGGAGGACCACCCCGACCTACTGGTCAATGTCGTCGGCGGCGGCGACGGACTCGATGACCTCCAGCGGCTGAGTGCCGAGCTGGGCATGACCGAGAACGTCGTCTTCTTCGGCCCCCAGCCCCGCGAGGTCTGCCTCGAACAGATGCGGGCGGCAGATCTGCTGCTGGTGCCCTCCCGGGGCCTTGAGGGATTCCCGCTTGTCGCCGTCGAGGCCGCCCTGCTCGGCGTGCCGGTGATCGCGACCAACGTCGGCGGCCTGCCGGAGAGCATCGACGACGGGGTGACGGGCGTGTTGGTCGACCCCGAGGATGTGATCGCGCTGGCCGAGGCCACGAAACGCCTGCTGGCGTCAGTTGAGCTGCGAAACGCGCTGGGCTCCGCCGCACGGGAGCGGGCGCTCAGGGAGTTCTCCCACCAGGGATTCGTGGCCACGATCATGACGGCTTACGGCGACGCCCTCGATTCGGGCCGGTGAGGATGCGGACAGCCACGCGCGTGCTGCATGTCGTCACCGGCTACTGGCCGGCCATCGGCGGCATCGAGACCCTGGTCGGCGACCTGGCCTTCGTGCAGCAGAACACGTTCGGCATGCACGTGGCGGTGCTGGCGCCGCTCCGGGCAAACGAGCGACCGGAGGTCTCGCAGGTCGGGGGCGTGACGGTCTACTCGCCCACCTGGGACAACGTCTACGCCGTCGTGAAGGATGCGACGCGCACGCCCCTTCAGAAGGCGCGGGCGCTGGCCCGCACCTTCGCCTGGGTTCGTCAGGTGATCGCGACCGAGAAGCCGTCAGTGGTGCACATCCACTCGGTGAGCGAGCTCGCTGCGCCTGCGCAGGAGATCTCCAGAAGTCTCGGAATCCCCGTTCTGCTTCATGTTCACGGCGGCATAGCGCCCCATGATCCGCAGTCGTATCTGCGGCACATCAGGGAGGCCGACACTGTGCTGGCGGTGTCCCGCTTCGCCGCGCAGTCTGCGATCGCGGGCAGTGGCCGATCGGCTCCCGTCGTGGTCGTCGCGAACGGGGTGCCCGACCCGCTCGACATAATCGGCCCGGCCGACGCCGCCCCGGCCGCCCCGCCCGATGACGGCGACGCCCTCGACGTGATCATCATCGGCCGCCTGTCGGAGGAGAAGGGCGTCGACCTCGGCCTGAGGGCGCTGGCCCGGGTGGCCCTGCGGGTGCCCGCGCTGAAGGTCGGGATCATC
>CANFBG010000222.1 GCA_947444785.1 Microbacteriaceae bacterium | reverse complement strand
GTGAACGGGCGGGCCCGGTTTCTTGTACCGGCCCTTCTTCTTCGCAAACACGCTCCACAGGCCCTCCTGCGAGCAGATCCGCCACACTCGCCGCTCGCTGGCCGTGAAGCCCTGGTCGGCGAGCTCATCGGCGATGAACCGGTACCCGAATGTCGGGTCGTCACGGTGGGCGTCGAACGCCGCGTTGATGAGGTGAGCTTCGGCCCAGTCCCGGTCAGAGACGGGTTTCTTCACCCATTTGTGGAACGCTTGCGGGCTGAATCCCAGCACCCGGCAGGCCACCGTGATCGGCACCCTGACAGGGGCGTCTTTCGCGGCAAGGTCACGGACCAGCGGGTACATCATTTTGGGAGTGTCGCCTGCGACAGATACGCGACCGCCCGCCGCATGACTTCGGCCTCCTGCTCGAGTAGCCGGATCCGTTTCAGCGCCTCACGGAGCGCCGCTTTGTCGTCCTTGCTTCCGCCCTCAGCCGAGGGCGATGACAGTCCTCGTTCGAGGAGTTCCGCGTTATGCAGCCAGGCTCCGAGTGCGGACTTCGATACGCCGAAATCCTTCGCGATCTGACGCTGCGTCGAATCGCCTTGCCGGACCAAAGCAACGACGTCCCGTTTGAATTCATCGGTGTACTTCTTTGGCATGATTCCTATCCTCCCGCACCGTCAAGCGATGCAGTCCAAGAATCAACCAAAGCTTCAGCAGTCCCGTGTGTCGCCGCGACTGCAGTGAAATGTTGCCGGGTCCAGAATCAACGTGCCGACCGAGAGCACGGCCGGCCTTTCCACCGGGGCCCGCCGAAGCAGCGCACGCAATCGAGCCCGGAGAACGACGAACGAGAACGGTTTGGTGAGGTAGTCATCGGCGCCCAGGTCAAGCGCATTCGCTTCATCGTGTTCGCCGTCTTTGGCTGTGAGCATCAGAATCGGCGCCGTCGACCCAGATTGCCGCAGGCGGCGGCACACCTCGAAGCCCGAGAGTTTGGGCAACATCACGTCTAGAACGATGACGTCGACTTCGCCCTCCAACGCCATCCACAACCCTGTCTCGCCGTCCGCGGCAACGTCGACGACGAACCCGTCGGCGCCCAGCCCTCTGGCCAGCGCGTCGGCAATGACGCCGTCATCCTCAATGACTAGGACTCGCATCCAGAGCTCCGTTCTCGGCGGACAGAGGGGACGCGGTGCGGCCCCTCGACGAGCTGACTGCGGAGCAGATGCTGTGTCCGTTCGCCCACTTTCCCACCCGGCGCGGCACCGGGACCGATGATTTCACGAAGAAGCGGCATTTACTCAGGTCGACTTATTGGGCTCTTACCTTCGACTGGCAGTGTTCGAAGTGTTCAATTCCTCACTATCCAAAGGAGCACACTCTTCATGAATGCATTCAGCAAGAAGGCCAGAGTCACCCTTGCCGTCATCGGCGCGCTGGGACTTGGTGCACTCGGAACGACCGCGGCGATGGCTGCGACGCCCACTCCGACTTCATCGCCGGTCTCCTCGGTGACGTCGACCGACGCCCCGGGCGCGATCGAGACGCCTGACGCAGCAGAAACGTCAACGGGCGTCGAGGCACCGGAGGCCTCTGACGGAAACGATGGCGGTCACGCGGACCCCGAGGGAGTCGACGTGAACAACGACGGCGGCACCGCGGAGAAATAGCAGTACTGGGCGGATGTCGTGGACTGGCTTCCCGACATCCGCCTTCTCCGCGTTACCGGAATCTGGCGATTCAAGTCGCCCATTTCGTGAAGCTGAGCGTCAGGATGTCTCAGCTAACGCAGAGGCATCACTGAGCCGGCCCGTTCGGAATGCTCGGTTCTTCGGGGGGGCTTGATGATTCGGCCGAGGCAGGCTCTCGGCCCGGCAGGTAGGCGCTCTCCGGGTAGGGCAGTTTCCGACGCAATTGAACGACCAGAAGGATGATTCCGCCGATCGCAAGCAGCAGCGCGGTGATGACGTTAGCCTTCAGCCCAAGGAACGTGAATTCGGTGGGGTCCAAGCGCAGCCATTCCAAAAATGCACGGCCCGATCCGTACCAGATGAAGTAGAGCGCGATGGATTCGCCTGAGTGCAGTCGGAAGCGTCGTCCGAGGTAGATGATCAGGAACGCGCCGGCGATGTTCCAGATCATCTCGTACAGGAACAGCGGGTGGAACAGGGTGCCGGCGGGCAGCCCGGCGGGGAATGCCGCGTTGGTCGCTTCGATCTCCAACCCCCAGGGCAGCGTGGTGGGGCCGCCGTAGAGCTCGTGATTGAAGTAGTTGCCGAAGCGGCCGAATGCCTGCGCGAACAGTAGGCCCGGAGCGAGCGCATCAGCGAAGGCCAAGAATCGGAGCCCCCGGCGGCGGCAGGCGATGTAGGCACCCAGGGCACCGAAGATCATGCCGCCGAAGATCGCGAGCCCGCCCTCCCACACGTACAGGGTCTTCAGGAGGTTGGCGCCGGGGAAGAAGTAATCGTTCGGATGCGTGACCACGTGATAAAAACGTCCGCCGACGATCCCGAACGGCACAGCCCAGAGGGCGATGTCAACGACGATGCCCTTCTCGGCACCCTGGGCGGCGAGCCTGCGCTGGGTCAGCCAGACCGCAATGACGATGCCGACGAGGATGCACAGGGCATAGAAATGAACCGTCAGCGGCCCGATGGCGAACGAACTGATCGGGGGACTGGGGATGCTGGCGCGAACCATCTGCTCGGGCTTCTTTCTGCGCCTGCGAACGGTGGAGACGCGTGTCAAGTAGTGAGGCTAGCGGACGGAAACGCTTACGTTCCTGTGAAAGGCGGACTGGATTCTGCTGCACGATTGGTCATGGGAACGGTGAATGCGATCGCCGTACCCGCCGCCGAACTGCTGACAACGCGCATCGACCCGCCCTTCGACACGACGATCTCCCTCGCGAGCGAGAGCCCGATGCCGAAGCCCTTGCCGCTGCTGCCCCCACCGGCCGCGCTGCCCGAGTGGGCGAAGCGATCAAAGACCCGGCTCGGCTCGATTCCGCTGATTCCCGAGCCGTGATCCCGCACGGTCACGGTGACGGACTTCTTCTGCCTCGTTACGAGAACACTGACCGTTGTTCCGCCGGGGGAGAACCGCAGGGCGTTGTCCAAGAGCACGACAAGACAGCGTTGCACGTTCATCGATGACAGTCGCGTGGAGATTCCGGTCGGCTGCGTGAGCTCGATCGTGACATCGTTCTGGTTCGCGATCAGTTCCATGGATGCGACGGCCAGAGAGATGGCCGGTCCCAGCTCGGCGCCGTCTCCGCTCAAGACATCCCGCCCCTCGGCGGCCTCGTGAGACTCGAGCAGGTCGTTCACGACCCGGATCAAGGTTCCGGCATCCTGCCGCAACTCGGCGACGAGCTCGGTAGACGGGTCGCCGGCGGGCAGCCCGCGTTGCAGGATCTGGAGCCGGGCGTCGAGGATCGTGAGCGGCGTGCGCAACTCGTGGCTGGCATCCGCGACGAACGAGCGCTGCATGCGAAGCGCGTCACCGAGCGGCTGTACAGCCCTGCGGGTGACGAACCAGCTGAGCAGACCCGCCATCATGACCAGCCCCAGGCCCAGCAAGGCCGCGGCCCGCAGCAGCTTGAACGCGTTGATGTCGAGAATCGCTGGGTCCTCAGCGGGCGCAAGCAAGGCCTGGAGCGGCACCTCACTGAGGATGAAGATCACGATGGCGCCGAGGATCACCACCACTACCCCCGCGCTGGCAACGGTGACGCTCAGGCCC
>CANFBG010000221.1 GCA_947444785.1 Microbacteriaceae bacterium | reverse complement strand
GGTCCACACGACGGTAACCAGGCCGGTGACGGAATCCAGCGCAATCCTGGGATTCAACGCATCGTGGCCGCCGAGGGACACGTTCACCGGGGGTGAGAAGACTCCGCCGCGCTGGGACTCGCGCACCGTGACGATTGCGTGTCCATCATCATCCCTTTGGGTCCACACCACCATCACCAGCCCCGTCACAGGATTCACGGCGATGTCGGGGTCGGCGGGGTGCGCCCAAGCCGCCGTGGCGAGTCCGGTCGCGGCATCCGTGGCGATGTTCGGAATCGCGCCCGCCACGATTGTGCCGAGGGCAACGGGAGTCGACCACGTCGGAGCGGCTGCGATGGCCCCGGTTCCCGCACCACCGACGGCCAGTGCGATTGCGACGACTCCGGCCGCGCTAACTTTCCCAAAGCCACGCAACGCTCTCATCAACTTCTTTCCTCAGGTCCAGAGAATCGGGTCCATCGATGGACTTTTTGACAGAGTCGCAGTACTGAATTCCTTTCATTTTGTACCCCCATTCGGGACCAAGGCCCCTTGTTTGCGGGCCACGGAAAGCCGATAATGATTTCTGTTCAGTTCTGACTTCGTTCAGACGACAACAGTGGGGAACACCGTGCAAGAATCTGCCAGAAGTCTCATCAACCCGTCAGAAAAGAAGAGACTGCGTCGCAGGCGAATTCGCGCAGTACTCGCCGGAGGTCTGGTCTTGGGCGTCGGAGCAGCAATCACGCTCGCCACCTGGAACGACTCGGAGTTCGCCAAGGGAACATTCACCGCGGGTAGCTTCAACATGCTCGGCAGCACCGACGGATCCGCCTTCACCAGCAATGCCGTGCTCGGCTCACCGGCCAGCCTGAGCTTCACCGTCAACCCGACGACGCTGTCGCCCGGGGACTCCGTCTACGCCCCCTTCGCCGTCGAACTCGACGGCCCGACAACGAACAACGCCGTGGTGACGATCTCGAACGCGGCAACATCTGGCACGGTCAGCGACCTGACCTACACGTTGATCCAGCCGTCGACTTTCGGCTGCGCCGTCGGCACCACCGGGACGGAGCTCGTTCCGGCCCTCACCGGAATTGGCGTTGTCCCCGGCACGATCACGTTCGATCTGACCAAGGGAACCCCGCCGTCAACAGCCGGCACCCCGGTGTTCCTCTGCTTCAAGGTGCTCGCCGGGGCAGGCCTGACCCAGGCCCAGACCGGAACGGCGACCTGGCAATTCGCCGCAGCATCGCAGTGATCTGATGCATGAGGTCACCCCTGGTCGGCGGCGACGATCCGCCGTCCGGCTCAGGGCGGCCCTCGCCGGCGGTCTCGTACTCGGCGTCACATCGACTCTCACCCTCGCGAGTTGGAGCGATGCCGAGTATGCCTCAAAAAGGTTCACAGCATCATCCTTCGCCACCGAGGCGAGCGTGCGGGGGGCCGCCTACGTCAACAGCCCGACCCCGCCGGGGACAAGCGTCACGTTCACCGGCGCGGGCTTTACTCCGGCGACCTCCGCGTACTTCCCCGTTCTGATCCGCACCACGGCCGCGTCTGTCGCGGGCACGGTCGCACTGAATGGGGCGTCACTGGGTGGAACGGATGCCGCCACGCTCGGCGCCGCCCTTCGCTATCGCGTCGTGCGCACGACCTCCGCGTGCGACGCCACCGCATTCACCGGCACTCCCAGCTTCGTCGTCGGCGCAGCGGCCACCCTCCGGGGGCTCACTGCGCCTCAGGAATCGGGGGTCTCGAATAGCCTCGCGGCCGCTACCGTCTCGGCCGCAGGCAACCCGACCGGGTTCTGCTTCGAGATAACCCTGCCCGCGAGCGCCCCCGGTTCACTGCAGGGCAAGACGGCAACCGCGACCTGGCAATTCGTCTCCACCTCACACTGACCCAACTCCCCAACGGAGGATTTAGATGACTCGAACAGCACAACGCATCGGCAGGCTGCTGGGCGGCACCCTGCTGAACCTCGCCGCCCTCGGAGGCGTCATCTGCATTGCGGCTGTCATCGCCGCGGTCTTCTTCAGCGTGTCCCTGATCATGTTCAAGACCGGCTCGATGAGCCCGACGATTCCGGCCGGCTCGCTCGCCCTGGTGAGAGAGATCCCCGCGGCAGGGGTACAGGTCGGGGACATCGTCACCGTCGACCGCTCCGGGCTCCTGCCGATCACCCACCGCGTCGTCGCCATCACCCCGGGCGACGATGGCGCTGCGAGCATCACCCTCCGGGGCGATGCGAACACCGTGAACGACCCCGAGCCCTATCTGGTGACACACGTGCGCATCGTGCTGCTGTCGCTGCCCGGGCTTGCCGGCGTCATCAGTGCCCTGTCCCAGGGCCCGGTGATGAGCGTCATAACCGTCGCCGCCGCCACCCTGGTCACGTGGGCGTTCTGGCCCCGAAAGTCCGAGTCGCGCTCGCCCCGGCATGGGGCGGCGCGAGTCACGTGAGCGGGAGATCCCGGCGAGGCCTGTCCGTCGGCACCGCACTTCCCATAATCGGCGGAATCGGTCTCGCTGCCCTCATTCGCCGGCGGACAGAAGCCATGAGGCGGCTCAGGCTTCTTCTAGGAATTGCGGGCATCGCGGTTCTCGGCCTGTCGCTCGGCCTGTCGCTCGGACTGCACCTCGTGAGTCCCACATCGGCAGCCTGGACCTCCCCGCAGTACACCACCGCCACCATGACGACGGGCCAGCTCTACCCGGTGACATCCCTGGCCTGCAACTCCTCGGCCGGGCTCCTGGCCACGAGCATCGGCTTCACGTGGACCCAGCCGGTGACCACGGGAAACGGGCTGGTGCCGAGCGACTACACGCTCGTGTGGAGCGGCACGGCGGGTTCAGGCCAGAAAACCGTCACGGGCACAACCACCACGATTCCCGGCACGATCCTGAGCATCGCCGGAACCTCCAGGGTCGTCGTCTACGCCAACTTCGGCACGTGGCAGTCCCCGGTCTCAACCCAGAGTCGACTCCTGACCACCATCAGCACAGTGGGAATCATCGTGAGCTGGACCTGCGGCTAAAGCGAACGAGACCTCGCGCGTCAGCCCCGCTATTCACCCAATACGACACGCTCCCCATGCCCAGCAGCGTGATGTTCGTCGCCAATACCTCCGTGTCGAGGGCAGCATTGCGAAGAACTCTCGTGACGGCATCCCTGGGCCCACAAACCCTCGCCCGTGCCTCGGTTTCTGAAATAGCCTCAGCGGCGCTGACACGGGTCTTCGATAAACGGCGCGAGCCACATAATTGGGGGATGAGTTCAACACAACGCCCTGGACGACCGGCCAACAGCACGCTGAATGGCGCGGTTGACAGGAAGCAGGCGATTGCGGATGCCGCGTCACTGTCGTTCAACAGCCTCGGCTACGACAAGACGACAATCAGACTGATTGCAAAGGCCGCGGGCGTCGATCCGAAGCTGGTCGTTCACTACTTCGGCACGAAGGCCGACCTGTTTGCGAGCACCTTTTCCATGCCGGGCCGCGCCGACGATATTCTGGCGGCCTTGACGTCAATCCCGAGATCGGAATGGGGCACAGTCGTTGCCGGCATGCTCATAAATGACCGGCACCAAATCGAGGGTTCATCCGGGGCATCCGGAGCTGGCCTCATCGTTGCGGCGACAACGCATCCCGAAGGCTCGAGCATCATTCGGGACGTCGTTGCGAAGAACTCACTCGGACCATTCCTGGCGTCGATTGGCGTCGACAACCCCACGCTGAGGGCGTCGACGCTCGAATCACTGCTCTTGGGCATGGTCTTCAGTGATTACATCCTGGAGAT
>CANFBG010000220.1 GCA_947444785.1 Microbacteriaceae bacterium | reverse complement strand
TGCCGCCCTGGTCATCGAAGACGGCCGAATCTCGTGGCTGGGCGACGCATCCGGGGCCCCGGCGGCAGACAGTCGTACCGACCTCGGTGGCAGAGCTGTCCTGCCGGGCTGGGTCGACAGCCATACCCATCTCGTCTTCGCGGGCTCCCGGGCGGCGGAGTTCGAGGCGAGAATGGCAGGGCAGAAGTACGTCGCCGCCGGCATCGGACAGACCGTTGCCGCGACACGGGCCGCCGACACCCACGATCTCGTCGCGAACGCCCGCACGCTGCGGACCGAGGCGGAGGCCCAGGGCACGACCTGTCTGGAGACCAAGACGGGCTACGGCCTCGATGTCGCCACCGAGCTTCGCTCCGCCCAGGCCGCGGCGGAGGTCGCCGACGTCGTGACTTTTCTCGGCGCCCATGTGGTGCCGCAGGGCATGGATCGCCGCGACTACGTCGACCTCGTGACGGGGGAGATGCTGGCGGCCGTGGCGCCCTACGCCCAATTCGTCGACGCGTTCTGCGAGCGGGGCGCGTTCGACGTCGAGGAGTGCCGCGAGGTACTGCTCGCGGGTCGTGCCGCCGGTCTGGGGCTGCGCCTGCACGGAAACCAACTCGGCTTCGGCGGGGGAGTGAACCTGGCCGTCGAACTCGGCTGCGCCAGCGTCGACCACTGCAACTACCTCACCGACGCCGATGTCGACGCCCTGGCGTCCTCCGACACGGTGGCCACTCTCCTGCCGGCCTGCGACCTGTCGACGCGCGAGCCACTGGCACCTGCCCGCCGCCTGCTCGATGCCGGGGCATCCATCGCCCTTGCCACGAACTGCAACCCCGGTACCTCGTACACGACCTCAATGCCCTACGTCGTGGCCACGGCCGTACTTCAGATGGGGCTGTCGGTCGACGAGGCCATCTGGGCCGCGACCCGGGGAGCCGCCCAGGCGCTCGGAGTCGATTCCGGGCCGGACGCCGCAGGCTCACTCACCCTTGGCGGCCGAGCAGACTTCCAGGCGCTGAACGCACCCGCCGCCGCACACATCGCCTATCGGCCCGGAGTTCCGCTCACCTTCGCCGTGTGGCGACGGGGAATCCGATCGGCCCACCGGGTCTAGACGCGAGGCCTCACGGGGCTCGGCGCCCGGCGAACATGGCCATCCCGAGGGGGATGATCGACGCGAACATGAATATGGTGCCCAGCACCGCGTCATCCGCCTTCAGGAGTACGCCCGCAATCAGGAGTGCACCGAAGATGATGGCCGAAATCACCTGGCGAGCCGTGCGCTCGAGCCGGGCGACCCGCTTCTCGAGGCCGGGGCTCGTGACCGCCACGGTTCCGTCCTCGAAGCGAGTGATGAGTCCGTCAATTCGTTTCGGCAGGCGAAGCGCCGTGCTGACCGTCGCCGCCGTCTGCTTGGCAAAATCCTGCACGAGGTTGCCGCTCTCATCTTTCAAGAGCTGCGCCGCGTAGGGCTCGACCGACTCCCAGAGGTTGAACGGCGGATACAGCGCGCTGCATACGCCCGAGGTGAGGGACATCGCGCGGATGATCAGAAGGAAGTTCTCGGGCAGCTGGAACGGCAGGGCACGAACGACGTCGCCGAACTTGACGGCGAAATCCCGGAATTCCCGAGGATCCACCTCACGCAACTCGGCAAAGCCCATGCCGCCGAAGCGCGCGAAGAGCTGCGTCATCGCCGACTCGAGCTGGGACGCATCCGCGGAGGGCAGGAGCACGCCCACGTCGCGCATCGCATCGACCAACCCACGCCCGTCGCGGGACGCCGCGGCGATCAATACCTTTCGCAGTGCACTCCGGGTGCGGGCAGGAACCTCGCCCATCATGCCGAAGTCGATGAAAGTCAGCTTCCAGCCACGCTCGATGGAGCCATCGAGCACCGGGGTGACGAAGACGTTTCCCGGGTGCGGGTCAGCGTGGAAGAAGCCCATGGTGAAGTACTGGTCGAACATGACGGCCGCGAAGACGTCGGCAACCTCGGCCGGGTCGATGCCCGCCTCGAGCAGGGCCTCTTTGTCGGTGATCTTGATCGCCGATACGTCCTGAAGTGTGAGCACGCGTCTCGTGCTGCGCTCCCAGACGACCGTGGGCACGCCGACCCGGTCGTCGCCCGCAAAGGCCGCCGCGAAGCGTTCCGAGCTCACTCCCTCGTGCAGGTAGTCGATCTCCTCGAGGCTCGTCGCCGCGAACTCCTCGACCAGTGCCGGCATGTCGACGCGGCTGTAGACGAGGCGCACGCGGCTGAGCCAGCCGCCGACCTTGCGGAGTGCGGCAAGGTCGACGTCGATGATCTCGTCGATGCCGGGGCGCTGCACCTTGATGATCACGTGATCGAGCCCGGTGTCGGCGGCATCGATCGGTGAGAGCCTTGCGCGATGAGCCTGACCGAGGGACGCCGCAGCGAGCGGCGTCTCGTCGACCTCGGCATAGGCGCGCTCAAGCGTCAGCCCGAGCTCCATCTCGATGACCCTGCGGATCGAGGCGAACGAGATGGGTGCGACCTCGTCTTGAAGCCCCTCGAGCTCCTTGGTGATCTCGGGCGGAAGGACGTCAAGGCGCGAGGACATGAACTGGCCCACCTTGATCATCAGGCCGCCGAGGTCGGCCGCCAGGGTGTGAAAACTCCTGGCAAATCGCCTCATCCGCCTAGACCGAGTGCGCTCCGCGATCTTCACCAGCCCGATCTGTGGCAGAACCAGCTCGAACCACCACGTCACGGCGAGATGCCAGCTGGCAAAGCGCAGGATGCGACGGTACCGGGCGCGGGTATTGCCCGCGCCCTCAATCAAAGCTGTGCTGTCCAGAGGAGCCGGTGACACCACCCCGTCAGTCCTGAGCGAGGATCGAGTAGAGCTTGCGACGAGCCTCGTCGAGCACGATGACAGCCTGCTTGACCTGCTCGGGGGTTCCCGTGCGGCCGA
This sequence comes from Microbacteriaceae bacterium, assembly GCA_947444785.1. Lineage (GTDB taxonomy): Bacteria > Actinomycetota > Actinomycetes > Actinomycetales > Microbacteriaceae > Agreia. The sequence goes on along the minus strand of CANFBG010000220.1, from coordinate 867 downwards.
CCTGGGCCGCAGCCTGCGCGAGCTCGACGCCCGCCTTGGGCAGTGCGGCGAATGCGTAGCTGTCCTTGGTACCGGTTGACTCCCACGCGGTGGAGGTATCGGTGTCGGCGATGGTCTCCCGGCCTGCCTCGGTCAGCGAGTAGACCTTGCGACCGTTCGACTCCTCGGCACTGATGAGTCCCTCATCGGCGAGAAGCTGCAGCATCGGGTAGACCGAGCCGGCGCTGGGCTTCCAGCTGCCGCCGCTGCGCTCCTCGATCTCGCGAATGATCTGGTAGCCGTGCATCGGCTGCTCGGCGAGCAGGGCCAATACCGCTGTGCGAACCTCGCCGCGGCCGGCGCGCGTACCCGTCTGCTTCTCGAACTGCTTCTCGAATCGCGAACGGAACTGCTCCATCACCTGCCACATGCCTTCCATGTTATTGCCTCCGCCGAACCCGCCTGCTGGGAATGAACTGGCCATGATTGTCTCCTTCAGGTCAACCGTGAACGATATAAAACGATATGCCTAACGATACCTTCAGGGGTCGCGGCGAGACTGGACATAGGCAGGACGCAGCCTGAAGGTTCACCGACTATCCGGCGTGCCAGACTTCCAGACGACGAGACCCAGAGTGCACCCGCAAAATGCAATGGCCGCCATGACCCACATCGACGCCGATGGCCCTGCGATCTCAGCCAGTTCACCGCAAAGCACGAAGCCGATCGGCATTGCCACTGTGGTCGCGAAGAGGTCGATGGAGCTCACCCGCGCCAGGGCGGCCCTCGGTATCAGCCGCTGCTCGGCGGACTCTTGAACGACGCTGTACACAGAGAGCCCCACCCCCGCGAAGAACTGCAGGAAGGCAATGGCCACGATCGACAGCC
>CANFBG010000219.1 GCA_947444785.1 Microbacteriaceae bacterium | reverse complement strand
GGTTATCGATGAATCGTTTGGCGGCCAGAAGCAGCAGGGCCGAGATTCCCACGGAGGGGATGTCGGTTGAGATGTAGGTATAGGTCCACCAGGCGAAGGGGGATCCGATGAAGGCCAGACCGATTGCAACCGTGACCAGCCGGTTGACCTTGAATGCGCGAAACAGGGCGAAGAAAAGCAGCATCGTTCCCGCGAGCCAGAGGGAGCCGGTGAAGCGCGCCGCGGTCAGGAAGTCTGCCCCCGTTGCCAGCTGGATTGCCTTGGCCGCAACGAAGGTCGGAACGAAATACAGGGGGGTGTAGGCGAAAGCGGACTGTTTGCCCGCGTAGGGAAAGCGCGCGGGGTCGATTTGCGAACCCACCTTGCTGGACTCGCACGGGGGACCCATCGGGCCGTACGCCTTCTCGCCCGAACAGGCCATGAGCTGCAGCGCTTCAGGGCCGATGACCTCGCCCTCTCGGACAAACCCCTGCACGGGAAGCTTGTAGAGATAGTCGATGTAGACCCACTCGTCGATGGGTGACATCGCCGGGGTGTGGAAGCTCGTCACGGTCAGCGACATCGCGAGCGAGCCTATGACGAGGACCATCGGCGCCCACGACCGCCGGATGAAATGCCGCAGTCCGTTCAGGCCACGGTTTCTGTTTTCGGCCGTCGACGTCATGGGACCACCGTACCGCTCGCCTTCATGGGAAATCCCCCAAGGTCGCCATAATGAATGGTGGAAGAAAAATCGAAGATCCGACGGCTGTTTTCTGTGACAGCACTTCCTCTCCTGCTTTTTGTCGTCTTCGCCGTGCTCTCGTGGCTGAGGATCCCACCGCTGGTTCGCAACACGATGTGGGCCGAGGACGGGTTGATCTTTCTGACCCAACGTGCCGCGTCGGGATCCTTCGTAACCTGGTTGCTGCCGTATCAGGGCTACCTCCATCTCGTTCCCCGCATCGTCGCGGACACCGTCGCGACCGTCCTGCCGGCCAGTCAGTACGCCAATGGCATGACGGCACTGAGTGTCCTTGTCGCAGCCGGGGTCGGCTCCCTCGTCTTCGTCTGCTCGAAGCGAATCGTCCCCTGGCTGCCCGCGCGAATCCTGATGGCATCCATCGCCCTTCTGATCCCGACCGCACCCATCGAGGTGTTGGGCAACGCGGCAAACCTGCACTGGTACCTGCTGTGGCTCGCCCCGTGGCTGATGATGGCCCGGCCGGGCTCGAGGCTGACCGCCTGGCTTCTCGGCGTGACCGCGGCCATCGTCGCACTGACGGAGATCCAGGTCATCATCTTCCTGCCGTTGATGGCGTGGCGGTTCCGGGACCGCAGAATGTGGTTCGTGCGTGTCGGGCTGCTGCTCGGCCTGCTGGGCCAGCTCATCGCCACGGTCGTGGCGCCGAGGGCCTCGGGCACGACCTCGTTGCCCTCGGTTGTCTCCGTGGTGTGGGCATACCTGACACAGGTCGTCCTCGCCGTGTGGACGGGATCGTCCCAGCTGGCCGCACAGGCCATGCTGGTCGGCGGCTTCCCGGTGCTGGTGCTCGCCGTCCTACCCATAGTGGCTGCGGTGGCCTATGCCCTCGTCCGTGGCACACCGGAGCAACGGGTCATGACGATTGCCCTCGTGGCCGGGTCCCTGGTGTCATTCGCCGCCTCATTCGGGCTGAACGTCGCATCGGCGCGCGATTACTCCCGGTTTGCATCGGCCGATTGGCTGATGTTCTATTTCCTCAGGTATTCCGTTCTGCCGTCAATTCTGCTGGGCGGGGCCGGGATCATCGCGCTGTCGATCATGCACTCGCGGGGATTGCGCGTCATCTCGTGGCTTCTCATCGCGGTCACGCTCCTCGTCGTGATCCCGCCGTTCTTTCCGGGCGAGGGAACGGCCAGAAGTGCATCGGCTCCGTGGTTCGTCGAACTGGAGGTGGCGCGCCAGGCGTGCCTCGCACCAGGTGCGCCCACGAGGTACGCGATTCCGGTCGCCCCGGGTCGGCAATGGGCCGCGACGCTCCCCTGCTCCACGATCCTCAGCCGCTAGGTCAGCGAGGAAAGCCGGGAAGCTCCCTGTCTCGGGAGCGACCGGATACCGCATCCAGGGCAAGTGCCACGGAGTGGGCATCCTGCTTCGACTTCACCGTGACCGTGGTGAGAATCAGCCAGCTTGCGGCGAGGTTCGCCGTCGCACCGCTCGACAGGTCCGCCGCGAGATAAACGAGTGCAAAGGCCGCGAGCAGGAGTGGCACGAGTGACGCCGTCGCAAACGGCAGGGGGATGCCGGTGGAATCGTGTTGCCGGTCTGCTCCCAGCCACCACGCCCGGTAGAGGGTTGACACGATGACCGCTAGTACGAGGACGAGGCCGGCCGCCGACATCGATGCAAGTCCTTCAGGCAGTGCTGGCCAGTGCCCCGACGTCATGGCGAGGGTGGTGCCCGCGAGTACGGCCACACCCGCCGAGGCGATCGCGACCCACCCTCGATGGCCCTCCGCCCGACTCCGCGCAAGGCGAAGGGCGCCCCAGGCGAGGCCGGTGGCAGCCAGGGCCGCAACGGCGGTCCACGAGCCCGCGACGATGAGCGCCCCCGCGAAGACAGCGACCCAGCAGAGCATTCGGCCGAGGCCGACCGTGCCGGAGAGGCACTGCACTATCAGGACGACCAGACCGAGAGCGGCCACAGTGCCGAGGCAGGCCACGGGCTGGATTCCCGGTGGCAGAAAGAGCGCCCGGACAAGTTGGAAAATCAGCGCCAGCCCGATGAGCAGTCGGCTCGAGCGACCGAGCAGTGCCAGGAGCGCCGGCCAGCTGAAAGTCGTGGCCAGGAAGATGCCGGCGAGCGTCACCGCGAGCAGCCCGGCAATACCTCCTGCGGCGGGGGCTCGCTCGGGGGCCCAGGCGATCGAGAGCACTGCCAAGACGAGAACGAGGGCCAACGACTTGGGCAGAAGCCCCGGGTGCAGTTTCGCCCAGCCCCCGAGGCGGGTGACTGCCACGGCGATCAGGGCGCTGAGGGCGGCCCACAGGATGATCGCGCCGGGAGCTCCCAGCAGTCTGGGCCAGACCTCGGCCGACAGCGCGGTGAACAGCGTCAGCGCGCCCAGCGCGGAGATGCCCTTGCGCGTCTCGGTGATCATCCGACCAGACTATCGAGGCCGCGGCCTAGCGAAAGCGCCGGGATATCAGGTGAGCGGGCCTTTCCACGAACCGGTAGAAGGCGAAGGCGACCGGGAGGGTGGTCGCGAGTCCCACAAGCACCCACAGCAGATTCGCCTGTGAGAGGTAGGTGAACAGGAGAATGATCGGTTCGTGGGTCAGGTACAGGCTGAACGAGACCAGCCCGAGCCATTGCACCGATCGCCGCTCGAGGAACCACCGCGTCGGCTCGTGAAAGGAGGCCACGACAAGCAGAAGTGTCAGGGCGATAAGGCTGATCGACAGTTCAAGCCCGCTGGAGAGTGCCGGGCCCACACCGAGTCTGGTCATCAGCACGGAAGCATATTGCAGCATCACGATCAGGCCCAAGAGCCCGAATCCGACGACTGCATTGCGCACGCGCATTTCGGGACGGTGAAGCCGGGCCATGCCCCGGCGGATTCGGCCCCAGGAGAGGGCCAGGCACACGCCCAGGCCGAACATCGGCATGTAGATGATGATGACATTGCCTATGTATGCCCCCACAAAGGCAAGTGCGATGAAGACCGTGAATCCAACACCGGCGGGAACTTTCTGAAGCAGGGTGACGTAGACGATGAGCAGGAGCGAGAAGAGGACTTCCCACTGGAGCGACCACAGCGGGGAAAGGTTCCCGCTGGTACCGAGCAGCAAGAACATGTCC
>CANFBG010000218.1 GCA_947444785.1 Microbacteriaceae bacterium | reverse complement strand
CGGTGCGGAACCATCCGCCGGGAAGCATGACGGCCGCTGTCTCGTCCGGCTTCTTCCAGTAGCCCGCAAAGACCTGCGGCCCGCGGATCAGCAACTCGCCGCGCTCGCCCTGCTTCGTCGTGACATTGGTGTCCTCGGGATCGATGACCCGGATCTCCGTGCTCGGGAAAGGCACGCCGACGGTTCCCGGGCGTCTCGTCGGGCCGATCGGGTTGCCGAGGGCGACGGGCGAGGTCTCGGTCAGGCCGTAGCCCTCGACCAGGTATCCGCCCGTGACGCCCTCCCAGAGCGTGACCGTCGAGGGGGGAAGATTCATCGCCCCCGAGATCGCGAAGCGGATGCCGGACAGGTCGACCTTTCGCTCGACGGCGGCGTCGGCGAGACGGAGGTAGATCGGCGGAACGGCGGGCAGGAAGGTGGGCGGGTTCTTCTTGGCCGCATCCAGTACGAGATTGACATCGAAGCGGGGGAGCAGCACGAGGCGGGCCCCACAGCTCATCGCAAACGTGAGGCAGAGCGTCAGGCCGTAGGCATGGAACATCGGCAGCACGGCGTAGATGACCTCCTTGCCCGGCACCATTCCGGGCACCCATGCCCGGCCCTGCAGCGCGTTGGCGTGCAGGTTCAGGTGGGTGAGCATGGCTCCCTTGGGTACCCCCGTGGTGCCCGTCGTGTACTGGATGGCCGCGAGATCGGTGACGGCCGGCCGCGGGTACTTGGCCGAGATCGGCCGGTGGTTCACGAGCTTCTCCCACGGCAGGCTTGCCTTGGAGTGGGCGGTCAGGGCGGCGCGGGCCTTTCGTGCCTTGGGGATGGGCAGGGTCAGCAGCAGGCGCTTGGCGAACGGCATGGCCTGGGTCAGGTCGACGGCGATGACCGACTTGAAGGCGATGTCCCGCGGCATGGCATGAACGCGGTCGCCGATCTTGTCCCAGACGATGGCGACAGTAGCTCCGTGATCCTCGAACTGGTGGCGCATCTCCCGGTCGGTATATAGCGGATTGTGCTCGACGACCACGGCGCCGAGGCGCAGCACCGCGTAGAACGCGATCACATGCTGGGGGCAGTTGGGCAGGATGAGCGCGACCCGGTCGCCGCGCTTCACGCCCAGCCTCCTCAGGCCTTCAGCCGCTCGATTCACAAGCATGCCCAGCTCGGCATACGTCGTCGTGGCACCGAAGAACTCCAGCGCGACACTGGATCGGAACTCACTGACGGTCGCCTCGAGCATCTCGACCAGGCTCGTCGTGGGCAGTTCGATCTCGGCGGGAACGCCCGGCGCATAGCTGGCAGTCCAGGGGCGGTTCGAAAGCGCGGTCATCGCTGATCCTTACATCGTGGTGCTCGTCATTATGCCTCGTCGAGGCTGGATCCCCCGTGGGTGTCATTCGGATTACCGGGGGTCTGGCGCGCAACCCGACAAGCAGGTCACGACCCTAAACCGGGGGCGTGCTAGCGTGCGAGAGTGTCCAGAATCGTTGCCGTCGCCACCGCCTTGCCGCCGAACTCATACGCCCAGTCGGAGATCACCGCAATGATCACCCCGATGGTCACGAGCGACCATGGCCGTCAGGCCGTCATGCGCCGGATGCACGCGTCGAGCAGGGTCGACACCCGTCACCTTGTGCAGGAACTCGCGGGCTATCAGTTGCCCCAGACCTTCACCGAGACCAACGACATCTTCATCGAGGTCGGCACGAATCTCGCCGAGGAGGCTATGCGGAAGGCCCTGGCAGCGAGCGGAGTGGCGGCCGCGGAGGTCGACTTCATCGTCTTCACCTCGGTGACCGGCATCTCCGCCCCGTCGATCGACGCGCTCCTCGTTCCCCGCCTCGGCCTGCGCACCGATGTGAAGCGGGTGCCGATGTTCGGGCTCGGCTGCGTCGCGGGCGCGGCGGGCCTGGCCCGGGTGCATGACTACCTGCAGGGCCATCCGAACGATGTGGCCGCGCTCATCTCTGTTGAGCTCTGCTCGCTCACAGTGCAGAAAGACGACGACTCGATGGCGAACATCGTGGCGTCGGGGCTGTTCGGCGACGGGGCTGCGGCGGTCATCGTGCTCGGGGCGGCCCGGGCGGCCCGCACGCCGGGACTCGGCATTGACATCCTCGATACGCGAAGCAGGCTGTACGCCGATACCAACGACGTGCTGGGATTCAACCCCGGCGAGACGGGCTTCAGGATAATCCTGACCGCCGGCGTTGCCGACGTGATCGAGGAGAACTTCGGCGCCGACGTGAGGGGGTTCCTCGGGGACAATGGGCTCGGCATCGCCGAAATCGACACCTGGGTCGCTCACCCGGGCGGACCCCGAGTGCTGGAGGCGTTCAGCGAATCACTCGACCTGCCAGACGACGCACTGCAGATGAGTTGGGAATCGCTCGCCCGGGTCGGGAACCTGTCCTCGGCATCCGTTCTGCACATCCTCGCCGACACGATCGCCGGCGCACGTGCCCTTCCCGGGCACTACGGGATGCTGTTCGCGCTCGGCCCCGGGGTGTGCGCCGAACTCGTGCTGCTGCGCTGGGCAATGAACGAGGAGATCGCCGCATGACGCTTCCTGTCGCGCTGTATGTGCTGCTGATTCTGGCCACGGGGGGCGAGCGCATCGTCGAGCTGATCGTCTCCAAGCGCCACGCGGCCTGGGCCTTCGCCCGCGGGGGAGTCGAGTTCGGCCAGCGACACTTCCCGCCGATGGTCGCCCTGCACACCGGGCTGCTGCTGGCCTGCCTCCTCGAGCTCTTCATCGTCAACCCGCCCTTCATCCCGGCGCTCGGCTGGCCGATGCTGGCCTTGGTCTTCGCCAGCCAGGCGCTCCGCTGGTGGTGCATCGCGTCGCTCGGTCCGCGCTGGAACACCCGCGTCATCGTGGTCCCCGGCCTGCCGCTCGTGGTGCGGGGCCCCTACCGGTGGCTGTCGCATCCGAACTATGTCATCGTCATCGCCGAGGGCATTGCCCTGCCGCTGGTCTACACGAACTGGGTCACGGCGGTGGCCTTCACGGTCTTGAACGCGATCCTGCTGTTCGGCTTCCGCATCCCGGTCGAGGAGAAGGCGCTGAAGTTCGCCGTTGCGGCAACGCCCGCATGAGTTCGGGCCTCGACGTCGATTTCGACGTGATCGTGGTCGGCGGCGGTCCCATCGGGCTGGCCGTCGCAATCGAGGCGCGCCTCGAGGGCCTCAGCGTCGCCGTGATCGAGCCCCGCGCGGGCTCCATCGACAAGGCGTGCGGTGAAGCGGTCATGCCGGGAGCCGTCGCCGCCCTCGCAAGGCTCGGCGTATTCCCCGAGGGGCACACGATCGCCGGCTTCCGCTACCTCAACGCGACGGGCGCATCCATGGCCCACCGATTCGGCTCCGGCACCGGCATCGGGGTGCGACGCACGGTGTTGCACGACGCCCTGACACACCGGGCGGACGAGCTCGGCGTCATCCGCATCGAGGGCAAGGTCGTAGCTATCGAGCAGGATGCCGACTCCGTCACGGTGGCCGGCCTCCGCGGCCGCTGGCTGCTGGGCTGCGACGGCCTGCACTCCAGCGTGCGCCGCCTCGTCGATCTTGAGCGAACGCCGACACGCACTGCACTGGGCACCGACCGCCGCCGCTTCGGTCTGCGGCAGCACTTCCGCGTTTCACCGTGGACCGACCTGGTCGAGGTGCACTGGGGCAAGAGCGCCGAGATCTACGTCACCCCGATCGCCGCGGACATCGTGGGAGTCGCCGTGCTCGGCCCTCAGCGCACCGACTTCGCCGCGACGCTCGCGGCGACCCCGGCCCTCGCGGCTCGACTTGCCGGAGCCCCCTCGGTCAATCCGCTCCGAGG
>CANFBG010000217.1 GCA_947444785.1 Microbacteriaceae bacterium | reverse complement strand
GGACCCTGCCTCGGATCCCACGACCAACTCGGCGATCAACTACAACACCGACTACAACATGGGAGGCTCGACCGGCTTCCAGGTCGGCTCGACCTACAAGCTCTTCACCCTCCTCGCCTGGCTGAACGCGGGACACACGCTGAATGAGAGCGTGAACGGCGGCAACGGCCAGACGTTCAATCAGGCCAGCTTCAGAAACTGCGAGGGCGGCCACACGGGTCGATATTCGCCGCAGAACGACGCCGGGGAGTCGGGTGGGCCTGCTCCGGTGCTGCGCCAGTTCGAGGAATCGGTGAACAACGCCTTCATCGCGATGTCCCAGAAGCTCGACGCCTGCGACATCCGCAATATGGCCACCGCCCTGGGTGTGCATCGAGCGGATGGCCAGCCTCTCCAGACGAACATCACTGCGGTGCTGGGCACCAACGAGATCGCCCCGCTCACCATGGCCGCCGCCTACGCGGGCGTCGTCAACGGGGGCAAGTACTGTTCCCCCGTCGCCATCGACAGCATCACCGACTGGACGGGCAAGGTCATTCCCGTGCCGAAGACGAAGTGCAGCCAGGCCGTCGATCCCAAGGTCGCCGCCACGGCGCTGTTCGCAATGAAGGGCGTGATCACCAGCGGAACTGCGACGCCGGCGAACCCGCGGGATGGCGTTCCGCACTTCGGCAAGACGGGCACGACAGACAACGAGGAGAGCATCTGGCTGGTCGGGGGGACGACCAAGTTCGTCACGGCGTCGTGGACCGGGAACATCTCGGGTCACGTGTCGATCAGGCACACCACGATCGTGGGCCCGGTGTCGGGCCCGGTCGGCTCGGGTACCACCAGGCTCCTGATGTGGAAGGCCTTCTACTCGGGCTGGGCCGACAACTACGGCGGAGACGACTTCCCCATGCCCCGCTGAGTGGGGGTGAGCGCACCCGGTAGCATTTCCCCATGACCGACAGGCGCTCGCGAGCGATAGCGCTTCTTGTCGCCGGCACCTTCTTCATGGAGATCCTGGACGGGACCATCCTCACCACCGCGGCACCGTCCATCGGGCGCTCGCTCGGGGTGTCCTCGGTCTCCGTCGGCGTCACGATCACGGCGTACCTGTTGACGCTGGCCGTGCTGATTCCGTTGAGCGGCTGGATCGCAGATCGGTTCGGCGCCCGTCGGGTGTTCCTGGCCGCGATCGCGATCTTCACCGTCGCCTCGATCCTCTGCGCCGCCAGCATGAGCCTCTGGGAGCTCACGGCATTTCGCGTTCTGCAGGGGGTCGGCGGCGCCATGATGGTGCCCGTCGGCAGGCTCGCCGTTCTGCGGGTCACGGAGAAGGGCGACATCGTTCGCGCTATCGCGTGGCTGACCTGGCCGGCTTTGGCTGCCCCCGTGATCGCGCCGCTGGCCGGGGGAGTCATCACGACCTATGCATCGTGGCACTGGATCTTTCTCATCAACGTGCCGCTGGGCGTCATCGCGTTCATCGGGGCCCTGAGGCTCTTCCCGCGCGAGGCCCGAGCCTTGCAACGGCGGCTGGATGTCGTCGGCCTCCTGCTCAGCTGCTTTGGATTGGGACTTCTGGTCTTGGCCGCCTCGATGCTGGCCGAGACCGAGGTCGACGGCGTCGCGGTGACGGTCCTGGGCGTGTTGGGGCTTAGCCTCGTCACGCTGGCGATCCTGCATTTTCGTCGCGCCGAGCATCCGCTGCTTCAGCTTTCTGCACTGAAGATCGAGACGTTTCGGGTCGCCCACGCCGGCGGGTCCGTGTTCCGGCTGACGATCAACGCGGTGCCGTTCCTGTTGCCGCTGCTCTTCCAAGACGTTTTCGGCTGGTCGCCCGTTGTCTCCGGGCTGATGGTGCTCTTTCTATTCCTCGGCAACATCGCCATCAAGCCCACGACGACGGCACTGCTTCGACGGTTCGGCTTTCGCACGATGTTGATCGTGACGACCCTGGGGGCCGCCGCCAGCATGGGGCTCACGGCGCTGCTGACGCCCGGGACGCCGGTAGTGCTGGTCGCGGCACTGATGTTCTTCTCCGGCGTCGTTCGCTCGGTCGGCTTCACGGGCTACAACACGATCGCCTTCGCAGATGTGGGCCGCGTGGGCATGACGGATGCCAACACGCTGGCTTCCACGGTTCAGCAGGTGGCCGCCGGGTTCGGCGTCGCCATCGGGGCCGTCGCGCTGCGCCTCGGCGGCACGTTCGGCGGGGCCGAGAGCCTGGCCGCCTTCCGATTCAGCTTCGGGGTGCTCGCCGTTCTGACCCTGGTCTCCAGCGTCGAGGCCATTCGGTTAACGAGAACGGCGGGCGAGACCATCAGGCCCGCCCGCCGCGCTTAGGTTATTCGACTTTCTTCTTTCCAAACACGAACAGGTAGAGAATCTCCAGAATCCCCGCGGTGTTCAGGATGAAGAGCACCACGAACCAGGGAACGCTCCGGTTCAACCCTGCCCGGTAGAGGGCGAAGCCTTTCCAGATGAAGCTCCAGATCGCGAGTGTGATGATCAAGAAGACCAGTCCTGGCTGCTGGGCGAGCGTGTCTGCATTCATGGTGCTCAACATACTCAGTTTCAGGCCGTGATCAAGACCTCGGTGACCTTGCCGTTCTTGATGAGCAGCCGGCGCTCCGCACGCTTGGCCACGGCGCTGTCGTGGGTGACGATGATGAGCGTCAGCCCGTCTTCGCGCCAGAAGCCCTCCAGTAGATCCATGATCTCGTCACGGGTTTCCTCGTCCAGGCTGCCGGTCGGCTCGTCCGCCAGCAGCACATCCGGGTTCTTCACCAGGGCCCGGGCGATCGCCACGCGCTGCTGCTGGCCGCCGGAGAGCTCGGCCGGCAGGTGATTCAGTCGATCGCCGAGGCCGACCTTCTCCAGCGCGGCCTGGGCGCGGGAGCGTCGTTCGCTTCCGCTGCCGCCGAGGGGCGCGAGCGCCGTCTCCACGTTCTCCTGGGCCGTGAGCGTTGGAATCAGGTTGAAGCCCTGGAAGACGAAGCCGACCTCCTTGGCGCGGATCGCGGCCAGCTTTGAGTCGCCCAGCTTCGAGAGCAGGGAGTCGCCCAATACGACGTCGCCCGAGGTGGGGCGGTCGAGAGCGCCCAGCATCTGGAGCAGCGTCGATTTGCCGCCGCCCGTCGGGCCCTGAATGGCAACCATCTGGCCGTTCGGGATGGTCAGGGTCACGCCGTTAAGAGCGGTGACCTTCTTCTTCGAAGAGTTGTAGACCTTCGTTACATCGGTGAGTTCATACATGTTCTGTGTCTCCTTGAATGTGTGGGGAAGGCCTAGGCCACGGACCGAAGGGCCTCGGCCGGGCGCAGTTTCGCCGCGCGCCAGCCGCCGAACGCGCCGGCGACGAGGCCGCCGAGCACCGCGAGGCCGACGGCGATCAGGATGATCGAGATCGTCACGGGAGCCTGGAGGGTCACGACGTTCTGGGCCGCGCGGGCGATGCCGCCGAAGCCGCCGCCGCCGGGACCCCCGCCAGCGCCGAAGCCGCCGCCCCCGCCTGCTCCGCCGAAGCCGCCGGCACCACGGCCCGCCGCCGCGGCGACACCCGCCGAGCCACTCAGGGTCGGGGCGATGATGTTGATCACGGTGATGCCGATCAGGCCGATCGCGATGCCGATGACGCCGCCGATCAGGCCCTGCACGACGGACTCTCCAGCGACCTGGCGCACGATGCTGCCGTTGCTCCAGCCGATCGCCTTCAGGGTGCCGAACTCACGGGTGCGTCGCGTGACGCCGGAGACCGTGAAGAGGATCGCGATCAGGAACGCCGCGGCGAGCACGATGATCGAGAGCCAGGTGCCGAGGCTGGAGACCAGCGTCGC
>CANFBG010000216.1 GCA_947444785.1 Microbacteriaceae bacterium | reverse complement strand
GAGTGCGGAGCCCGCCGGGGTGACCGGAATCACGGAGACCGGCCTCGCCGCATCCGATTCGTACCTGCACGCCCGGCTGTCGCTGGGAGTAGGGGAGCTTGTCTACGGTCTCGGCGAGCGGTTCGGCCCACTGGTCAAGAACGGCCAGGCGATCGACATCTGGAACGCCGACGGCGGCACGTCCAGCGAGCAGTCCTATAAGAACATCCCGTTCTACCTGACGAACCGCGGCTACGGGGTGCTCGTGAACCACCCGGGCCACGTCTCGTTCGAGGTCGGAACCGAGTCGGTCGAAGAGGTGCAGTTCTCCGTTGCCGGGGACACGCTGGAATACCTGGTGATCTACGGGCCGAGCCCCAAAGAAATTCTCAGCCGGTACACCGCGCTGACCGGTCGCCCGGCCCTCGTGCCCGCCTGGTCGTATGGGCTCTGGCTCTCGACGTCGTTCACGACGAAGTACGACGAGGCCACGGTCAACAGCTTCATCGACGGCATGGCCGAACGGGAGCTCCCGCTCAGCGTCTTCCACTTCGACTGCTTCTGGATGCACGAGTTCAACTGGACCGACTTCGAGTGGGATGCCCGCGTCTTCCCCGATCCCGAGGGAATGCTTTCCCGGTTGCACCGCCGGGACCTGCACACCAGCGCCTGGATCAACCCCTACATCGCGCAGCGGGCGCCCCTGTTCGCCGAGGCCAAGGCGGCCGGCTTCCTCGTGAAAAGGCCGAACGGCGACGTGTGGCAGTGGGACAACTGGCAGGCGGGCATGGGCCTCGTCGACTTCACGAATCCGGCCGCCGTCACCTGGTTCCAGTCAAAGATCCGCCGCCTGTTGGGCCAGGGCATCGACGCAATCAAGACCGATTTCGGCGAGCGAATCCCGCTGGACGTCGTGTGGCACGATGGCTCCGACCCCGAGCGCATGCACAACTGGTACACGCAGCTCTACAACGCCGCCGTCTTCGAGGTTCTTCAGGAGGTGCGAGGAGAGGGCGAGGCCGTTCTCTTCGCCCGCTCGGCGACCGTCGGAGGCCAGAAGCAGCCCGTGCACTGGGGCGGCGACAGCTCCTCGAGCTTCGCCTCGATGGCCGAGAGCCTGCGCGGCGGCCTCTCGCTCTCGTTCGGCGGCTTCGGCTACTGGAGCCACGACATCGGGGGCTTCGAGGGCATGCCGGATGCCGCGGTCTTCAAGAGGTGGCTGGCGTTCGGCCTGCTGTCGAGCCACTCGCGCCTGCACGGCTCGACGAGCTACCGCGTGCCGTGGCTGTTCGACGACGGCACCGAGGCGCCGGGGGAGAGCGCCGTCGACGTGACCCGCCGCTTCACCCGGCTGAAGCTTCAGCTGATGCCCTATCTCTACCAGGTGGGCATCGAGGCGCACGAGGCGGGCATCCCGTTCATGCGGCCCATGCAGCTCGAGTTCCCGTCGGACCCCGCGGTGGCATACCTCGATCGCCAGTACATGCTGGGTTCCGAGCTGCTGGTGGCTCCCGTCTTCAGCGCCTCGGGCGAGGTCGAGTACTACCTGCCCGCCGGGCGTTGGACGAACTTTCTCACGGGCGAAGTGGCGGCGGGTCCCGTGTGGCGCCGGGAGGCGCATCCGTTCTCCAGTGTGCCGCTCTGGGTGCGCGAGGGTGCCGTGCTGGCGACGGGAAACCGGTCTGACCGGCCCGACTACGACTACACCGACGGGGTTCTCGTCACGGTTTATCCCGGCGGGGCGGATGTGCGGAGCGTCGCAGTCGCGAACCCCCTGAACGGCACCAGCGTCACCTTCACGGTGACCCGCGGCGCCGCCGGAATCGAGATCGCGAGCGACTCCGACGCGCCCTTTTCGACAAAGACCCTCCCGGGCTGATGCCCGAGAGGGTCGATGGCGGTGCGTGGCGCTTGAACAGTGCCGGGGCGGGCGCTACGCCTTGGCGTCTCGACGACGAACGGCGATTGTCGTAGCGAGAAGTCCCAGTCCCACGGCGACGAGCAGCCCGGCCCACAGGCCAATGCGGTCATCGGTGCCGGTCTCGGCCAGAACGACCGCGGCCGCGGTCGGCTCGACAGTGGGCTCCGGGGCGGGGGCGGGCGGGAACGCGGCGATGGTGAGGTTGTAGACCAGGTAGACGCGGGTTGAGCTGGTACCTTCGACCGCAAAGCAGAAGGTGTAGTCGCCGATGTCCGCGGCCGTCGGGGTTCCCGTGATGACGAGGGGCGCCAGCTCGTTGGCCGTGGCATCCGGCGTGGTGTCAAGGGAAAGTGACGCGGGCAGCGTCGAGGAGTTGGGACCCTGCAGGCCGCACTTGCCATCGCTCGCCTGGAGCCAGTCGCTGCCGCCCGAAAGGTCGGTCACGAAATCGGCGTGGAATGTCGTAAACGGCGTCGGTGCAGTGTTTGCCACCCCGACGTAGAGCGTCTGGGACACGGGGGACTGGATCGCCGGGGTCACGGTGTACGAGGCCGAGTTCGTGACGGTGGCGGAGCTGAAGAACGCATTGCCGCCCCACGTGGCGATATCGGCGTAGAGGCTGGGAATGTCGGCGCACGTCGGGCTCGCCGATTCAATCTTGACCACGTTGATCCAGGCCCACGTGTAGGTCCAGTCGACCGCCTTGGGGTTCAGGTTCAATGCGGAATCGGCCGTGCCGGCAGCGACGGACGTGGTCGCGGGAACCGTGTTCCCGTTGGAGTAAGAACCGGCACCTGTGGTCCATGTCCCATTGATATAGGGGCAGAGGATGGCCTGGGTTCCCTCGAACCCGGCGTTCAGGATCAGGCCCTCGCCGGCGCCGAAGGAGACCGTTATGCCGCCGCCGTTTGCGATGCTGGGCTGGCTGACGGTGATCGGCGAGGGTGTGCTGATCGTGATGGCCGATGCGGGTTCGGCCACCGCGATGGCCGCCGCGGAGAGCAACAGGGCGGACGTCAGCGTGGCGACGACCATTTTCTTCAGAGTCATGGGGGTTTCCTTGGTAGGGGAGGTTCGAACACTATGAAGATACGAGAGGGCATGATGCGCGCTGAAACAAATTGAGGGTCAACCCTCATCTGAGGGATGATTGGCGAATGGCCGCCGACTACCATCCCGCTATGGGCGAGACTGATTCCTCCGCAGGGACGTCCTACCAGCGCACGGTCGTGGTCGTCGAGGATGACGCCTTCATGCGCTCGCTCATCGCCGAGTACCTCGAGAAGGCCGGCTTTCTCGTCTCTACCGCCGGCACCGCGGCCGACGCCCGCCGCCAGATCAAAGCGGTCGACCCGGATGCTGTCGTGCTCGACCTCGACCTGGGCGCGGGCCCGTCCGGCCTCGACATCGCCAAGGGGCTCAACGTGAGCTCGCACGAGATCGGGCTGGTCTTCCTGACGAACTTCTCAGACCCTCGATTCGCCGGCTACGACATCACGGCGGCTCACCCGCGTGCGGCGTACCTCAACAAGCACATGCTTCAGGACTCGACAGTCCTCCTCGATGCGCTGAACGCCGTACTCCTGGAGACCGGCGTCGATCAATATCGGCACGACCGTCGATCAGACAGGCCGATGGCGGCCCTCTCCGCGGCCCAGGTCCAGGCCCTGCGCCTCGTCGCCGAGGGCAAGACGAACCAGCAGATCGCGGAGCTTCGCCGGCGCTCGCTCGCCGCAACCGAGAGCCTGGTGACCCGCACCTTCGGCGCGTTGGGCATCGCCCCCGACGCCGAGACGAATGCGCGGGTGGCCGCCGCCCGGGAGTTCATCTCCAAGATCGGGAACCCACGCCCGGATGGCGACGGAAACAATGACGACGGAAACAATGACGACTGAAACGATGACGACTGAAACGATCAGGCGGCGCAAATCGCTGGGCAGGATTCTGGCGCTGGCCACCGACCCGGTCGTGATGAGCTGGCCGGTGATCCTGATCAGCGCGGCCCTGAGCGTTCTCATCCATCT
>CANFBG010000215.1 GCA_947444785.1 Microbacteriaceae bacterium | reverse complement strand
TCGAGACGGCCCTGATGCTCGGCGTCGTCGCGTTCGTCGGCTGGCAGTTCGTCTCCGGCCAGCTGGGCAGCGGCGCCTCCGTCATCGGCATCTTCCTCGCCGGCGGCGTGCGCCTGATGGGCTCGGTGCTGCCCTTTCAGAACGCACTCGGCACGATGAAGTCCAACAGCAGCCAGGCGGCCCTGTCACTCGCGGTGCTCGCCGAGGCAAGAGGCGACGACCAGCGGCCCCGGAGAACCCCGGAACCTCGCCCCGAAACGGTCGGCACCGGACCCATCCGCGTCGAGCTGACCAAGGCGGCGTTCAGCTACCCCGGCGCCACGGGCCGGGCCCTGGACGCCGTCACCCTCGACATCGAGCCGGGTGCCTACTTCGCCGTCATCGGCCCCTCCGGAGCCGGCAAGACCACGCTGATGGATCTCGTACTCGGCCTGCTCACCCCGGCCGCCGGCAGCGTGCTGCTTGACGGCCGGCCGCCCCGGGAGCTGGAGCGGATGCGCCCGGGCGCCGTCGCCTACGTGCCCCAGCGCCCCGGCATGGTCGCCGGCACCCTCGCCGAGAACATCGCCCTCGGCATCGAGCACGACGACATCGACTTCGATCGCATCGCCGAGGTCGTCGCCCTCGCCGACCTCACCCCCTTCGTCGCCACGCTGGAGCAGGGCGTGAACACCCCGCTGGGCGCGCACCTCGAGACCCTCAGCGGCGGCCAGGTGCAGCGACTCGGCCTCGCCCGCGCCCTGTATCCGCGGCCGGGCCTGATCGTGCTCGACGAGGCGACCAGTGCGCTCGATGCCGCCTCCGAGGCCGAGGTCTCCCGAAGCATCACCAAGCTGGCGAACACCGTGACCCTGATCGTCGTCGCCCACCGCCTCTCCACCGTGCAGCACGCCGACCGGGTGCTCGTAATGACGGAGGGCCGCATCAGCGCCCAGGGCACGTTCCCGTTCCTGCGCAAGACCGTGCCGATGGTCGAGCAGTACGTGAAGCTGATGTCGTTCGACTAGTAGGCGCCGACGCCCGTGATCACGGCCTTGGCGGTGCGGGCCAGAATCACCAGATCCCCCATCACCGACCAGTTCTCGACGTAGTAGAGGTCGAGCCGAACACTGTCCTCCCACGAGAGGTTGGACCGCCCGCTCACCTGCCACAGCCCGGTCACCCCGGGCTTCACCAGGAACCGGCGGTGCACGTGATTCTCGTAGGAGTCGACCTCGATGCGCAGCGGCGGCCGGGGCCCCACGAGCGACATGTTGCCACGCAGCACGTTGAAGAACTGCGGCAGCTCATCGAAGCTGAAGCGCCGAAGCCACGCGCCGAACGGGGTGACCCGGGGGTCGTTCTTCATCTTGAACAGCACGGCGTTGCCCGCATCCCGCTCGGCCGGCCTCCCGCCGCCCGACGCGCCGAGGCTTGCCAGGCGCGCCTCGGCGTCGGGAACCATCGACCGGAACTTCAGCATCTGAAAGGGCATTCCGTTCATCCCCACCCGCTGCTGGCGGAAGAGCACCGGGCCGGACCCGGACAGCCGCAGGACCAGCGCGATGGCGATCATCAGGGGCGACAGCACGACGATCAACAGGGACGCCACAATCAGATCGAACACCCGCTTGGCGTAGTGCTCCCAGCCTGAGTAGCGCGGGATCTGAATGTGCATCAGCGGCAGGCCGGCGACGGGCCTGGTGCGGATGCGCAGGCCGCCGACATTCACGAGGCCGGGCGACACGATCAGGTGCTGACGCCCCGGCTCGAGGCTCCAGGTGAGTTCCCGAAGCCCCTCCTGCGACAGGTCGCCGTTTCCGGCCACCACCACGGTGTCCGCCGAGATCGAGACCAGGGCCTCGCGAACCTCGTCGAGGGTGCCCACGACCGGAATCCCCGAGTCGGCCGGCAGAACGGAGCCGCCCGGAACGCACGCTCCGACGACGACGTAGCCCGAACGCGCCTGCCGGGACAGCTCGTTTGCGATGAACAGCACCGATTCGACGGAACCCACGAGCAGCACCCGCCAGGCGAACCTGCCCTTACGATTCTGCGAGACCAGCCACCGCCGGGCATAGAAGCGCGACAGGAGCAACGCCGTCAGCCCCAGCGGGAAGGCGACGAGGATATAGCTGCGCGCGATGTCGAGGGTGAATACGAAGGCGACGATGGCGACGATCCCGAAGAGCCGCACGGCCCCGTCGGCGATCAGGCGGTACTCGATGGATCCAGACGAGAGATCCGTGAAACTGCGGGTGTCGAAGAGCTTCAGCATCAGCATCCAGGCCGCGATGAGAATGATCGATACCAGCCAATAGCTCAGCGGGTTCTGGCCGCGGGTGTCGCTGACGATCTCATCGAGCGACCGGCTGCCGAACCGGGCGAACTGCACCCCGAAGACAACAATGCACAGCACCAGGAGATCGCTCACGACCAGCCGCGCGGCGTAGGCGCCGTGCCACTCGGCTGCGGTGCGCTGCCCGGTGCCGCCGGCGATCGTCTTACTCAACAGGTGCGCCTAGCCGCCTCAGACGCCCGAGACATGCGTGCCGGCTTCCCTGACCGAGCGCC
The DNA here is from genome assembly GCA_947444785.1 of Microbacteriaceae bacterium. Classification (GTDB taxonomy): domain Bacteria; phylum Actinomycetota; class Actinomycetes; order Actinomycetales; family Microbacteriaceae; genus Agreia. Next base: position 1,402 of record CANFBG010000215.1, on the reverse strand, counting down.
GGCTCGGACTGAGGGGGCGGGCCGAGCGCTTGACACCGAAGTCGACCGTGTCGATCGGCTTCTGCGAATAGGCGTACTCATAGCCGTACCGGCCCTCGGAGTGTAAGCCCTTCACGCGCAGCATGCTGAGCACCACGCCCGACACGGGGGCCTTGATGGCATCGAGCACCGCCAGGGCGCTCCTGAGCTGGTTCTTGTGGGTGCTCCCCGCCGCCGCGACGACGATGGCGCCGCCCACGATGCGCGTCAGAATCGCGGCATCCGTTACCGGCAAGAGCGGCGGAGCATCGAAGATCACCACGTCGAAACTCGCGTTGAACTCGTTCACGAGGCCGGCCATCGCCGTCGAGCCGAGAAGCTCGCTGGGATTCGGCGGAATGCCGCCGGCCGGCAGCACGGCGAGACCGCCCTGCCCCCACGGCTGGATGACATCGCGCCAGCCGGCCCGGCCGATGAGCAGGTCGGTCAGGCCGACGGCCCCCTCGATGCCGAACAGGCCGGCCACCGCGGGGCGGCGGAGGTCGGCGTCGACCAGCAGCACGCGGGCGCCGGAGTCGGACAGCGCGATGGCCAGGTTCGCCGCCGTCGTGCTCTTGCCCTCGCTCTGAACCGAGGAGGTGATGACGAAGCCGCGATCGATGCGGCCGACGTCGAGGAACTGCAGGTTCGTTCGGAGCGCCCGGAACGACTCGGCGCGGGGGCTCCGCGGGTCGAGGTGCACGATGAGCGGGCGCTTCCTCGCCTTCGGGTCGAACGCGATGCCGCCGATGACGGCGGCGTCGGTGATCTGCTTCACGTCGCGCTCGGTGCGGATGCGCACGTCGAGCACCTCGCGAAGCACCACCAGGACCATGCCCAGAAGCAGCCCGGCGAGTCCGCCCAAGCCGGTGTTCAGGGGAACGTTCGGGCTCAGCGCCTTGTGCGACTCGACGGCCGTGTCAACGAGCGTCAGGGTCACGGGAGAGACCGTCGCGGTGCCGCCCGTCGCCGCGCCGCCCGTCGGTGACTCGAGCTTCGAAACGACCGTGGCGAGACTCGTCGACACCCCGTTCGCGATCTTGGCCGCGAGCGCCGGATCGGAGTCGTTCACGGTGATATTGATGATCGCCGTGTTCAGGAGTGCCGCAACATTCATCCGCCCCGCCAGGGCCGGGCTCGTCGTGTTCAACCCGAGATCGTCGATCACGGGCTGCAGCACGATGCGGGTCGTGGCGAGGTCGGAGTAGGTCTTGACCCTCTGCTGCGAGAAGGTATTGCCCTGCGCCAGAGCCTGGATCGTGTCGCCGCCGGAGGTCGAGATGAAGACCTTGGCCGATGAGCTGTAGACGGGGGTCTGCAGCAGCGAGTACCCATAGCCGGCCGAACCGCCCGCGAGGGCGAGGATCAGGATGACCCACCAGCC
>CANFBG010000214.1 GCA_947444785.1 Microbacteriaceae bacterium | reverse complement strand
TGGGCGGCGAGCGGACGGGTCGTGGTCTGGGCGAGGGACATGATGTCGGATCCTTTTGATGATGCTGAGAACTCCTGGCCCAGGAAAGGATTGGGCGTGCTCGGGTTCTCTTCTTGTGCTGTCGGTGCGGCAAGGGCCGCAGAACCGTCGGCCGGGATCTCTGAAAGAGATTCCTCGGCGAACGGGGGAGCATCCTGGTCTCGACTCATCTGTTCGGGATCCCGGTTCCTGCTCGGCGCGTATCGGCGGTTAGCGACACATTCGACAGCTGATGGCAACGCAGCCGGGCATCATCATGCCGGCGGTCCTTGAGTCTCCAAAGGAGGACTGAGGATGCGCGTAGAAAGCCATGTCCCGATTTTAGGCCCCCGCGGCGGGGGCAAGTCAAGTCAGGAACGAAAATAGTTGAAGAAGAAACTAAACGAGCCCGTAGAGCCGGTCGCCTGCGTCGCCGAGCCCGGGAACGATGTAGCCCTTCTCGTTGAGGCGCTCATCGAGGGCGCCGAGCACCAGGTGCACGTTTCGCCCGTCGACCGCCTTCGCCAGCGCCGCAACGCCCTCGGGCGCGGCCAGCAGACAGATCGCGGTGACGTCATCGGCACCGCGGGCGAACAGGAACTCGATGGCCGCGGCGAGGGATCCGCCGGTGGCCAGCATCGGGTCGAGCACGAAGCACTGCCGTCCCGAGAGGTCTTCCGGCAGCCGCTCGGCGTAGGTGCTGGGCTCGAGGGTCTCCTCGTTGCGCACCATGCCGAGAAAGCCCACCTCGGCGCTCGGGATGAGCTTGACCATGCCCTCGAGCATGCCGAGCCCGGCGCGCAGGATGGGAACGATCAGGGGCCGCGGCTCGCTGATCGCCAGCCCCGTGGTCTCGGCGACGGGGGTCTGGATGACGACCTTCTCCGTGCGCACCTCGCGGGTGGCCTCGTACGCGAGCAGCGTGACGAGCTCCTCGGTGAGATGCCGGAAGGTCGGGGACGGGGTATTCACGTCCCGCAGGATCGTCAGCTTGTGGGTGATGAGCGGATGATCGGCAACATGGACTCGCATACTCTTGAGGCTAGCCGAGCGAGATGCCCGGATGAGCCGGAAGGGTGATGTCTGTGCCTGATACCCCTGCCCCTCATCCTTCAGGCCCGCCGAACCTGGCTTGGCCGGCCCGCTATGGCGAATGGATGCGCGAGGCGCTGGCAGACGCCCGCCTCGCGACGGCGACCGGCGATGTGCCGGTGGCGGCCCTCGTGCTGGACGCGTCCGGCACGGTGATCGGCCGGGGCTCGAACCGCCGGGAGGTCGATCACGACCCGACGGCGCACGCAGAGGTTCTCGCCCTGCGGGAGGCTGCTGTGGCCGTGGGCGACTGGCGCCTGACGGAGGTGACCCTCGTCGTGACCCTGGAGCCCTGCGTGATGTGCGCGGGCGCTATCCTCGCGGCCCGGGTTCCGCGCGTCGTGTTCGGGGCCTGGGACGAGAAGGCCGGGGCCGCGGGCTCGGTCTATGACGTGCTGCGCGACCGGCGGCTGAACCACCAGGTCGAGGTCTACGCCGGCGTCGAGGCGGAGGCGTGCTCCCTCATGCTGACGGAGTTCTTCCGGGGCCAGGGCCCCGCCGCCTCCTAGCGGCGGAGTCCCTCGATCCACTCTGTGAGGAAGGCTCGGGAGGCCGTCTGCATGGCGGCCGAGTTCGCGGCGCGATCCTCGCGCAGCTCCTCGGGGCTTGTGCCCGAGCCGGTCGCGTAGGCCTCGTCCGCGACGAGCCACTCCTCGTGCATCTCGGTCGTCACCTCGGGGTGCCACTGCACGGCCAGGGCCCACTCGTCGATGCCGAAGGCCTCATTGGCGTAGTCGGCGCTGCCGGCCAAGAGCGTGACCTCCTCCGGCAGGGTGAAGGTGTCGCCGTGCCACTGCAGAACGGGTACATCGAGAAAGTGTCGAACGGGCGAGAGCGCCCCGGCCGCGGTCGGCGTGATGTCGCGGAAGCCGACCTGCACGGTGTCGCCCGGATGCACCGTGCCGCCGAGCGCCGCAGCCATGATCTGCGAGCCGAAGCAGATGCCGAGCGTCGGCAGCTTTGCCGAGAGGCGCTCGCGGAGAAAGGCGAGCTCGTCAAGGATGTACGGGTTCTTCTCGGTCTCATAGACGCCGGTGCTCGCGCCCAGCACGATGACGAGGTCGGGCACCAGTGCGCTGGGCGTCGTTTCGCCCTCGGCGAGGTCCACGTACTGCACGTCGTAGCCGTGCTCGGCGAGCACCGGTTCCAGGTTGCCGAGGTGGGCCATCCGCTCGTGGCGAAGCACCAGGGCCACGGGGGCCTTCGCTTGATCGTTCGTCATGTCAGTCATGTCAGTCGAGTCCCTTGATGATGATGGCCTCGGTCGAGAGCGGCTCGGCCTGGGGGGCGGTCGGGGCGAGGAAGGTCGGGGTCGTGCTCGGCCCCTTCCTGGTGCGCGCGCTGCTCGCCGTGGCGGGGCCTGCGTCGGGGATGAGCACATCCGGTTCGAGGTAGATGACGCGGGCGATGGGCACGGCGGCGCGGATTCGGGCCTCGACCGCGTTGATGCGAGCCGCGAGAACGGCCAGCGTCGTCGCCGCGGGGAAGGTGATCTTGGCGCCCACCATCAGCTCATCGGGGCCGAGGTACAGGGTCTTCAGATGCACGAGCCTCTCGACGTCGTCGCCAGCCTCGATGGCCGCCTCGATCTTCGCGAGGTCCTCATCGGTGGCGCCCTCCCCGACCAGGAGGCTCTTGGTCTCGATGCCGAGCACGACCGCGACCGCGACCAGCAGCGCGCCGATCAGCACCGTGCCGATGCCGTCGAAGACGCCGTTGCCGGTGATGATGGCCAGCCCGACGCCGATGAAGGCGAGCACCAGGCCCATGAGGGCTGCGACGTCTTCGAGCAGAACGACCGGCAGCTCCGGCGCCTTCGCCCGGCGGATGAACTGCACCCAGCTCTGCGTGCCCCGCGTGACGTTGCTCTCCCGGATCGCCGTTCGAAGCGAGAAGCCCTCCAGCCCCATGGCGATTAGCAGCACGAGGATCGGCAGCCAGGGCACGTCGATCGGGTGCGGGTCCTGGATCTTGGACACGCCCTCGTAGAGCGCGAACACGCCGCCCACCGAGAACAGGATGATCGACACGACGAAGGCGTACACGTAGCGCTCGCGGCCGTAGCCGAACGGATGCGCCCGGTCGGCCTTCTTCTGCGCCTTGCGCCCTCCGAGCAGCAACAGCAGCTGGTTGCCCGAGTCGGCGGCCGAATGCACGCTCTCGGCGAGCATCGAGGTGGAGCCCGAGATCAGGAACGCGACGAACTTGGTGATCGCGATGCCGACGTTGGCGAACAGTGCTGCGACGATTGCCTTGGTTCCGCCCGATGCGCTCATGTTGTGTCCCCTTGGCTTGATACCCCTGGCGAGGTGCTCCTCAATCCTAGGATGGTCCTGTGACCGACGCCTCTTCGATTTCCCCGACCGATTCCGCCCCCGAACCCACCGTTCTGCCCTCGATCGCCATCCTCGGCGCGGGATCGATGGGCCGCGCCGTGCTGAGTGGCCTGCTGGCCCCGGGGGTCTCCGTCGCAGGCGGCGTTCGGGTGACGAACCGCAGCGCCGAGAAGGCGGCCTCGCTCGCCGAACTCCCGGGTGTCACGGCGTTCGCCACGAGCCTTCATGCCGAAGCGAACCGCCTCGCCGTCGCGGGTGCCGCGATCGTTCTCGTCGCCGTCAAGCCCGCGATGGTCCCCGAGCTGCTCGCCGAGATAGCGGATTCGCTTATGCCCGGCACGATCGTCGTCAGCGTCGCGGCCGGCGTCACCGTGGCCACCTTCGAGGCCCTGCTGCCGCAATCCGTCGCGGTCCTTCGCTCGATGCCGAACACGCCCGCGATCGTGGGCCGCGCGGTGACGGGGCTCTCGGCCGGTACCCGCTCGACGCCCGAGCAGCTGGCGCTCATCCGCCGGGTGTTCGAGACGGTCGGCACGGTCGTCGAGGTGCCGGAGTCCCAGCTGGATGCCCTCAGCACGATCTCCG
>CANFBG010000213.1 GCA_947444785.1 Microbacteriaceae bacterium | reverse complement strand
TTCGGCGACGCCGACATCAACATCGCCGGAATGCAGATCGCCCGCCAGTCCGCCGGCGGCAAGGCGCTCAGCGTGCTGACCGTGGACTCCCCGGCCCCCGAGTCGCTGCTCGAGTCGCTGCGCATCGCGATCGACGCTGACACCCTCCAGGAGATCGACCTCACGGAGCTGTAGGGCTTCAGGCTCGTCGAGATCGTCTAGAACCGCCCAAACTTCAAAGTTTGGGCGATTCTCGTCGATCTGGGCGCTGGTTCAGGCGTGATTCGCCGTGAGGGTCGCCAGCAGGGCGATGATCGCCTCGAGGTCGGGCTCGTGCGGCGTGGGCGAGCCGGCCCCGGCGGCGGCGGGCGATGCGTCGGGGGAGCCGGCGGCGGCATCCGGCTCGGTGCGGGGCTGGGCGGGCGGCTCGTGCGTGGGGAAGAAGGCCGAGCCGTAGCAGAGGCCGTCGCTGATCAGCATGATCGTGCGGGCCAGGGTCGCATCGCCCACGGTCTCGAGGATCACGTCGTACCAGGCGTCGTTCGCCGTGCGGAGCGCCTGCCGGGCACGGGAGTTCGAGGCCTGTGCGAGGCGGGAGACGGCGACGAGCGCGCGGTCCAGGGCGCTTCCCGTGGCCGTAGAGGTACGAATCAGGTGCGCGACCGGTCCGGCCTCAGACGAGCGGATGTCCGCGACATCCAGCACCACCATCTCCCCGAGGCGGGCCAGGACCCCGTCGATCAGGGCGTCTTTCGAGCCGAAGTGGTACAGCAGGCCGCCCTTGGACACCCCGGCAGCGGCGGCCACGGCATCCAGCGTCGAGGCGCGCTCTCCGCCCTCGCCGAGCAGGGTCTCGAACGCGTCCAGAATGCGGTCTCGGGTGCCGATCGCCGGGGTCTTCTCGCTGGCAGTCATCGCTGTAGAACCGTCCCAAGCCTCAAGGTCTCAACTCCGTTTTCAGGCAATAGCCGCGCTCGACCGCCTGGGGGCGGTCGGCTGCGGCTATTGCCTGAAAACGGAAGGTAGTGGTTCTACTGTACCGGCTGGACGGTATAGTGAGAAATGCGCGGCGGTTTCCGCGTCCCGAGACTGAATAGACATCGATAGCAATGGCAATCCTCAATTCCGTGAACAACGACACCCGAAACGAAGGGCAACCAGGGCCGTCCGACGGGCGTGCCCGCGCCAGGCAGTGGCTCGCGCTCGCCATGCTGATGCTGCCCGTACTGCTCGTGTCTGTCGACAACACCGTGCTGAGCTTCGCCCTTCCGGTCATCTCCGAGTCGCTCCGGCCGAACGCCGCGGCACAACTGTGGATCGTTGACGCCTACCCGCTCGTGCTCGCCGGCCTCCTGGTCGCCATGGGCAGCCTCGGCGACCGCTGGGGCCGGCGCCGGATGCTGCTGATCGGCGCGACCGGATTCGGCCTCGTCTCGATCGGTGCGGCCTTCGTGCCCAGCGCCGAGATGTTGATCGCGGCCCGGGTGGGCCTGGGCTTCTTCGGCGCGATGCTGATGCCCTCCACCCTCTCGCTCCTGCGCTCGATCTTCACCGACCGCGACCAGCGGCGCCTGGCGATTGCGATCTGGGCCTCGGGATTCGCGGCCGGAGCGGCACTCGGCCCCATCGTCGGCGGCATCCTGCTGGAGCACTTCTGGTGGGGTTCCGTATTCCTCGTCGCGGTCCCCGTGCTGCTCCCGCTCCTGGTCTTCGCGCCGCTGCTGATCCCCGAGTCCAAGGATCCGAACCCGGGCAGGATCGACCCCATAAGCATCGCCCTCTCGATGGTCACGCTGGTGCCGCTCGTCTTCGCGATCAAGCAGTTCGCCACCGAGGGGTTCCAGCCGATCGAGGTCGTGCTCGTGCTCGCCGGGGTCGGCGCGGGGGTGCTCTTCGTTCGGCGACAGCTGGGCAGGGAGAACCCGATGCTCGACATGCGGCTGTTCGAGAACCGGGTGTTCAGCGGCGCCGTGCTCATCAACCTCGTCAGTGTGTTCTCGCTCGTGGGGTTCCTGTTCTTCGCGTCGCAGCACCTGCAGCTCGTGCTCGGCCTCAGCCCGCTCGACGCCGCCTATGCTCTCGTTCCCGGGCTGATCGTCATGGTCATCGCGGGCCTCGGAGTCGTTCGAGTCGTTCGCTTCGTGCGGCCTGCTCTTGTCGTAGCCGGGGGCCTCGCTCTCGGCGGCGCCGGCTATCTCATCGTCATGGTCACGGGCCAGAATGCCTCCGCACTCACCCTCGCGATCGCTTTCGCCGTGCTCGGCCTCGGCATCGGAGCGGCGGAGACGATCTCCAACGACCTGATCATCGCGACCGTTGCCCCGGCGAAGGCGGGAGCAGCATCCGGGGTGTCGGAGACGTCGTATGAGCTGGGAGCCGTTCTCGGCACCGCGGTGCTGGGCTCGATCCTGACGGCCAGCTACTCGTCGGGCATCCGGATCCCTGCCGGAATCAGTGCCGAACAGGCGGATGCCGCATCCCAAACCCTGGGCGGCGCCGTCTCGGTGGCCCGCAACGTGGGTGCCCCGCTCGGGCCCGAACTTCTCGACTCCGCCCGGCAGGCCTTCGACAGCGGGGTCGTGCTCACGAGTGGGATCGGCGTCATCCTGATGGTCCTGGCCGTGGGGCTGGCGTTGTTCACTCTGCGTCGAGCGCGCTCGTAGGACGCGCTTGCAAACACCCCGTTGGATGGCCGGTAATCTAGGCTGATAGCCATAACCGTCCAACGCAGGAGCACCATGAGCCGCACCATCACACTCGCCGTAATTCCCGGAGACGGGATCGGTCCCGAGGTCGTCACCGAGGCCGTCAAGGTGCTGGATGCGGTTACTGCGGCGACGGATGTCACGTTCGAGAAGACTCATTTCTCCCTGGGCGCGGCGCGGTATCTCGAGACCGGCGACGTGCTCACGGACGAGGACCTCGCTAGCATCTCGCGACACGACGCCATCCTGCTCGGTGCCGTCGGCGGCGTGCCCGGTGACCCTCGCCTGAAGGATGCGAACATCGAGCGAGGCCTGCTGCTGAAGCTGCGCTTCACGCTGGACCACTACGTGAACCTGCGCCCGACGACGATCTACCCCGGTGTGCCCAGCCCGCTGGCCGAGCCGGGCAAGGTCGACTTCGTCGTCGTACGCGAGGGCACCGAGGGCCCTTACGTCGGCAACGGCGGGGCGATCCGCGCCGGTACCCCGCACGAGATCGCCAACGAGGTCTCGGTTAACACGGCTTACGGGGTCGAGCGCGTCGTGCGCTTCGCGTTCGATCTGGCCGCGTCCCGCCCGGCCAAGAAGCTCACCCTCGTGCACAAGACCAACGTGCTGGTGTTCTCCGGCAGCCTCTGGCAGCGCACGGTGAATCAGGTCGCGGCCGAGCATCCGGATGTCGCGGTGGACTACCTGCACGTCGACGCCGCCACCATCTTCCTCGTCACCCAGCCGTCGCGCTTCGACGTGATCGTCACCGACAACCTGTTCGGCGACATCCTCACCGACCTCGCCGGCGCCATCAGCGGCGGCATCGGGCTGGCGGCCTCCGGGAACATCAACCCGAGCGGCGCCTTCCCGAGCATGTTCGAGCCGGTGCACGGCTCGGCGCCGGACATCGCGGGCCAGCAGAAGGCAGACCCGACGGCCGCGATCCTTTCGGTCGCGATGCTGCTGGATCACCTAGGGCTGCCGATGGAGGCGTTTGAGGTGCGCGCCGCCGTGGTTGCCGACATCATCATGCGTGACGGTGCAGGTGCTCGCACAACCGCCGAGATCGGCGATGCCATCGCGAACTCGATCACGCGCTTCGCCGGCAGCAAATAACCTACTCAGACCGTTTCAAGACCAAGGACACCCCGTCATGGCAGCACAGGCAGCGTCATCCAGCAGCAACGGCAGCAGCAACACCGAGACGGAAGACGTCGAGACCTTCCCGCTCGTCTTCGCATTGACCCCGTCGGAGAGCATGCGCGCCGAGCTCGAGCGCGAGGCGATCCTGGCCGACCCCGGGTTCGGCAAGCACTTCACCGACCACATGGTCTCGATCGACTGGACGGTCGACGCCGGCTGGCA
>CANFBG010000212.1 GCA_947444785.1 Microbacteriaceae bacterium | reverse complement strand
GTGCGGTGCTCCCGTGTCGTCTCGGCGTAGAGCTCGCCGGTTCCCCAGTCGAGGATCACACCGTGGCGGCGGATGACGTCGAGCATGTCGATCTCCCCGCTGATGTACTTCGCCGAGACCTGCTCCGCGTCCTCTGCAAGCCACCCGAGGCGCTTGGACGCGATATCGCGACGGAGCGCGGCACTGGCCGCCTCGTCAACCACGAAGTCGTCGAGGTCGGCATCGATCTCGTTGACGATGACGCCGTAGTCCTTCGCTGCGCGACCGATGGAGACGTAGCCGTCGATGACGTCGTCCAGCACCTCCTGGTAGGTGCGCTCCAGGGGGTCGCCGTAGCCGCCGCCGCCGGCCGAGGGCCGCACGAAGGAGTCCCCAGACTGAATGGGGACAGACGAGAAGTTGGAGCCGAGGAAGCGCTCGCCCTCGGTGCCCTTGTTCAGCCAGACGCCGTGCGGGATAGAGGGCAGTCCGCCCTCGATCCCCCAGGTGATCGAGCGGGCCCGGTCGCAGCAGTAGCTCATGACCGAGTTCTTGGCATCCGTGAGCATGCCGCCCTTCTCGATGCCGACGCCGCCGCGGAACCGGCCGGGGCCGCCGGAGTCCATGCCGATCTGGTGCATCGAGGTGAGCACGGGAGACAGTCGCTCCTGGCCCTCCACCGGCTGCACGGCGAGGCCTGCGCCGAAGACGGGCGCGGTTGCGCCGCTGCCGTCCTTGCTGGCCCGGCCGCCCCAGCCGCCGGCCATCCAGTCGTACCACATGAAGTACGGGCTCTCGTCGGAGCGAGCGTCCTTGCCGCCGACGAGCAGGTACTCGAGGTTGAAGGCACACGCCATGGCGCGCTCGGGCATAATCTTCGACCAGATCTCGAAGATGCCGTTCATCAGCTTCTCGTAGGGGCCGGAGCAGAAGCCGGTGACCGCGTACGGCCAGCCGGCGTTCACCACGGTGCCCTCCGGGCCGATGTCAGCCTGCACGGCGGCATAGAAGCCGGAGTTCAGCGGCACGTCGGGGAAGAACGTCTTGGTTCCGGCGTAGATGGCCGAGAACGTCGTGCCGTAGCCCGAGTTCAAGAACGTCGACACGACCGGGGCCGACCCCGCGAGGTCGTAGTGGATCCCGGTTCCGTCAAGCGTCAGCTTGATCTTGATCGGCACCAGGCCCTCCTCCTTGCCCGGGTCGTTGTCCATGTAGTCGGTCGTCTCCCAGACGCCGTGCGGCAGGCTCTCAAGACGTCGGCGAACCGTTCGCTCGACGTAGTCCTGCGTCTCCTGCATGGCGTTCTGAACGGTCGCCTTGGAGTATCGGTCGACGAGGCGAAGGATCTCCCGCTCGCAGACGGCGGTCGCCTCCGACTGGGCATGGAGGTCGCCCATGGCCTGCTTCGGGGCCCGGGTGTTCGACACCAGCAGCTGGGCCACATCGTGCAGGAACACCCCCCGGCTCCAGATGCGCACCGGGGTGATGCGAAGGCCCTCGCCGAAGTGCTCCTTGGCGTTCACGTCGAAGGAGCCGGGCACGTTGCCGCCGATGTCGGCCCAGTGGCCCTTGTTCTGGGCGAACGCGATGACCTCGCCGCCCGAGAAGATCGGCCTGATGAAGCTGACGTCGTTGAAGTGGGTGCCGCCGCGGTAGGGGTCGTTGATGGCGAAGACGTCACCCGGGTTGATGTCGGTGCCGAACTCCTCCAGCACCGCCTTGCACTGGAAGTGCAGGGTGCCGACGTGCACCGCGATGTCGCCGCTGCCCTGCATGACCGTGTTGCCCTGGGCGTCGCACAGTGCCGAGGAGAAGTCGCGGGAGTAGATGACGAACGAGTAGCAGGTGCGCAGGATCTGCTCGCTCATCAGGTCGACGCTGGTGGCGAAGGCGTTCTTCAGAACCTCGAAGGTCACCGGGTCAAGACTCGATCCACCGGCGTTCGGTGCGGATGTGACCGCCATTGTTCCAGACATTTAAGCCTCCTTCAGGTGGATGAGGATGTTCATCCACTCGTCGATTACTGCGGTCGTGTTCGGCGGGACCACGGTGGTCGAGTCGAACTGGTCGATGATTGCCGGCCCGCTGAACATGGCTCCGGCGGGCACGGACTCGCGCTCGTAGACGGGGGTGTCCAGCCAGCCGAGCTCGCCGAAGTACACGGGGCGGGTCTCGCGGGGCGCGCCGGGGTCGGCGTTCAGCTCGACGGCGGGCTTGAACGACGGCTTCGGGGTCTTGCCGATTGCGGTGAGATGCAGCTGGTAGATCTCCACCGGCTGGTCCTTCTGGCTGAAGGCGAACTCACGCTCGTGCTGCTCATGGAACGTCTCGATGGCCTCGGCCAGGGAATTGGCCCCAGACCCGATGGAGACCGAGAGCGAGCGCCACTGGCCCAGGTAGCGCATGGAGATCAGGCGCTGGAGAACCGCGTTCTCCTCGGCGACACGCTCCTGGCGAAGACGCGCCATCGCCTCCATCTCGAGCGACACGTACAGGCCCTCGAGCGCCTCGGTGTCTGCCTCGGATGCGACCGAGGTGAACATGCTCGACAGGTCGTGGCGAATATCGACAAGAAGGCAGCCGAGAGCGGATGCGACGCCCGGGTTCGGCGGGATGATCACGGTCGGGATACTGAGTTCCCGAGCGACCTCCGCGCCGTGCAGGGCACCCGCGCCGCCGAAGGCGACCAGCGCGAAGTCGCGGGGGTCGTGGCCGCGGCGGATCGAGACGAGACGCACGGCATCCGCCATGTTCGCGTTGGCGACCTGCAGCACGGCGTGAGCGGCCTCGGCGAGCTCCATGTTCAGGGGGTCCCCGATGACGCGCTGAATGGCCTCGGTCGCCAGCGACTTGTTCAACATCTTGGCGCCGCCGGCGAGCGAGGTGCCCAGGCGGTTGAGCACGACATTGGCGTCGGTGTTCGTGGGCTGGTCGCCGTTCGTGTCGTAGCAGGCGGGGCCGGGGTCGGCTCCGGCCGACTGGGGACCGTTTCGCAAGGAACCGGCGATGTCGACGTAGGCGAGGGATCCGCCGCCGGCGCCGATGGTCAGAACATCGATGCTCGGGAAGATGATGGGGTGGCCGTATTCGACCTGCCACTCCTTTGTAATGCGCAGCTCGCCGCCGGCGACCAGGGCGATGTCGGTCGAGGTGCCGCCCATGTCGAGGCCGACCGCGTTCTCGAAGCCGCACTGCTGGGCGATGTGCTTGGCCGCGATCGCGCCGGCGGCGATGCCGGAGGCCGCGAGCCGCACGGGGTAGCGCTCGACCATGCGCGGGGTCATCGACCCGCCGCCCGAGTGCAGCACGAGCAGGTCGCCCGTGTAGCCGCCGGCCTTCAGCTGGTCGGAGAGGCGGTGCACATAGCCCGAGACGAGGGGGGCGAGAACGGCGTTGGCCACCGTCGTGTTGAAGCGGTCGTGCTCGAAGATCTCCGGCAGGATCTCGGCCGACGTCGACACGGTCGCGTGGGGAAGCTCCTCCTCCAGGATCTCCCGCATGCGGATCTCGTGCTGCGGGTTGGCGTAGGAGTTCATGAAGCAGACGGCAACGGTGTTCACGTTGCGCTTGCGCAGCAGGCGGGCGACGCGACGCGCATCCTCTTCATCGAGGGGGGTCACGGTGTTGCCGGCGTAGTCGACCCGCTCGCTGACCTCGAAGCGGTCGCGGCGACGGATGTAGGGGCCCGATACGTCTTTGTACGCGTCCCACAGGTCGTCTTTCGTGCCGTCGCGAATCTCGATGACGTCGCGGAAGCCGCGCGTCGTGACCATGGCGGCCGGCGGGAAGTTGCGGGTGATCAAGGCGTTGGTCGCCACGGTGGTTCCGTGGGAGAAGAGTGTGACGTCGGCGAGGTCGATCTTGGCGCGGGCGACGCCGTTCATGACCGCCACGAGGGGGTCATGCGGGGTCGAGGGCACCTTTGTCACTCGGATCAGGTGAGACTCTTCGTCAAAAATACAAACGTCGGTAAAAGTGCCGCCGACATCGACGGCAACTCGGACTTTCGACATGGTTCGTCCTCCGGACTGTTCAGGTTGTGCATAAGTATTGTCATGACCGGCGGGGCTGTCACTGGAGACTGTGCAATCGTGGGAGC
>CANFBG010000211.1 GCA_947444785.1 Microbacteriaceae bacterium | reverse complement strand
GGTGGCCCACGACCGTTGGTTCAGAACGTTCTTCTGCAAGAGAGCGAAGAACGATTCCATCGCCGCATTATCTCCGCATGAAGCGACCTTTCCCATCGACCCGTGGAGTTCGTTCCGGGCCAGCGCACGCACGAATTTCCGTGACCGGAATTGCGACCCTCGGTCGCTGTTAAGCCGAATTCGGCTTAATTCCGATTAAGCCGAGGAAAACGCTAAGCCGAGGAACCTTGTCGCTTCCGGTTGTTTGCAGGGAACGGCGTTTGTTTTGTCGGCTTAGCGTCGCCGTCGATCAGCGGAGTGTGTAGAGCATTTGCAGTTTCTCCTCGCTGAGCCAGGTGTTGTCGGCGATGTTGATTTCAGGAGTGGCGGCGTTCATTGCTGCGGTCATCATGTCAAGAGTGGCGAAGGCGTAAAACGCGGAGGTGGTGCTCATGCTTTCGTGGCCGAGGAGTTGCATGATGATCGGCAACGGGATGCCCTGTTTGTAAAGGTCCATCGCTTTGGTTTTGCGCAGCATGTGGCAGTGCAGCCGAATCGGAACTGTCCGACAGTTCTGCCTTGCGAGGTTGCCTGCGGTGGCCAGGATCGCCGAGACACTGTCGACTGACAGCCGGGTTGGCTGCCCGAGGTGGGAGCTGTGGAACAGCGGACGCGTCGCCGGGAGCTGCGCGAGGTTGGGATGGAACTCCGTGAGATAGACCTGCAGATGTTCGACCGTTTTATCGCCCAGTGGGACGATGCGGCTTTTGGCTCGTTTCCCGGTCAAGGTCAGGTGTGCCGGCGTTGCTAGGGTGAGGTCCCCGAGGGTGAGGGCGGTGAGTTCGCTGACGCGGGCGGCGCTGTCATAGAGAAGGATCAACAGCATCCGGTTGCGGCGGGACTTCGCCGTGGAGCCGTCAAAGGCAGCGAGGACCGCGGCGGTCTCGTTCGCCTCAAGGTATTCGATCGGTTTGCGTGGTGCCGTCGGTGCTTTCAAGGCCTTCGCAGTGTCGTGGAGGGCGACGAGGGTCAGGTCTTCTTGGGCTGCGAAAGCCAGGAATGCGGTGATCGCAGTCAACCGTAAGCTGACGGTTCTGGGCTGGTATTGCTTCGTCTCGCGCATCCAGGCGAGCCACTCTTTCAGCATCGGCCGCTCGAGATGAACGAAGCTGATGTTCTTGCGGTTCAGCTGCTTTTCATCGATGAGGAAGCTGACGAAGCACTCCAGGGAGATGCGGTAGGCCTCGATGGTTCTCGGCGAGAGGGCGCGAACTCTGGGCATGTAGTCGTGGAGGTAGTTGCGGGCGAAGCCCCAAAGATTTGGCGTCGAGGTGAGGGGATCGCGTTTCATCAGAAGCCCACTTCGGGCAGCAGCTTCTCGCTGTCGCGGGTGATGGCGGCGTAACTGTTCATGAAGTCCGGCGAGGTATGGACGTAGTAGTAGGTGCTGTCCAAGGACGCGTGGCCCATATATCGGGCCAAATAGGGCAGCATCGTGTTGACGTCGGTGCCGTCGGCCATCCACCGCTGAAGGTTCGCGTAGGCGAAGTGGTGTCTGAAATCATAGGGACGCGGTCGCTTCCCCTCCAAAGTTCGCGCGAGTGCAGCCGTGTCCCAGATGCGGTTGAAGATTATCCCGACCGCCACCGGTGTCACGGGTTTCCCCGTCGGCATGACGAAGAACGAGGCCCGATCGCCTGCGATAACGCCGCGGGTGCGGGCATCGCAGCCGGCCAGGAGCTCCACGAGTTCACCGGTGAGTGGCAACCGCCGGTCGCGGTGCCCTTTCGATGCGAGTACTTCGATCACACCGTCGTCCAGGTGGATGTCGTGCGGGGTGAGGTGGCGGACTTCTCCGGTGCGCAGCCCGCAGGAGTGCATCAGTGCGAAGAATGCGACGGCCTGCCATGTCCACGGCGACGAACCCTCTATCCGGGCGGCGGCCTGGAAGAACAACCTGATTTCGGCATCCGCCAACAGGTAGGGCTGCGACCGGACAAAACGTGCCTTCCACTGATCCGACAACACATAGGCGTTGTCATTGCCGTTGATATGCGCCCACCGGCCGAAATCCCGAATGTAGGACATCCATGATCGGTATGGTCCCGGCCGGGATGATTGCAGGGCCGTCACCCAGCCTTCGATCGTCGCCCGGTCGAGATTGACCAGAGAATGGTCGGCGCAGTATCGGTCGAACTGTTTCAGATACCAGATCCGGGACGCGCCGTAACAGCCCATGCTCGACTTGAACGCGAGGTAGCCCTCAAGGTCGGCGGCGAACACGCTGGTGAAACCGTGCCCGCTCATCGTGCGGTTCCTGCCGGCATCGGGAGCACGCAGGCGCGCATCTGCTCGGTGTTCTCGCCCAAGTACACGTTGGTGGAATCCGGAGACGAGTGTCCCAAAATTGCTGAGATCGTCGGCAGCGGCGTCCCCGCGCGCAGCAGCTTCGTCGCCGCGTGGTGACGTAACTTTCGGGTGCCCGCTTTGGTCTGCGTCGCCCCGGCGGCCCGAAATGTCCGCCGCGTGATCGCATAGATCGACGCATGGTCCGTCAACGCGAGGTACGGGGCCAACGACCGCAGGAAAACGTTTGGGATGGTGGAATGCGGTCGGTCGCCCAACACATACTCGGCCAGCTTGCCGAGGACCACCGCGGGCAGCGGCAACGTCAGCGGGTTGCCCGTTTTCTGCTGCACGATACCGAGCGTGGAGCCGCGCCAATCGATGTCCGTCAGTCGCAACGCAATAAGGTCGCAGGCGCGCAAGCCCGTCACCAATGCCAGCAACGTAATTGCCGCATCCCGGGCAGGAACACCGCTGACAGTGCAGGCCCGAACCACCAGTAGCTCGTCACGTTCGGAAATTTCGGGAACGAGCTGGTGCCACCGCCGGATGCGCGCCATCGTCAACGCGTCAAGTAAATCCTGCCGACGTGTAAAGGTGAGGAACGGCCGGAAGTTCGTTACTGCGGACCACATCGCTGATGGCGCCCACCGGCCCCGCAACGATTCCAGATATCCGAATACCGTGGTGCCATCCGCTTCTTCCCACGACGTGATCCCGCTTGCTTCCAAAAAGAGAAGGTATTCACGGGCCGCGCGACCGTAGGCGCTTCGAGTAGATACGGCTAGGCCGCGGCGTTCTACCTCGTCCGACCACGCATTTCCCAGGGCGACGAAGGCGGCGCATTGAGGAACCACAATGCCAGCGCCGCGGCTCCTCATCATCAGGCTCACCCGCCCGGTCAACACATACGAATCGAACACGCTCACCAGCCGGCCGTAATCGAAGCGGCGCTGGACACTGAAGCGACCCGTTGACGGGCTCGTCGTCATCGACGCGAACTCCGCCCCCAACGCCGGCGTGTAGAGCCCGTCGTCCTTCTGCGCCAGCACTGCCAACCATCGAATCGATTTCTGATAGTTGCCAATCGTCGACTCTTTATAGCTGGCCGCTCTCAACGCCTCGACAACGACAACACCAATGTCATCAACCATCGTTTCCATAGCATTTTCCCTTCATCGCGCATCTGGACACGATGAAAGTAACGCTGGTTGAGGCGTTGCACTAAACCGAGAAAACTGCGGCCATCCCCAATAAACTTCTGGCGTCGGAACGGTTCCTCGGCTTAGCGTTTTCCTCGGCTTAATCGGAATGGACGATCACCCCTACCGGGTTGTCGCGGTGATGCACCGCCATCGTGAGCGCGTCGACGGCGAGGCGTGCCTTCATCCTCGAGTCGATCGAGTATCCGACGATCCGGTTGGAGAACACATCTTTGATCGCGCAGAGGTAGAGCTTGCCTTGACTTGTTTTGTGTTCCGTGATGTCGGTCAGCCAAAGTTCGTTCGGCCTCGACGCGGTGAACACGCGTTGCACCCGGTAGTCGTGAACGGGCGGGCCCGGGTTCTTGTACCGGCCCTTCTTCTTCGAGAACACGCTCCACAGGCCCTCCTGGGAGCACAGGCGCCACACCCGCCGCTCCGACGCGGTGAAGCCCTGGTCGGCGAGCTCATCGGCGATGAACCGGTACCCGAATGTCGGGTCGTCACGGTGGGCGTCGAACGCCGCGTTGATGAGGTGAGCTTCGGCCCAGTCCCGGTCAGAGACGGGTTTCTT
>CANFBG010000210.1 GCA_947444785.1 Microbacteriaceae bacterium | reverse complement strand
GTCCTGCCCAGGAATGCGATTGACGAGGCCCAAGGCCTCCATCTGGTCTGCGAGGGGGGTGATGTATGACTTATCGCACTCGAGTCTCGTTGCCAGCTCCGTCATCGGAGCCGCGTCCTCGAGAATGCACAACGCCCGAGCGAGGTGAACGGGGATGTCGAGCTCCTTGGCGATCCCGGCGAATTCCTCGCGGGAGCGGTCGGCTGCCGCCAAGAGCATCTGGGAGAGATGCCGCGCAACGAGCAACTCCGACGCAGTGTTCATCATCTTTCCAAATCTATTACCGACTAAACCATTTATCAACTTAACTAAATTGTGCTAGCTTCACCTTACCCAATGCAAAAAGGTTTCAGGAAGGCACGCAAATGAGCGGTTTCATGGTTGTCGCAACATTCAAGCCCAACACCGACATGTCTGAGGTCATGGCCGTCGTCGAGGCCGAGAAGGCCATGGTCAAGGTGCTTCAGGATGCCGGGCGAATTGGCGAAATCTTCCTCGCCGTCCCGAAGGGCAAGGTCTTCATCGAGGCACACGGCGACAGTGACGAATCGGCCGAGGCCGCAGTCAAGGAACTGCCGATGTCGGCGTGGTGGGACCTCGAGGTCTACCCGCTCTCGGGCAAGGCCTAGACGACCCCCGGGTTCGCCAATCTGACAGGTTCGGGAACATATGGCCGCGATATTGTATTTAGGTAAGTGATCTGCCTGTTCTTCTGCCAGGGCCTGCCCCTGACAACAACCGATCCAGTATGGGAGGGCCTTATGCCCGAGAACGAACCTAACGCCAGCGAATGCCCCGTGCCTCACGGACAGCGCACCCCCCAGCCGATCCAGGGTGGCGGTAACCGCGCCTGGTGGCCCGAGAAGCTCAACGTGAAGATCCTTGCCAAGGACCCGGTCGCCGGAAACCCGCTCGGTGAGGACTTCGACTACGCGGCAGCGTTCGCCTCGCTCGATCTCGCCGCGGTCAAGGCCGACATCGCGGTGATGCTCACCACGTCTCAGGACTGGTGGCCCGCAGACTTCGGCAACTACGGCCCCCTCGCGATCCGCATGGCCTGGCACAGTGCCGGCACCTACCGTGTTCAAGACGGCCGTGGCGGCGCAGGACGCGGACAGCAGCGCTTCGCCCCCCTGAACAGCTGGCCCGACAACGGCAACCTCGACAAGGCTCGTCGTCTGCTCTGGCCGATCAAGAAGAAGTACGGCCAGAACATCTCCTGGGCCGACCTCATCATCCTCACCGGAAACGTCGCCCTCGAGACCATGGGCCTCCCGACCTTCGGTTTCGCCGGCGGCCGCGTCGACACCTGGGAGTCTGACGACGACGTGTACTGGGGCGGCGAGACCACGTGGCTCGGCAACGACCGCTACACCGGTGACCGCGAGCTCGAGAAGCCGCTGGCCGCAGTGCAGATGGGCCTCATCTACGTCAACCCCGAGGGCCCCGACGGTGTGCCCGACCCGCTGGGCTCGGCCCGCGACATCCGCGAGACGTTCAAGCGGATGGCCATGAACGACGAGGAGACGGTTGCGCTGATCGCAGGCGGTCACACCTTCGGCAAGACCCACGGTGCCGCCCCCGACAGCCACGTCGGAGCCGACCCCGAGGCTGCGCCGCTCAACGAGATGGGCCTCGGCTGGAAGAACGACTTCGGCACGGGCAAGGGCGATGACACCATCACCTCAGGCCTCGAGGTCACCTGGACCTACCACCCGACGCGCTGGGACAACGAGTACTTCCACATCCTGTTCGCCTACGAGTGGGAGCTCATGGAGTCCCCGGCCGGCGCGAAGCAGTGGCGCCCCGTGAACGGTGGCGGTTCCGACATGGTTCCGCTCGCCCACGACGCCTCGACGCACCGCGAGCCGCGCATGCTCACGTCTGACATCGCGCTCCGGGCCGACCCCGCCTACGAGGCGATCAGCCGTCGCTTCGCCGAGGATCAGGACGCGTTCGCGGATGCCTTCGCCCGCGCCTGGTTCAAGCTGACCCACCGCGACATGGGCCCCAAGTCCCGCTACCTGGGCGCCGAGGTTCCCGCCGAAGAACTCATCTGGCAGGACCCGTTGCCAGCCGCCGGTGAGCCGATCGGCGACGCGGAGATCGCGACCCTCAAGGCGAGCCTGCTCGCTTCGGGGCTCACCGTGTCGCAGCTGGTCTCCACCGCATGGGCCTCCGCCTCGACCTTCCGTGGCAGCGACAAGCGCGGTGGCGCCAACGGGGCGCGCATCCGTCTCGAGCCGCAGCGCAGCTGGACCGTCAACAACCCCGCGCAGCTCGCGACGGTGCTGACGGCTCTCGAGGGCATCCAGGCAGACTTCAACGCCACCTCGGCGCGCACGGTCTCGCTGGCCGACCTCATCGTTCTCGCGGGTGGCGTCGGAGTCGAGCAGTCGGCGAAGGCAGCCGGCTTCCCGGTGACCGTGCCGTTCACGGCCGGTCGCGTCGACGCCCTCGAGGAGCAGACGGATGCCGAGTCGATCGCTTGGCTGGAACCGATCGCAGACGGGTTCCGCAACTACGGCGGCCCGCTCGCATCGCTGCCTGCCGAGCACCACCTCGTCGACAAGGCAAACCTGCTCACGCTGAGCGCGCCGGAGATGACGGTCCTGGTCGGTGGCCTTCGGGTTCTCGGCACGAACTACGACAACTCGTTGCACGGCGTGCTGACGGAGACCCCGGGTGTTCTCACGAACGACTTCTTCGCCAACATCCTGGACATCGGCACGAAGTGGACCGCACTCGACAAGGGAGCGCACGCCTACCAGGGCAGCGACTACGCGACGGATGCGCCCAAGTGGGTCGGCACCCGTGCCGACCTCGTCTTCGGCTCGAACTCCGAGCTGCGCGCCCTCGCCGAGGTGTACGCCAGCGATGACGCCAAGGAGAAGTTCGTCAGCGACTTCGTCGCCGCGTGGACCAAGGTGATGAACCTGGACCGCTTCGACCTTCGGTAGCCAACACCAGTAACAAACAGCGGGACCCGGGCCATCACGGCTCGGGTCCCGCTGTGGTTCGGGGCGGATTGTTTCGCTAGTCGTCCCCACGGGCGACGTCGTGCAGGTGGTGCGTCGGATCGTGCACGAAGTATTGCGCCAGCGTTGTCACCGTGAATCGGGCACCATCGCTGCGCCGGCCGGTGCGCTGCCGTTCCGACAGCGGCACGGCACCAAACGCCTCAGCGACGGATCCCGCGGCGTCGGCCAGTTCTGTCGCCACGGTTGCGGGATCCTGTTCGTTGTATCGCTCGGACACCGCCGTCGCATCCTGGTCCCAGTTCACGAACAAGGGGTCGTCCTCGGCGAGCATCAGGTGCAGTCGCAGGTCGAAGATCCGGAAGACATCACGCACATGCGCGGCATACTCAAGGGCAGACCAGGTGTCATCATCAGGGCGGATGGCGACATCCAATCGAGTCAGGACGGGTGCCCACGCGGCGGCGTTCTGGCGCACCAACGAGGGCACCTTCTCGAAGCTCAGGTCGGCTGCGGAGAATCCGCAGTCCCTGCAGGGGCGCTCGAGCACCCAGGTCCAGTCTTTGGTGTCGGGTGTGATGGGCATCGTCCCAGCTTAGGGACCAGTGCACGGGGTGTGCGGGATCTGTGCAGGGTCACGACCGCGACTCGGCGGGCGTTCAGTGCCAGCGGCGCGCCAGTGTGGTCTGCGCAGAGACGACCGCGGAATGAAACCGTGAGAGCGGTTCGGTCTCGACAAGACGGTGGATCAGGGGTTCCCCGGGCTCGACCCAGATTCCGAAGATCGTCCAGTGCGGCTGGTGGAAGGACCACCAGCGCACTCCTTGCCACACACGCTTGCCGTGAGCGTCCCGTTCGTTGAAAATGCTTCGGGCCCATGCCTGAGTTTTCGGGCGCACCCGGGAGATGACATCGGTGGGGCGCAGGGCCCGGGCTGCCAGGTTGGTGGCGTTGTCCAGATCGAGCAGGGCGGTGTTGTCGGGAACGTCGAACACGCCGAGCACCCGTCGTCCCGCGGGGAGATACGGCGTCTCGAACATCTCGTCGGAGAATGAGGACAGGTCGCCGAAGGACTCACCGATCGCGCCCTCCGGGGTGGCCGAGAAGTAGCAGGTCTGGAAGAGGTCTG
>CANFBG010000209.1 GCA_947444785.1 Microbacteriaceae bacterium | reverse complement strand
GACCCGGGTGACCGCCGCACGGTTGATGAGGGGTCCGTAGTCGACGCTCTCGTCGTGCGAGTGACCGATCTTCAGCTCTTTCACCCGCTTGAGCAGCTTGGCCGAGAGGGCGTCGGCCGTCTCCTTGCCCACGGGAACGGCGACCGAGATGGCCATGCAGCGCTCGCCGGCCGAACCGTATCCCGCGCCGCTCAGGGCGTCGGCGACCTGGTCGAGGTCGGCATCCGGCATCACGATCATGTGGTTCTTGGCGCCACCGAAGCACTGGGCTCGCTTGCCGTTGGCCGCGGCCGTCTCGTAGATGTACTGGGCGATCGGAGTGGAGCCAACGAAACCGATCGCCATGACCCGCTCGTCGGTGAGCAGGGTGTCGACGGCAGCCTTGTCGCCGTTGACGACGTTCAGGACTCCGGCCGGCAGGCCCGCCTCGAGGAACAGCTCGGCGATGCGAAGCGGCACCGACGGGTCCCGCTCGCTGGGCTTCAGGATGAAGGAGTTGCCCGCGGCCAGCGCGGGACCCATCTTCCAGAGCGGGATCATGGCGGGGAAGTTGAACGGGGTGATGCCGGCGACGACGCCGAGGGGCTGGCGCATCGAGTAGACGTCGATTCCGGTGCCGGCACCGGTGGTGTACTCGCCCTTGAGCAGATGCGGCGCACCGACGGCGAACTCGATGACCTCGACGCCGCGCTGGATGTCGCCCTTGGCATCCGCGATTGTCTTGCCGTGCTCCGACGACAGCAGTCGGGCGAGCGACTCCATGTCCCGAGAGACGAGGTCGAGGAACGTAAGCAGCACGCGGGCACGGCGCTGCGGGTTCCAGGCACCCCAGATGAGCTGGGCCTCGAGGGCGTTGGCGATCGCGGCCTCGACCTCGTCGTGGCTGGCGAGCGGCACCCGTGCCTGAACCTCGCCGGTGCTGGGATTAAAGACGTCGCTGAAGCGGCCGGAGGTGCCGGCGACATGCTCGCCGCCGATGAAGTGTGTGAGTTCGCGAACCATTGCGTCCCTCTTCCCGCGGCCATCTCCGTGATGATCGCTGTAGGCCAACTTACGCGGAGCATCACCTAATTACTAGGACATGCAACTATTTAGTAGGTCGTTTCAGTAAGAGGTTCGGTTAGGCCGAGAGGGCTCTCAGAGCAGCTCCAAGATGGTGGCGTTGGCCTGGCCGCCGCCCTCGCACATCGACTGCAGGCCGTAGCGAATGCCGTTGTTCCTCATATGGTGGATCATCGTGGTCATGATGCGGGCGCCGCTGCCGCCGAGGGGGTGGCCGAGGGCGATGGCGCCGCCCACCGGGTTGAGTCTTGTCATATCGGCGCCGGTCTCGATGCCCCAGGCGAGAGGAACGGAGGCGAAGGCCTCGTTGATCTCGAAGACGCCGATGTCGCTCAGCGAGAGACCGGCGCGCTCGAGCACCTTCCTGGTCGCGGGAATCGGTGCGGTGAGCATCATCACCGGGTCGTTCGCGGCCAGCGCGACGGTATGGATGCGCACGAGCGGCGTAAGGCCGAGGCGAGCGGCGTTCTCGCTCGTCGTAACCAGGAGTGCGGCCGCGGCATCGCTCATCTGCGAGCTGTTTCCCGCAGTCAGCAGCCCGTCCGGTTTGAAGGCCGAGCGGATGCCGGCCAGGCCTTCCAGGGTGCCGCCCCGGCGGATGCCCTCATCTTCCGCGAATCCGGTGCCGTCCGGGAGGGTGAACTCGAAAATCTCCTCCTCGAAGAGTCTGGCATCCTGAGCTGCTGCGGCCTTCGCGTGGGACGAGAGCGCGAACGTGTCGAGCTGGGCCCGGCTGAGCTTCCAGCGCTCGGCGATCATCTCGGCGCCATCCCCCTGGTTGGGAATGACTCCGTCGTAGCGGGCGGCGAACTCGGGGCCGAACGGGTCTTCGCCCGCGGCCGAGGACATCATGGGCACCCGGGTCATCGACTCGACACCGCCGGCGACGGCGAACTCGTACTGGCCGCTGATGACACCCGCGGCGGCGAAGCTCACGGCCTGCTGGGAGGAGCCGCACTGGCGGTCGAGAGTGGTGGCGGGAACGCCCTCGGGCCAGCCCGCGCCAAGAACTGCGGTGCGGGCGATGTTCATGCTCTGCTCCCCGACCTGCATGACGGCACCCCAGATGACGTCATCGATCAGGTCGGGGTCGACGCCCGTTCGAGCGGCGAGGGCCCGAAGAGTTGCGGAGGAGAGAACCGCCGGGTGGATCCCGGCGAGCGCGCCATTGCGCTTGCCCACGGCGGTTCGAACCGCTCCTACTATGACTGCGTCGCGCATGTCCTTGAGCCCCTTCGTTGTCACTTCGGTTCGCTGTCGTGGCTACCGAGCGTCCACTGAGTATGAACCCCAGACCGCGTCAGTCGGAACCCTCAGCGGGAAGCGCTGCCCCTTCCAACTGCTGCCGAGAAGTGATCCCCAGCTTCGCCAGCGCACGATAGACGTGTGACTCCACGGTGCGGATCGACAGGAAGAGAGCGCCTGCGATATCGCGGTTCCCGCTGCCGGCAGCCACGAGTCTGACGACCTCAAGCTCCCGGGCGGTGAGCGTGCTGAAGTCGAGGGTCTCCGTCGTTGGTGTGGGTGCGCCGGTCATGAGGCTGCGAACCTCGTCGAGCCTGAGGGCAGCGGATGCCGCGTTCTTTTTTTCACCGGCTCGGATGAACAGGGCGACCGCATTCTCAAACGCCGCCTCGGAGTCGACCAGCATTCCGCTGGAGCGGAAGTGCTCGGCCGCCGCGTTGACGGCACTCGCGTCCTCCGCGGCGAGAGCAGAAACGTAGGCGGCGATCGAGGCCAGCATCGAGAGGTCGGTCGCCGCTGCGGCGCGGGTGATCTCGGCGACAACGGCACTGGCGGGATGGCCGAGGCGGACCGCCGACAGGAGTTGTCGAACGCGGATCAGGGGGGAGATGCCCTGCTCGTCGGCCAGTCGAAGGACGATCTCGAGGGCCTCGCGCGACTCACCCGTTGACGTGAGCATGTGCACCCGCGCATCGTCGAAGGCATAGCGGAGTGAGCCGGCGGCGGCAACCTTGCCGCTGATCGAGCAGAGTCTCTGCGCGGCCTCCTGACCCCTGCCCAGAAGGGCGAGCGCCGAGGCGTGGTGGCTCGCGATCCGCACGTGGAACGCATCCGGGTGCGGCCCGGTGTAGCGGGGCTCCGCGAGCCTGAACTCGACCTCTGCCCCGAGGTAGTCCCCGCGGCTCAGCGCCAGTATGCCGGCGACCGCTCCGAGGGTTGCGAGATGCGAGTGGTCGAGCATTGTCAGTGCTGACGCGGCCCGGGCGTCGATCTCGCCCGCAAGCGAATCAATCTCGAGATTCACGCGGATGCGAGCCAGGCTGGTCAGGACGAAGGCCGTCAAACTGCTTTCCCCATGGGCGATTCTCGCGTAGGGGTCCCGCGGAATGGAGGCCGAGAGCGATCTGCCGACGCTCATTCCCAGCCTCAGGGCGGCGAGGTCTCCGGAGTGCGCGGCCAGGAAGGACAGATAGCCCGTCGCCCGGAGCCGGATGAGTTCATCAATGCCCATGTCCTCGACGATCTGGCGCGCGAGTGCCGTGCTCTCGCCGAAGTCGTTGAAGTTCACCGACTGGCTCAGGCGCAGAATCCCGATCTCGGCCTCGAAGTCGGCGTTGCCGGGATACCAATTCGACGCCTCGTCAATGAGTGCCGGGACCGTGGCGGGGGCCGTGCCGTTTCGCAGTTCCACGGCCCAGTGCAACCATTCGAGGTCGGCCGCCAGGGTTGAGTTCTGCCGCTTTCCCGCGTCGAGGGCGGCTATCGCTGCCGTCTGGTGATCGAGGCTGGCCAAGGATTTCGCGGTCTCGACGGCCGCCGCCGAGCTGATCATGATGCGGGCGGATTCCCGGGCGAAGTGCAGGGCTGTTCGGGGCAGGCCGGAGCTGTTGGCTTTGCCCGCCGCCGAGACCAGGATCTCAGCCACCGTCTCGTCGCCCGCGGTCGCCAGGGCGTCGGCGAGCAGTGCTGATTCGTCGTGCAGCCAACCCTCGGCAACCAGGGCGGTCTCGAGCGGGGTGAGCTGCATCCCATTCAGGCGATCCGTCATGATGTGCCTCATCGCCTGTTGTGTGACGGGGCCGAAT
>CANFBG010000208.1 GCA_947444785.1 Microbacteriaceae bacterium | reverse complement strand
GGGAGCGCGCTGCTGTCCGGCGGCATCTCTCGGGTCAAGGACCTGGGCTGGGAGCCCCTCGAGGCGGCTGAGTTCTCGCGCGCCGGCCGGGTCGGCTACCCCACGGCGCACGTCGGCGTCGACTTCGCGGGCGCCTTTCTCACGAGCATCGGCGGCTATCCCAGCTCACGGGAGTGGGCCCCGGCCGCCTCGATCCGGGAGATCCTGACCCCGGCCGAGGGCGTCGCTGCCGTCGCCGAGATGGCCCAACACGGGGCGTCCCAGGTCAAGATCGCCCTCAACACCGAGGCCGGCCCGGTCTGGGGCGACGCGGTTCTCGGGGCCGTCGTCGGCGCGGCCCACGCCAAGGGCCTGCCCGTCGTCGCCCATGCCGAGGGGGCAGGCCAGGCTCACCGTGCGGTCGCCGCTGGCGTCGACTCGCTGGCCCACAGCCCGTTCAGCGAGCGCCTGTCCGACGACGAGATCGCCCTGCACGTCACGAGCGGATGCGCGTGGATCAGCACCCTGGATATCCACGGCTACGGCGACTACGGCACCGATTTCCTTCTCGCCAGTGACAACCTGGCGCGGTTCGCCGCCCGGGGAGGACGCGTGCTGTACGGCACAGACCTCGGCAATGGCCCGCTGCCGGAGGGCATCAACGCTCGAGAGCTCGAGGCGCTCGTGGCCGCCGGGCTTTCGGCCAAGGCGCTGCTCGACAGCCTTGTCGAGCATCCGGAGCGCTCCACACTCGGCACCCGCATCTCCTACATCGCCGGAACCGTGCCCGCCGAACTCGCCGACTACCCTGCCTGGCTCGCCTCATCGAAGGTGCTCGCCGCAAACGACCTGAAGGAGCTCTTCTCATGACCGACACCGCAGCAGCCCTGGACACCGCAGTAGCCTTGGACGCCGCCGACGCCCTGGGCGCTCACGTTGGGAGGTTCGTCGAAAGCGACGAGGTCATCTCCTACCTCGACGGCAACTCGCTCGGCCGGCCGCTGAAGGTCACGGCCGAGAAGATGGTCTCCTTCATCCGCAGCGACTGGGGCTCGCGGCTCATCCGCTCGTGGGACGAGCAGTGGATGGAGCTGCCGCTCGCGCTCGGCGACCGCATCGGCGCCCTGACGCTCGGGGCCGCCGCCGGCCAGACGGTCGTGGCCGACTCGACGACGGTCATGCTCTACAAGCTGATCCGCGCCGCCGTCGCAGCCCGCCCGGGCCGCACCGAGATCCTGCTCGATGATGACAACTTCCCGACCGACCGCTTTCTCGTCGACGGCATCGCCCGGGAGTGTGGCCTCTCGCTGCGCTGGATCGCCGTGGATAAGACCGCGGGCGTCACGGCCGACCAGGTGCGGGCGTCCGTGTCGGAGAAGACCGCCCTTGTGCTGCTCAGCCACGTCTCCTACCGCTCCGGCTATCTGGCGGATATGCCGGGCATCACCCGGATCATTCACGATGCCGGGGCGCTCGTGCTCTGGGACCTCTGCCACTCCGCTGGCGTGATCCCGACCGAGCTCGACGCCTGGCACGTCGACATCGCGGTCGGCTGCACCTACAAGTACCTCAACGGCGGGCCGGGCTCACCCGCCTACGGCTACGTCGCATCCGCCTTGCAGTCAGAGCTCGAGCAGCCGATCTGGGGCTGGATGGGCGCGAGCGACGTCTTCGGCATGACCGACGCCTACGTTCCCGCGACGGGCATGCGCCGGTTCATCAGCGGCACCCCGCCGGTCGTCGGCATGCTGGCGATGCGAGACATGCTCGACCTCATCGAGGAGGCAGGCATGCCGGCTATCCGGGCCAAGTCGTTCGCCCTCACCGACTACGCGATCGCCCTGATCGAGGAGCTCCTCGTGCCGCTCGGCGTGACCATCTCGACGCCGATCGCGCACGAGTTCCGGGGCAGCCACGTGACGATCTCGCATCCGTCGTTCAGGCAGGTGAACGAGGCGCTCTGGGCCCAGAACATCATTCCCGACTTCCGCAACCCCGACGGGATCCGCCTCGGGCTCTCCCCGCTCAGCACCACCTTCGCCGAGGTCCTGATCGGCATCGAGGCGATCCGCGCGGCCCTCACGCGCTAGGGATTCGCAGCAGAACCTTCCAGATCATCGCGTTGACGGCTGCGGCTGGGGTTTCGTGTCGAATTGTTGCGATTTTTGACGTTGTGCTTCGTTGTGTGACAGCTGAGGTGCGATTTTCGCCATCGCTTCATATATTCGAATTCAGGACCGTTGCCCGCCCGTGTTCCGCCTACCCAGGGAGTTCCGCGAAATGCCCCCAAGAGCTGCAGACGAAGACGCCGAGGTCGCCAAGCCCGAAACCGCGGTGGTCATTGACCTTGGCCGGCAGCACCTGCTGATCGACGGCGAGCCCGTCGCCGTCACGTATCGGGAGTTCCGCCTGCTCCGGCACCTCATCCTGCAGGCGGGCGAGACCGTCACCCGCGACGAGCTGATCGAGGCGCAGCGCTCATGGTCAACGGTCGCGAACCTGCGCACCATCGACGTGCACATCCGGCGCCTACGGGTGAAGCTCGGCGCCTACGCCGACATCCTGCGCACCGAGCGGGGCGTCGGCTACCGCTATGACGAGCACCCCGACGTGCGGGTGCTGGCCGCCTAGCGGTGCCAGAGCACTATGCGCCCTGGTCGGGCTCCGTCACGCGGGCCGCCTTCTGGCGCTCGTTGGAGCTGAAGCCGACCTTGCGCTTGTCCCGAACATCCTTGACGTAGCGGTTCAGGGATTCGTTCATCGAGCTCACCTCGTCGGCGGAGGCCGCGAAGGTCAGCGAGCTCTCGGGGTCGAAGCCCAGGGTGCCGCCGGTGAAGACGGCGTCCTGGTTGGCGCCGAGAAAGACGAAGTCCCAGCCGGACTGCTCTTTCTGCCGGGTGACCAGCGCGCGCACGGCGGCCGCGTTGTACTCGTGACTCGCGTTCTCCTGCCCATCCGTCACGACGACGACCTGCACCGTCTCGGGGCGGGCGAACTCGGGCAGCGCGGCGAGCCTCTCGGCGAAGCCCTGCAGCGAGATACCGATGGCATCGTAGAGCGCCGTCGAGCCGCGCGGGTCGAGCGTGATCGTCAGCGCCTTCGGGTCGGCCATCGTGTGCCGCAGTACGATCTCGTTGTCGAAATCGACCACGTCGACGGTCAGTCGACCCTGATCGGCGGCCTGCGAGTCGAGAAGAGTCTGCAGCCCGCCGATCATGTCTTCGCGAATCGTCATCATCGAACCGCTGCGATCGATTACCAGCAGCAGCGCGGTGTAGGTGGAGTCGGTCATGGTGAATCCCTTCGGCCTGAGAAACGCCTCCCCGTATGGGGGAGAGCTGACTTCAGCGTGAACCGAGCCACCGACACTGCCCGACTTTGCGGCCTGAACGTGGAATTAGTTACCCCGGTAATGCCAATTGATTAGTGCTTTGTGGTCAATTATTGACTCGAGTAACTATTGGTGGCAGACTCGGCGCCACACACAACCTTCGAAAGGTCTCCCAATGTCGCTATCCCTCGGAATCGTCGGCGCCGGCCAATTCTCCGGCCAGTTCGCAACGCTCTTCAAGCTGCACCCCGGAGTCTCCCGCGTGCTCGTCACCGACGTGCTGCCCGAGCGCGCCATCGAGCTGAACGAGCGCCTCGACCTCGACGGTGTCGCCGACAGCTTCGACGCGTTCCTTGACGACGACAGCATCGACGCGGTCGCCATCTTCACCCAGCGCTGGACCCACGGGCCCCTCGTCCTGAAGGCTCTGCGCGCCGGCAAGCACGTCTACTCGGCGGTGCCGATGGCCATCTCCGAGGAGGAGATCGCGTTGATCATCGAGGCCGTGCGGGAGACCGGCCTGACCTACATGATGGGCGAGACGAGCTACTACAACCCCGCCACGATCTTCGCCCGCAACCAAGTGGCCGCCGGCAAGTTCGGCCGCATCTTCTACGCCGAGGGCGACTACGTGCATGACATGGACCTCGGCTTCTACGAGGCGTACCAGTACAGCGGCGGCGCTGAGTGGAAGTCCACCGCGAGCTACCCGCCCATGCTCTACCCGACGCACTCCATCGGCGGGGTCCTGGGCGCGGTGCCCTCGCACGCCACGAGCGTCAGCTGCATCGGCGTGCGCGATGACCGCGGCGACGGCGT
>CANFBG010000207.1 GCA_947444785.1 Microbacteriaceae bacterium | reverse complement strand
GGCAGCGCCGACACCGAGACCCATCGCGGCGAGCACAGCGGCGCTCGCGATGAGCGCCCGGCGCTTTCGGCCCCGGTGACGCTCAAGAGACACGACGGATGCGTTGAGTGAGCCGGGAGGGGACTCGATGACCGGCGAGGCGGCGAGTGCGGCCAGCAGCTCGGGCGACATGGCCGGCGCAGCCTGGGCGGCGCGGGCTCGTACCTGCAGCAGCACTGCGGCGAGGGCGGCCTCATCTGCCAGCCCCTCCTCGGCGAGAACGGCATCGACGATCCGCTGGTCGCGGCTTCGCTCTTCAGCACTCATTGTGTCTTCCAGACTTCAACTGCAGGATGTTCTTTCAGGGTGAGCAGGGCCCGACGTTGAAGCTGTTTGACGGCTCCGACGGACTTCTGCATGATCGCGGCGACCTCGTCAAGCGGCAGGTCGGCGATGATGCGCAGGAACAGGACCTCGCGTTGATCCTCGCCCAGCAGGCCAAGGATGGTGAGGGCTCCGTTATGACTGTGCGAGGCGAGCACGGCCTCCTCGGCCGAGGCGGTGTGGCGCAGGTCCGCATCCGCTTCGTATTCGACCGGATCGGGCTGTCGCTGGCGGCGACGATGGTGGTCAACACAGCGGGCGTGGGCGATGGAGAAGATCAGGGTTCGCAGGCCGGCCGCCCCACCCCGAAGCTTCGGCAGCTGCGGAAGAAGGGCAAGGAACACATCCTGGGTCACCGCCTCCGCATCCTCGACCCCGTGAGCCCCCACATAGCCCAGAACGACCGGCGAGTAGTCCTGATAGATCCCGGTGAAGGCAGAGGCCTCGATCTGGCCAGCATTCGCGGCCCGGGGCAACCCGATCAGCGGGCCCCGACCGATGAAGTCGGGGCCCGCCGATCGATCAAGTGGAAGCTCAGTCAAGCGATTCCTCGATTGTGGGCTGCGGTAGGCCGCGTCTCGGCTGCTCTGAGTTACTTGTCGACGCCGAGGGTAATGCGGGTCTCGGAGCCGGTGACTGCCTTGACGTTCAGCTTAGGCAGGTCAGAGGTCTCAGGGGCCTCGGTCGACTCGACACTCGCGGTGGACTTGGCCTCGTCAGACTTGGCCTTGACCGCTGCGGCGACATCCGTCGAGACGGTGGGTGCAGCACACAGGGCCGTGATGTTCGCCGCGCCGTTTGCCGCCGCGGTGATGGCGGCGAGCGCCGTCGGGGAGGCGGAGACGCTGGCGTGGGCATAGGCGTTGCAGAGGTCGGCGACCGCCCCGCTGTTCCCGTTCACGTCGTCGGATGCGTCGGCCGATTCTGTGGGGGTGGCGGTGGCGCTGGGCGTGGCTTCTGCGGTGGCGTCATCGGTTGCCTCGACGTCGCCCGAGGCGGTGACGGTCGGGGTCGCGGTTGCGTCAGCCGTCGCGGTCGTTGTTGCGACCGCCGTGGCGCTGAGGGCGTCGGTCTCGATCTGGCTCGCGTTGGCGGCGATGCCGACACCTCCGGCGACGACCACTCCGGCGGCGAGAAGGCCGGTTGCGAGCTTGCTGGCGATAAGGGTGCTGATTACTGACATTCAATGCCTCCGATTGTCTAAGTGCCGACCCGCGCCGATTGGCGGCAGGGTCGGGGTTTCATAGACGTAATCGCCAGGGGGTGTCAAAAGGTTACGCGGCCGACAGAATATTTTCCGAGCAGGTCAGCCGGCTCTCCCCCGCGTAAGAGAATTGGCGTATGACGACGCCCGATGCACGCACCCCTGCCTCCCTGCGCCAGGTGCTGGCTACGGCGGTCGAAGCGGATGCGGCGTCGCGGGGCTTCGCGCTCGACGCCGACCAGTCGAGGGTTCTCGAGCACCTCGTCTCGCTGGCCGAGCAGCTCGAGGCGCGGGGCACTGCGGCCGGGCCCGACGCCGACACGCCCCTCCCCCGCAGCGTGTACGTCTGGGGCGACTCCGGGCGCGGCAAGTCGTGGCTGCTCAACTCGTTCTTCGCGGCGCTGCCCGTTGCCAAGAAGCGCCGCGTGCATTTCCACAGCTTCTTCCGCCAGGTGCATGCCGGGATCCAGAAGCACCGCGACGGCCTGCGCGCCGGCAGCGGTGAGAACTCGGTACACGTGGCCGTCGGCGAGCTGATCAAAGACGTCGAGGTGCTCTACTTCGACGAGTTCCACGTTCACGATCCGGCCGACGCCCTCATGCTGACCCGCCTGCTGGAGGATCTGCTCAGCCGGGACATCGTTCTGCTGGCCTCCTCCAACTACAGCCCCGGCGCCCTGATGCCCAACCCGACCTGGCATGAGTCGTTCGTGGCGGGCATCCGCCTCATTGAAGAGAACATGCTCGTGCTGGAATTGAACGGCGCGATCGATTACCGGGCGACCGATGGGCTGAGCGCATCCGGCTTCGCGTCGGGCAGCTGGCTGTCACCCGGCACGCCCGAGCAGCTGTTGGCGGCGGGGCTTGTCGCGCCGACGCCCGAGGAACAGCAGCGGATTCTCGTGCGCACCCGCGAGTTCGACGTGCGGGCGGCCCGGGAGACAGAGCTCTGGGTCACCTTCGCCGATATCGCCCGCGCCCGCACGACGCCGATCGAGTACCTCGACTGGATCGAGCGATTCCCGACGTGGGTGATCACCGAGGTGCCCCTGCTGCAGAGCGCCGACCTGCAGTCCCAGCAGCGCTTCATCAACATCATCGACGTGCTCGCCGACGCCGATACCGCCCTCGTCATCGTCTCGGAACACCCCCTGGCCGAGTTCCTGGCGAATGCCTCGGGCGGGCGGGACTGGTTCCGCATGACGAGTCGCCTGCAGCTGCTGCGCACGACGACCACGCCTGTTTCCCTTACCGAAGACGCCGAAGCCACCGAAGAAGGAGCATCATGACCGAGCCGTTCACCGGGCTGATCGCCTACCCGATCACGCCCACGGGGATCGATGGCGAGCCGAACCTGGCCTCCGTCGCCCAGCTCGTGACCGAGGCCGCCGCGGCCGGCGTGAACGGGATCACGGTGTTGGCGTCATCCGGCGCCGGTGTCACGTTCGACCGCACGGAGCGCCGCCGGGTGCTCGAGACCGCGGTCAAATCGGCCGCCGGATCGGGCGTACCCGTCTGTACGGCGATCACGGCCGTCTCGACCCGGGAGGTGACCGCCCTCGCCGCCGATGCAGAGTCGGCCGGTGCCGCCGGCGTGCTCGTCGCCCCGTTCGGCTACTACCCGCTCTCCGACGCCGAGGTGCGCACCCTATTCAGAGCCGTGGGCGATTCGACCGGACTGCCGGTCTGCTTCTACAACAAGCCCGTGCAGCTGCAGTACGACGTCACCCCCGACACCCTGCTCGAGCTCGCTCGCAGCATCAACCTGCGCGGCGTCAAAGAGAGCACTGCCCGGGCGGATGTCCCGGCCCGCGTCGGCCAGATCCGCAGCGTTCTGGGACCCGACGTCGCGATCGGCCTCAGCGGCGACGTCGCCCTGCTTCGCGACCTGCCCGTGGCGGATGCGTGGCATACCGGCCTAGCAGCGCTGCTTCCCGCCGACTACGTGAGCGTGTGGCAGAGATCAGCGGATTCTGCGCCGGCGCTCGAGCGGCTTCGGGCCGTCGCCGGCGAACTCGCCCAGATACCGCGCTGGGTAGGGGCGCTGCATGCGCTGGGCTTGCTCAGGGGCGTGGAGACGGCAGCCCCGCGCGGCCCCTTCGCCGCCGCACTGCCCGCGGACAGCGACCGCCTGAGTCGACTCCTCACCTAAATGATTTCGACTAAAAGGGCTGATTAGGGCTGTATTGGCAGGTGTAATACATCGCCCGTTCGGGCCATAGACTCAGCCTGTGAATCACTACCAGCGCCTCGCAGGCGCCGCCATCGCCGCGTCAATCCTCGTGCTCTCTTTTGCGAATCCGGCGCTGGCCATCGCGCCGCCCGCTCCCGCCGGCGAAGTGCTCACGTCTTACGGAACCGACTGCGGCGTCCTGACCGTGACTCCCAGCTCGCCGCACCTCCTCGAAAATGTGACTGTCTCGCTCACCCGGGCCAAGCCGAGCACCGACCTCTCCCTCAATATCGTTCTCGGTGTCTACAAGGCCGGTCGGTGGTTCCCGTTCCTTCCCGAGAAGGACTCGACCAACGGGAAGATCGAGATCGACTCCGCCTCGCCGCTGAAGATCCCATTTACGACGGATGCCGGCGGCGCGGCATCCGCGACGGGCACGATTGGCCAGCTGCTCGGCGACGTCATCACCAGCACCAGC
>CANFBG010000206.1 GCA_947444785.1 Microbacteriaceae bacterium | reverse complement strand
GGCAACCGCGCGGTCGAGCATGGGGGCCTGGTTGGTCGGCTCCGCTGCGAGGCGTCGGCCGGAGTGCCAGACGGCGAGCCCAAGGGTCGACAGCTCAACGCTTGCGGCAAGCTCGACCAGGCTCGAGTCTTCGAGAATTCTCTCCCGCGGGAGGTTGCCGAGCTCGTAGGTCACCTCGGTCGTTGCATGCTTCTTGACGTCGGAGACCAGCACCATCAGGCGGGCGAGGTTCAACTCGGCGAGGTCGAGCATCAGCTGGCCGTAGCGCTCGTCGACCAATTTCGTGATCTGCAGGCTCGAGGTGGGGTAGTTGATGATGATTCCCCAGCCACCCATCGCCCCGAACAGGTCGGCGGTTCCAGCGATCCACGCACGGAGTCGTTCGCGCGGAGTCTGCTGAGCGGCCTGAACCCGCAGCCAGAGCTGGTCGACGTAACGGCGATAGACGAATGCCGTCGCCTCTGCGATGAGTTCGTCCCGGCTGCCGAAGTGGAAATTGACGAGGCTGTAGGAGACGTCGAGGGCATCGCAGACGGCGATGGCGTTGAACGTCGACGGTCCGACCCGGCTGACGTCGTCGACCGTGACGAAAATCATCTTCAGCCTTGTCGTGGGTGCCGGATTCTCGCTGAACTGCAACCAGAACGTCTCGTTCAGTACGCGACCGACGGGGATCTGGGCGTCAATAGCAGGCCGAGTCTTCGCCAACCGCGGCTGGCTCTTTCCGGTTTTCTCGCTCACCAATTTAGTTCAGTCCTTACTAAGAATCCCCAGAATTCGACAATGCATGCCTGCCATAGAAAGGTGTATAACACCCGAGACTAATCGCATTTCCGTCGGTGCAATGACACCAGGGCGTGTCGCGCCATTGATTCGGTTTAAGTCACCCCGACAGGGCCTAGTCAACCACAGATCACACCCATATAGGGGTAATGGGGTTCGGGAGCCCCGGATCTCGGCGTGACGGGTGCGTGAATTCGCCGGTTGGCCACTCGCCGACCCCGTCATGACACCGTCATTCCGGTAAGATTTATCGAGGCCAGAGGGCCTGCTGTCGCGATCGAAGAGGACACGATGACTGGCTGGCGGCTTCGCGATTTTCACTCGGATGACCTTGATGGAATCCTGGCGTTGTGGGAGGAAGTCAAGCAGGACGGCACCGAGCCCGTTTACGGGCTGAGTGAGGTCTTGGCCTCCTGCGAGAAAGACGATGCCGTCGTTGCGGTGATCGGCGAGAAGCTCGTCGGCGCCGTTGTCGGTCGGGCGGCGCATGCGCAGGGCTGGATCGTCTTCCTCGCCACGAGCAAGGAGTACCAGAG
This sequence comes from Microbacteriaceae bacterium, assembly GCA_947444785.1. Lineage (GTDB taxonomy): Bacteria > Actinomycetota > Actinomycetes > Actinomycetales > Microbacteriaceae > Agreia. The sequence continues at coordinate 2,946 of CANFBG010000206.1, read as the reverse complement.
CCAGGGAATCGGCTCCTCCCTGCTGATGGCCCTTGAGGCGAAAATGGCACCGCACGGGCTGTCGAAGCTGTCTGCCCTGATGCCCGACACCGAGAGCCGGATCGACGCCTTCCTTTCGCGGGGCTTTGAGGTTAAGAAGAACCTGCGCTACTTCGAGCGGCATATCCCGATTCAGCGCGAAGAGCTGCGGCTGCTCTCGGAACTCGGCGGTCGCATCCTGCCTCGGGATCTCTGGGACGGCGTGGGCGGCATGCAGAAGGAGAAGGAGCTGCTCGAGCGGCGTCTCGTCATGCCGCTCGCCAAGGCCCAGCTGGCCGAGCAGTTCGGCGTGGCCCCGCCCCGAGCCGTCGTGCTCTTCGGTCCTCCCGGAACGGGTAAGACCACTTTCGCGAAGGCCATCGCCTCGCGCCTCGAGTGGTCCTTCGTCGAGGTCTTCCCCTCCCGGTTGGCGGCAGACCCGCGTGGCCTCGCCGGCGCCCTTCGGGAGACTTTCCTGAAGATCTCCGAACTCGAGCACGCGGTCGTCTTCATCGATGAGGTCGAGGAGATAGCGGCGCAGAGATCCGGCGAGCCGCCGTCGGCCATGCAGGGCGTGACCAACGAGCTGCTGAAGATCATCCCCGTGTTCCGCGACCAGCCCGATCGGCTGTTGGTCTGCGCGACCAACTTCATCCGGGCCCTCGATTCGGCATTCCTGCGCCATGGCCGCTTCGACTACGTGATCCCGATCGGCCTTCCGGATGCCGAGGCCCGGCTCTCGATCTGGGAGCGTTACATCCCCCGTGCGGTCGACGGCCAGGTCGACCTGGCCGCGCTGGTCGCCGCGAGCGACGGTTTCTCGCCGGCCGATATCGAGTACGCCGCCCGCAAGGCATCCCAGAACGCCCTCGAGAATGCCGTCTACGCGCCGGATGACACGGAGCCGCGACGCACGGGCCCCGTCACGGGCGACTACATTTCGGCTATCGCGTCGACCCGAACGACAGTGTCCGCCGAGTCCGCCGAGGAGTTCCTCGAGGACATCGACAGCCTCGCCCGCATCTAAGCGCGCCTGCTCTAACCGAATCGCAGGCCATCAAGAGAATGAGCATCATGAATTCATCCCCCGTGTCCTGGGCGCTCGCCGGCTTCGGCGTCGGCGGCCGGGTCTTTCACGCACCCCTCCTTCGGTCGGCAGAGGGCATCGACCTGACGACAATCGTGGCCGGGCCCCGGCACGAGGGCGAGCCTGCCCTGATGGGTGCAGCCCTGGTCTCCGATATCGATGAGCTGCCGGCCCTCGGGGTCGAGGGCGTCACCATCACGACCCCCGCCGGAACCCATGTGGAACTCGCCCATCGGGCCCTGGACCTCGGCCTGCATGTGGTCGTTGACAAGCCGTTCGCCCTGAATGCCGCGGATGCCCAGGCGCTCGTCGATCACGCCGAAGCGGCCGGACTGATGCTGTCGGTCTATCAGAATCGACGCTGGGACGGCGACTACCTGAGCGTCAAGCACATCGTGGAGTCGGGAGTGCTGGGCCCGGTGCACCGGTTCCACTCGCGCATCCACCGGTTCAAGCCGAGCCTTCCGGCGTGGGCGAGTTCGGGACCGACCGAGGGCGGCGGCGTTCTCGTCGACCTCGGACCGCACCTGATCGACCAGGCGGTCGGCCTCTTCGGCCGTGTCACCGCGGTGGGCGCCGAGCTTCTCGCCGTCGGCGACGGCGTGGGTGCCGAGAACGACGTCGTGCTGAGCCTGTGGCACGTGAACGGAACCCGCAGCCTGATCGAGGCGTCGCTCGTTGCGGCCAGTGCGGGCATCCGTTTCCAGGTGAACGGATTCGAGGGCGGGATCACGCTGGACGGATTCGATATCCAGGAGGAGGACCTCTTCGCGGGCCGCACGCCCGAAAGCATGGGCGACAGCTGGGGTCTCGAGCCGCACGACCGGCTGGCCCGACTGCAATTGGGCGACGCTGAGGAGTTCCGGTCGCTCGAGAGTGGTGCCTGGAACGTCTACTACCCGGCGATGGCCGCCGCCATCCGCGGTGACGGTCCGGTTCCCGTCGACGCCCGGGATGCCATCCACACGTGTGCCGTGATCGACGCCGCCCGCATCGCAAGTGCTGAGCGTCGCGTCGTCGAACTGAGCGAGATCGCCTAGCCTCGACTGATGCGACTCATCCTGATCCGACACGGCCAGACACCCTCCAACGTATTGGGGCTGATCGACACCAGGATTCCCGGCCCCGGCCTGACGGATCTGGGCATCAATCAGGCGGCGACGATCCCCTCGACGTTGGCCGACGAGTCGATCGACGCCCTCTTCGCATCGGTTCAGGTTCGGAGCCAGCTCACGGCTGCCCCGCTCGCGAAGGCGCTCGGTCTCGACGTGGCTGTGCGCAGGGAAATTCGTGAGATCGATTCGGGCGACCTCGAGATGCTGGGCGACGCGGATTCGGTACGCACCTATATGACGACCATCTACCAGTGGGTCGCGGGAGACCACGGGCTGCGCATGCCCGGGGGAGAGAGCGGCCTCGAGGTCTTCGCGAGATTCGACGAGGTCGTAGCCGAAGCGGATGCGGCCGGTCACGAGACCGTCGCCATCGTTGCCCACGGCGCCATCATACGAATGTGGGCCGGCGGGCGGGCCCGCAATACCGGGGCCGAGTTCACCGCCCAGAACATTCTGGAAAATGCAGGAATCGTGATTCTGGAGGGGAGTCCGGCGGCCGGCTGGGACGCACTCAGCTGGATGGGCGAGGCGGTCGCGCCATTCGTTCCAGCGCCCTAGCCCGCACGGCGTTCCCGCTGGTGAACGGGGTCTGAAATCTCTGCTAAGTTATACAAGTTGCCTCGCGCCGCAGTTGAGAAACTAAGGCCGGGCAGCATCCGATCCGAGTACGTATCAGATCAGAAAACGCTTCTCCATGCCCCGATCCGTCGGTGCCGCTGGAATCGC
>CANFBG010000205.1 GCA_947444785.1 Microbacteriaceae bacterium | reverse complement strand
GCTGCGTGTTCCCCGGCTGCACCGCGCCGGCGTCCTGGTGCGAGGTGCACCACGTGGTGGAGTTCTCCCTCGGCGGGCCCACCGACACCAACAACGGGGCCCTGCTCTGCTCGTTTCACCACCACGTGATCCACAACACCGACTGGGAGATCCGCATGCGAAGCGGAAAGCCCGAGGTCCTGGCACCAGCCTGGGTAAACCCGGCCCGGGTCTGGGCCGCCGCGGGCATGAACCGGGTCGGCCTCGTCGCCCACCTCCGCCGCTGACACGGCGGCCGCAGCGGCCGCGAGCTGCGTGGGCTCCGTGGGCTCTGCGAGTTGCCACTTTGTGCGCGAAAGGCGCGGCACATTCGCACCAAGGGGCGACTCACCGATGATTATCGGTCGAATGTCGACACGGGCGTCGGCACGGGCCTCGAGGCGCCGGGTCAGCACGTGCGTGGTCGGAGATAATCAAGTAGGTTGATCAAGTTGGTTGTATAGTTGGGCAGGTGGACAATCAGCAGCCTGACGGCGAACAGAGCGCGGGGCGGGCCCTGGGCGACGCGCTGCGGCCACTCTTTCGGCGGATGAACAGCGAGCGCTCGATCTCCCTCGGCAAGATGGGCGTGCTGAGTCGGCTGGCGAACGACGGCCCCGATACCGCATCCGCTCTGTCGGCCGCCCTGCACATCAGCCCGCAGGCCATCAACCTCGTCGTGCGCGAGCTCGAGGCGCTCGGGCTGATCACCCGCACGCCCGACACCGCAGACCGTCGGCGTCTCTGGCTCGACATCACCGATGCGGGCCGCACTCGCCTCGCGTTGGAGCGCGGCGCAGGCAGCGGCTGGCTCGATGAGGCCGTCGCCGAGCACCTCTCCGCAACGGAGCAGGCCACGCTCGCGGCCGCCATTCCCGTGCTTCGGAAGCTCGGCGCATCCGCACCGGCACGCAGCACGGAGGACATCGAATGAGCATCAAGGCAGCCCCCGTGAACGGAGTGAGCCCTCGGCTCATCGCCGTGCTGATCTACGCCGCCCTCTCGACGGCGATCGTGTCCTCTCTCGGCATGCTTCTCGTGCCCACGATCTCCCGCGCGTTCGACATCACCATCAGCACGGCCCAGTGGATGCTGACCGTGAACCTCCTCGTCGGTGCAATTTCCACGCCCATCATGGGGCGCCTCAGCGACGGGCCGCACAAGAAGAGGCTGCTGCTGATATCGCTCGGCATCATCCTGATCGGTTCCGTTCTTGCGGCACTCGCCACCAACTTCACCCTCTTCCTCATCGGGCGCGGCATGCAGGGCCTGACCTATGGCATCGTGCCCGTGACGATCGCCATGGCCAGGCGCTACCTGCCTGAGGCCAAGGTCGGCGGCGCGATCTCCAGCCTGTCGGTGACGGTCGCGACCGGCATCGGCATCGGTTACCCGCTGACGGGCATCATCGCAGGAACCTTTGACTACCAGTTCGCCTTCTGGTTCGCGGCCGCCTTCGTTGTCTCGGCGTTCTTCGTCGTCGCACGATTCGTTCCCGCCGGCCCCGACATCCTCGCCCCGGTCAGGGACTTCGACTACACGGGGGCCGGCCTGTTGGGCATCGGCCTCGGTACCATCCTCGTCGCGATCAGCGAGGGACCGAACTGGGGCTGGGGCTCGCCTCTCACCATCGGCGCATTCGCATTGGCCGCCGTGGTGCTATCGGTCTGGGCGCGGGCGGAACTTCGCACGGATCACCCCCTGATCAACCTCCGAGTCCTCAGGAACGGCGAGGTCCTGCTGGCAAACCTCGCCGCCATCGGCTTGGGGATCTCGATGTACATCGGGTTCTCGATCGCCAGCCTTATCGCGCAGGCGCCCAGCGAGACCGGCTACGGCATCGGCATGCCCGTCTTCTGGGCCGGATTCGTGATGCTTCCGCTGTCGATCGGCAGCTTCGGGGCCAACCGCCTCGTGCGCCGCGTGGCACGGCGCATCCGTCTGGCGACGCTGCTGCCCGTGGGCGCCGGCGTGATGACCGCGTCGACGATCCTGCTCCTGACGGCACACAACCAGCTCTGGGAGATCCTCGTCGGGATGTTCCTGTTCGGCGTTGGCATGGGCACCGCGTATGCGGCCATGCCCGGCCTGATCGCCCGCTCGATCGAGGCCGAGGAGCTCGGCAGCGCGGTCAGCTTCAACCAGGTGCTGCGCACCGTCGGAGGCTCGTTCGGCAGCGCGATCTCGGGCGCCGTCCTTGCCGCCCACCTGTCAGCGGATGCGCACCCGAGCGACGCCGGCATCAGCATCAGCCTCGCAATCGGCTCGGTCGGCTGCGTGATCGTGTTCACCGCCCTACTCGTGCACTACCTGCGCGACCGCGGTCGGCTGCGGCGCGCCTGAGCGGCTCTACTTGACGGACGGAACCGTTGCGCAGTCCAGAGCCTCGGTCGTCACCTTGGTCGGGGTCACGAGCGGGGTGACAACCGCCTCGAGGGCCCTGACGCCAGGAGTGGCCGCGACGACGTCGTAGGTCAGCGTCAGCGTGGCCCCCGGGTCGACGGTGACGACGGCCTTGCCGACCGGATGCTCGCCGTCGTGATTCTCCTCCAGCGCGATCGGCGTGCCGTTGACCGCCGCCCCGGCAACCGTGGAGCCCGGCGGCGCGTAAAGCAACACGATCAGGCGCGACTGGCCCGGATCGAGGCCCTCTTTATAGAACAGTCCCGTGACGTCGGGGGCCAGGCCCTGGGCCTTCGCCGGGTCGAGGCTGTTCGTCAGGTCGATGGCGACCCGGTAGTTCGAGGCCCCGTCGGCGCGGCACGACGCCTGCGAGAGCCTGACGTTCTGGCGAAGGTAGTAGGTGAGCTTCGAGCCCACGTTGTCGTTGATGTAGATTCCGACCCGGTCGGCGTTCGCGTCGCTTGCGGGCGGTTCCCCTCCGCCGTTTCGAAGCGTGGCCAGTTCGGTCTCCTCGGCGGCATCCGCGCTGAACAACTGGATGCGCTGTTCACTCCAGCCCTTCGCGCTGGAGGCGAGCAACTTCTTCACATCGAGCTTGCCGGCGCCCGTGAGGGTGTCGAACATCTTGACCGCCAGCTCGGAGAATTGCGCCTGCCACGGGGCGAAGAGCACGCCGGGTTTGCGCGGGGCGGCGTTGAGGTACGACTCGTTCAGGAGCTTTGCGACCAGGGTCTTATCGGTGAAGACATCACCCGAGGCGAGCGTGATGGGCCCGGTGGCGGTCAGGAAGTAGCTGAGCGCGACGGGGTCGATCGAGATCACGCCGTTCACCGTGACTCCGGTCTTCTGCCGCCAGATCTCACTGGCGATCCTCGCCGCCTGCGAAAAGCTCGGCGTCACCGTGGCGTTGTTCATGGAGGTGCCATAGGTTCCCTCGAACAGCTTCTCCGCACCGTCGGGTGGCGCGATGACCGGGGCGGCGTACTGCGGGAAGCCGTCTACGTTGGTCACCGACCCCAATGTGACGTGGCCGGCATCGACCGAGAGCAGGCCGACCATCAGGGCCGCCCCGCCGAGGGATCGAGCCTCCGCCGGGTTCTCGAAAACGAGGAGGTAGTTGCGCGGGCCATCGGCTCCGAGGCCGGGGCCCAGAAGCGGCAGGACACCGTCAAGGGTGCTGACGACGGGCGTCAGCTGACCGAGGAGTCCCGCCATGCTCGCGCGAGCGTCGGCCAGGGCTCCGATCGACCCGGACGTGTCGATCGCATCGGTGGCGCGCACGGCATCGGCCAGCCCCGCCGTGGCCAGATGGATCGCCGACGTCGCCGCAACGAAGGGCTTCGTGTCGATGGTGCCGTTCTTGGGCGCCAGACTTGCGGGGTCCATCACCGATGCCGCATCCAGCAACGGGCTCGCTACCCGGTTCACCACGAGGTCGGAGACGGCCGCGAGTTCGCGCGTCACGGTGAGGTTGCCGCCGAGAACCGGCACGAGCTCCGCCAAGCGCCAGACGGGGTCACTCGTCAGCTCGACCGAGTGAGCCGTGCTGGCCTTGATCTTCTCGAAGGTCTGGGTCGCCCCGGCCACATCCATCGCCAGGGCCTTGGTCTTGGCCTCGCTCAGGAGCGACTTCGCCGAGGTGAGCTCATCCTTTGCCTGAAGTCCGCGCACACCGACCCACGCGGTCGCCGCGATCAGCACGACACCGAGCCCGATGGGCAGCCACAGCGTCCAGCGGAGGGCCCTCTTCCGACGCGTGCGCCGAGGCCGGAGACGGACAGTCTCCGAGCCCCCTTCGGGCAGGTCTGAGCCCTCATTCGCGAAACTCGGCATAAACCTTTTTAGCGGATTGCCGAGGGGT
>CANFBG010000204.1 GCA_947444785.1 Microbacteriaceae bacterium | reverse complement strand
GCCGCGCCAACGGGGGCGGATGGCGAGCCGCCGCGGAGGCCCGCCCAGAGCGCGCGCACCTGCCAGAGCGCGGGCGGCGCCTCGGAGAACTGGTGCTGCAGGGACTGCTGCACCGAGGCGCCGGGAGCGCTTCCGCGAGTAGATCCAGCGGGGGCTTCAGGTGCCAGCCCGAGCTCACGGGTCAACCGCCCGACGACGCTGGGGGCGTCGCGAAGAAGTTCCTGGTGCCAGACCCGGTGCACAGTCGCACCACGCGTGTTCTCGGCGGCCTGCTCGAGGTACTCCTTCCACAGGAACTCCCCGAACGTCGGGGGAATGCCGTTTCGATGGTGGAGGCTTGCGGCGACCTGGCTGGGATGCCGCACGATCTCGACCAGGTTCACCCCGGTGCCGGTGCGGGCCCATGCCTCGCTCCACCAGCCGAGGGTGAGGCACAGGCGCGGATCCGTCAGCACGGTCACGCCCTCGGCTGCCATCTCGGCCCACAGCGATGCGACGCGATCGAGTTCCTCGTGTCTGGGGCGTGCGCGGCGCATCAGCCACGGCCGGTCCCAACTCGCGCCGTGCTGCGCCAGGATCCAGTCGTTCAGTTCGAAGACGCGCTCATTCCGCGACGATTGGAGGCCGGCGTCGGCCAGGGCCTCGGTCAGGGCGCTCGTGCCGCTGCGGTGCATTCCGAGAACCACCGTGAGGTTGGAGCCGTCTGCGAAAGGCCTGCCGGTGGGTGATGTCACGTCACTCAGAATATCCACTGGAGAACGCCGGGGCAGGCGGCAAATCCTCAGGAACTGTGGCACGATTTCATGACCGGGGGGAGCGCACGGTCAATCACGATGAAGTGAGAGTACTCAGATGACGAACAACCTGTCCCGCAACGCCGAGGCCCGATCGCTGGAGGCCGAGACATTCGATTACGTCGTGGTCGGGGCCGGGGCGGCCGGATGCGCGCTGGCCGCGAGGCTGAGCGAGAGCGGCGAGCACCGGGTGCTGCTCCTGGAGGCGGGCCCGAAGGACACCAAGCTCGAGATCAAGATTCCCGCGGCATTCTCGGCACTGTTTCGATCCAAGCTCGACTGGAACTACGACACCGAGCCGCAGCCGCAGCTGAACAACCGGCGCATCTTCTGGCCCCGGGGCAAGGTTCTCGGCGGTTCGAGCTCGATGAACGCGATGATGTGGATCCGCGGCTTCCCTGGGGACTACGACGGCTGGGCCGAGGCTGCCGGTGCGGGCTGGTCGTGGAAGGAACTGCTGCCCTACGTCCGACGGGTGGAGCACGTTCAGGGCGGCGCAGGCATTGCCGAGACGGGCACGACCGGCGCCATCCGTGTCAGCGCTCAGCGCAGCCCGCGCTCGCATACCGCCACGTTTCTGGCGGCCGCCCGGGAGCTGGGGCTGAACGTCATCCGCGCGAACAGCGGGGAGACGGAGGGTGTCAGCGAGACGATGGTGACCCAGTCGAACGGCTCGCGGTTCAGCGCCGCCGACGGCTACCTCAAGCCCACGCGCACGCGGGCGAACCTCGTCGTGCGCACCGGTGCGCACACCACCCGGGTGCTGTTCGAGGGCACCCGGGCCACCGGGGTCGCCTACCTCGAGGTCGGGGTCGAGCGGGTCGTGACCGCCCGGCGGGAGGTCGTGCTCTGTGGCGGCTCCGTCAACACGCCGCAGCTGCTGATGCTCTCGGGAATCGGCGACCGCGACGAGCTTGCTGCCCACGATATCGCCGTGCTCGCGCACTCACCCGAGGTCGGTAAGAACCTGCGCGACCACCTCGTCTCGGCCGTCATCGTCGAGGCCAGGCACGACACGCTCTTCACCGCCAAGAAGCCGCGCCAGCTGGTGAACTACCTCGCCCGCAAGCGCGGAATGCTGACCTCGAATGTGGCCGAGGGCTACGGCTTCATCAAGACGGATGCGACGCTGGCGCTGCCCGACATCGAGCTGATCTTCGCGCCGGTCGCCTTCGTCGGCCAGGGCCTCGTCGACCCGCCGACGCACGGCCTCACCGTCGGGGCGATCCTGCTGCAGCCGAAGAGCTCGGGCACGGTCGGCCTTGCCTCGGGCAACCCGCTGGACAAGCCGCTGATCGACCCCCGCTACCTCAGCGATCCTGAGGGCGCCGATCGGGCGACCCTGATGGCGGGCCTCGCCTTCTGCGAGCGACTCATCGCGACCGATGCGCTCGCGGCGGCCAGCACGGGGCGGTTCGTGGCCCCCGAGGGAGCGGAGTCCCTGCCCGAAACCGAGCGCGACGCCCTGTCGATAAACGAGTACTCGCACACGCTGTATCACCCGGTGGGAACCGCCCGCATGGGTCTCGACGCCGGCTCGGTCGTCGATGAGGAGCTGCGGGTTCGCGGCGTCGAGGGCCTGCGGGTCGCCGATGCCTCGGTGATGCCCGCGATCATTCGAGGCCACACCAACGCCCCCTCGCTCATCATCGGCGAGAAGGCCGCCGCGCTCATTCTCGCGTCGGCGGGCGTGCCGCAACCTCACTGAGGGTTGCCAGCACGCGGCGCACCGCCGCCCTCTGCAGTGCCTCCGGTCGAACCAGGGCGTCGATCTGGCGCGTGAGGGTGACGCCGTCGACCTGACGCAGAACGATTCCCTCGAGCTCGCGGGCGCCGAGGGTCACCCGGGGCAGCAGGGCGATCGCGCTGCCGCTTCGCACGAGCGCGGCGGTCACGAAGAACTCATTGATGCGGTGCGCGATGTCGAGCGGCTGCCCGGCGTGGGCGGCGAGCTGTTCCAGGAGACGGGCCAGGGGGAATCCTTCGTGCACGGCCACCCAGCGCTGATCGACGAGGTCGCTCACGGTCAGCACGTCACGGGCGGCGAGCGGATGCGACGCGGCCAAGGCCACGTCGATCGGCTCGGTCAGAAGGGGCGTGACATGCACCCGGTCTCCCGGCCAGCCGGGGCCGTGCGGCAGGCGGTGCGCGATCACGATGTCGTGCTGACCGGTGAGAACGGGGAAGTCGGCGAACGAGACGTCTTCGTCGGTGAATGAGACTCGCGGTCCATCCGGGCCGAGCGACTGAAAAAGCGCCTCGAACCAGGCGAGGCCGGCGCTGTGGAACGCGGAGACCGACACGGTTTGCGTCGAATCCTCTAGAAACGTGTGCACGGCTGCCTCGGCCACGGCCAGCGCATCCGCCACGCCGACGGCGGCCTCGGCGAGGGCGCGACCGGCATCCGTCAGCACGAGGCGCCGGCCCGCCTTGACCGTCAGGGGCACCGGGAAGCCGCGCTGCAGGGCCGAGAGGTGCTGCGATACGGCGGAGGCGGTCACGCCCAGGGCCTCGGCGACCGCGGCGACGCTGCCCCGGTCATTCAACTCGCGAAGCGAACGAAGCTGGTGCACATCCATAAAGAAATGCTAAACGGTTGTATTAGACATTTCGTCTTCTTCTAAAGTGTTGGTTCCGCCAGAGTGGGGACGTGAAGAGTTCAGTGAGTGCGATGCTGCGGCGCCGACGGGTCGACCTGCTGCTGCTGGCGGTCGCCGCGACCTGGGGTGCGAGCTACCTCAGCGCCAAGTCGCTCGTGGAGCTGACGGGCGTTCCGGTCACGCTGTCCCTGCGCTACCTCGCCGCGACCGTCGGGATGCTCGTCGTCTGGGCGATCGTGCGCCCCGGGCTGCCGTCGCGTCGCGCACTCGGCATCGGGGCGTTGCTGGGTCTCAGCCAGGCGGGCGTGCTGTGGCTCGAGACGGCGGGCGTGCGGCTCACCGACGCCACGAATGCCGGACTGCTGATCAGCCTGACGATCGTCTTCACACCGATCCTGGAGTCGCTCGCCGGCCACCGCTGGCTGCCGAGGTCGTTCTTCGCCGCGGCCGTCGTGGCGGTGGTCGGGGTGTTCCTGCTCGTGTCGGCCGACGGCATCCGATCGCCACGCATCGGGGACCTGCTGATTCTCGCGGCGGCGGTGGTGCGCGCGGCGCACGTCACGGCGACCGGCAGACTGGTGCGGCCGACCGAGAGCACGCTGACGCTGGTGCTCGTGCAGATGCTGGTCGGCTCCCTCTGCTTCACGCTGCTGGCCGCGCCAGAGCTGGGCCCGGCAGTCTCGGGCCTCGGACTGGCGGGTTGGGCGAATGTCGCTTTCCTCGGCCTCGGCTGCAGCGTTTTCGCGTTCGTCGTTCAGGCGTGGGCCATTCGGCGCACCTCGGCTGCCCGCGCTGCCCTGCTGATGGGAACGGAGCCGATCTGGGCCGTTGCCGTCGGAGTGGGCCTCGGCGGGGAGCGTCTCGGGTTCCTCGGGCTGCTCGGTGCCGCCGCGATCATCGCCGCGACGTATGCCGGCCAGGCGATCGAGTCCCGGCACCGTGCGGCCGGCGCTGCGGCTGTGCTGCCGGTCT
>CANFBG010000203.1 GCA_947444785.1 Microbacteriaceae bacterium | reverse complement strand
TTGCCCTGCGCCAGAGCCTGGATCGTGTCGCCGCCGGAGGTCGAGATGAAGACCTTGGCCGATGAGCTGTAGACGGGGGTCTGCAGCAGCGAGTACCCATAGCCGGCCGAACCGCCCGCGAGGGCGAGGATCAGGATGACCCACCAGCCTTGACGCAGAACTCTGAGGTAGTCGCGAAGTTCCATGGGCAGAGGGCCTGTTCCTCATCGTCAGTAGCACCGATTCAACGGACCACCGGCCCAGATAAAAAATGATTTTAGCATTACCCGACGGGCCCTATTCTGAAGCCATGTTAGTTTCGGTCATCATCCCGGTGTACAACGGCCAGAATTTCCTCGCCGAGGCGATTCAGAGCGTGCTCGACCAGTCGCATCGCGAGCTCGAGATCATCGTCGTCGACGACGGCTCGACCGATCGGTCGGCGGCCATCGTCTCCTCGCTCAGCGACGAGAGAATCCGGCTGGTTCACCAGGAGAACGCCGGCGTGGCCTCCGCCAGAAACCACGGCCTGGCCCTGGCCACGGGCGCGGCGGTGGCGTTCCTCGACCACGACGACCTCTGGTCCACCGACAAGGTCGAACGCCAGCTGAAGGTTCTGACCGATGACCCGTCGATCGGAGCCGTCGGGTCGTATCTGCAATTCCTCGGCTCCAAGGGGCCGATCCAGGCGTTTTCGGGCCAGATCGCAGACGACAAACAGGAGCGCATCGCCGCCGCCGGCTTCATGCCGTTTCCCCCGTCTACCATCATGGTCAGCCGCGCGGCACTCGACAGGGTCGGCGGGTTCGACGCGGAACTGGTGCACAACGCCGGCCCGATCGAGGATCTCGAGTTCCTCTCCCGCGTTGCCGCCGTCCTGCGCGTCGTCACCGTCGCCGAGGTGCTGGGCTACTACCGGGTGCACGCCGACGCCGTGAGCGCATCCAACTCGCTGAGCATGATCCGGGCCACGCGATTCCTGAGCGCCCGCACCCTCGCTCGCTCCCGGGGGGAAGACCTGCTCTGGGCCGACTGGCAGAGGAGCGTGAAGACCCCGTGGCGCCTGGCGATGCGGGACCGCTCCCGGGTGCTCTACCGAATCGCGGGCATGCACTTCGTCGACGGCCGACGGCTCTCTTTTCTGACGACTCTCGCCGGCGCTTTTCTCCTCGGGCCGGGAATCACGATGACCCGGCTCGGGAGACAGCGGAAGCGACCGCTGTAGCGACCGCTGTAGCAACCGCTGTAGCGACCGCCCGGCGAAGCGCGGAGACCCGGCGCCGCCCCAGCTGCCACGAGACCCACAGGAGATCGATTCGCGCGGCACGCCGACCGAGCTGAAACCGGTGCACGCGAATCCTATGCAGCAGCAGGGGCGCCTGGAACCGGCCGGACTCGCTCAGCCCGCCGCCCGCGTAGATCGCGATCGGCGTGTTCAACTCCTGCGGTCGGGAGTAAAGGCCTGCCCGCATGATCAGGTCGAAGTCGCCCGCGAAGCCGAACTCCTCGGAGTAGCCGCCCAGGGCGTGGATGAGCTCGGCGCTGAACACGGTGGACTGGTGGCAGTGCGGCTGTGCCCCCATGGCGTGCCGGAACCATCGGTGCGGCAGGTTGGCGATCACGTACGGCTTACCGCTCGGGTTCGCGTTGATCGCCCCGCCGATCAGCCAGGCCGGACGCGATTCGAGGGCGGCCAGGATCGCCGCGAGGGAGCCGCTGTCGAAGAACCGGTCGCCGGCGTTCAGGAACAGCTGGTACCGACCGCTCGATCGGCGGATGCCCGAATTCATCGCGTCATAGACCCCGCCGTCTCTCCGGCTCTCCCACCGCAGTGGGGCCCAGTTAAGCGTCTCGAGATACTCGACCGTTCCGTCGGTGGAGGCCCCGTCGACGACGACGACCTCGAAGCCGGCCTCATCGGCGACCTGGTCCCGAATGGAGTCCAGGCTCGTTCTGAGGCCTGCCAGGTTCTCGAGCGTGATCGTGATGATCGACAGCATGGGCAAAGCGGCGTCAGAACTCATCGCGACACCACCCCGTCTCCCAGGGGAGAACTCCGATACTCGTCGCTTCGATGAACGGCCAGCATCACGCAGACGGAGAGAAGCACCATCCCAAGGTTCGAGTAGAGGGGGGAGAACAGAATGTCCCAGATGCCGGAAAACCCGAGGAACAGCACCAGGGGGGTCGCCCGCCGCTGCATGAACGCGAGGGACATGCCCCGGGAGATCAAGACGAAGAACAGGACGGCGAGAGCCAGGCCCGGCAGGCCGAAGGAAAGCCAGAGGTCGCCGGCGACGGAGTGCACCTCGATGTGGTTTCCCAGCAGGTAGCCGTTGATGTAGCTGCTGTTGGCGAGGTTCGGGTCGAAATCGTAGAGGGCCGTGGTCGCCACGCTGAGGTCGGCCGGCGACGGAATGAGCCCGGCGCCATAGCCCAGGGGCTGGGCGAAGAACAGGGCGAACGTCGCCGTCGACTCGGGCCGCGCGGCCTGAATCAGCGAGACAGCGCTCTGGAACTGGGTTCGAGACTGCACCGCGGTGCCCAACACCCCGCTCGTGGCGAGCAGCGAGCCGAGCACGAACGTGGCCAGCACGACGAGGGTCAGCCCGATCGCGGTGAACAGAACCCTGAGCCGGGTGATCGTCGACCGCCTCACGATGGCCGCATAGCCCGCGGCGACCGCGGTGACGGCGGTGAACAGCGCCACGCTGCGCGAATCCAGCGCCAGGCTCACAACGGTGAGACCGATCAGAATCAGGATGGCGAGCTGCGTCTTCGGAAGCCGCGATGCGACGGCCAGCAGCAGCACCGTGATCGCCCAGGCGAGGCCGACCTTCCAGGGGTTGTCACTGGGCGGGGTCCCCCCCAGCACCATGTTGAGAATCGCGCCGACCGCATACGTCACCAGCAGCGAGCTGATGCGCACGTGCTTCGCCGCCCATGCGAACACCAGCAGCATGATCAGCCCCGCGACCAGCTGCAACACGGTTCCGCGCTGCAGGGTCGCATCGATGGCGCGAAGGGGATCCGCCGCCAGCGACAGAAACGAGACCACCGGAAACAGCACCAGGGCGGCGAGCATCAGGGCCGCGGTCGCCAGCCACAGCCGGCCAGACGAAAAGAGCGCCTTGAGCAGCACCGGAAGAAGGAGGATGCCGAGCAGCACGCCGGCATCCAGGCTCACGCTGCCGAGCGGCGCGAACGCGCGGATGGGCAGCAGCAACACGACGAGCAGGGCGAGGCCCCGCTGCGCCCGTCCCGTCACCAGCCGACGATTCGAATCCACGAGCTGCGTCGTCATGTTCCCACCGCCTCGAGCCACTCGCGCGCGGCCCTGGCCCTGGCCGCCTGGTTGCCGTGCCGGTGGGTCTCGAAAGGCTCTTCGCTGAATGAGTCGATTCGCTCGGCCAGACTCGCGGGCGTGTGCTCGCCGGTCAGCGCGGCCTCGGTCAGGAAACCGGCCAGGGCGCCGGAGTCGTAGCCGATGACGGGCAGCCCGCACGAGCGCGCCATCACGATGGTGCCGCTGACCGTGGCCGCGCTGTACGGAGCCACGAGCAGGTCGGCCTCGGCGAGCGCCGCCGCAATGTCGTCCTGAGCCAGGGGAAGCCGCTGCACCCGCAGCGTGACCGGCACGGCCGAGTCGGCGATCTGCCGCAGGTCGCTCTCCGAGAGCTCGCCCTTGCCGGCGACCAGCAGCCGATAGCGCGACGCATCGAGCATCGTACCGAGAGAAAGAAAGTCAGCGAGCCCCTTGTCGGCCCGCAGCACGCCGAGGAACAGCAGCGTCGTCGTGGCGTGCGCCTCGGGCGCCGGCCTGCCGTATGCCGCCACCCACCGCTCGTAGGGCGGATGCTCGGCAATCACCGTCTTGGCAACCAGCCGGCGATCCACATCGGTGAGCAGCAGGTCGCTGTGCAGGATCACCCGCGTCGATCCCGAAAGCAGGAAGCCGAGCGCGGCGGCGAAGAATCGCCCGCCCCGACGCGACTCGGTCGGGTTGTGGTGCACGGTCGCGACCCAGCCCAGGCGGGCGGCAATGCCGAACACCAGCCCCTCGTAGGGCCCGCGGATCCACGCGACGAGCAGGCGATCGCGGCGAAACACGACGAGGGCGGCGACGGCGAGCGGCATGAACAGCCGCAGCAGCACGTGCCGAACAAACCCGTCGCGGCCGACGGCGCCGCCGAGCCGCGCCCTGACGTGGGCAGAGTGCGTGGGCGAGAGCACCAGCTGGGCCGAGCGGGGCAGCCAGATGTCGGCCACGACGTGCTGGTCGGCAAGCAGCGCGAAGACCTCTTGCGCGTACGGGTTCAGGCCGTCCGGATCCCAGATGTGCAACGGCCGAGGTGTCTCCACTGGCTGGGCTCCGAGACCTCGAACGACGGGAAAGTCATCGGCGCTGATCCCGA
>CANFBG010000202.1 GCA_947444785.1 Microbacteriaceae bacterium | reverse complement strand
ACAAGGGAGAACCAATGACCACCTCACCCTCAGTTCAGCTCTACTCCGTGCGGGATGCGATTTCCGCCGACCTCGACGGCGCCGTCGCGCGGATCGCCGCGATCGGCTTCACAAAGGTCGAACCGTACGCGTTCGTCGAGCGAGCGGATGAATTCGAGCGGGCCTTCGCCGCGGCGGGCGTCACCGCTCCCTCCGGGCACGCGCCCGTCATCGACTCGGCCGACCCCGCCCGCACCTTCGACGCCGCGGCCCAGCTCGGCATCGGCATCGTGATCGATCCCTTTATCCCCAGCGACCGCTGGCAGACGGCCGACGACGCCGCCCGCATCGCCGATCGGGTCAACGAGCTGCAGGTCGAGGCAGCCGCGGTCGGGCTGCGCTTCGGCTACCACAATCACAACTGGGAGTTCTCGAACCAGATCGACGGCCGGCCGATCTTCGAGCTGTTCCTCGAGCGACTCAGCGCCGACGTGGTGCTGGAGATCGACACGTTCTGGTCGACCGTCGGCGGGGATGACACCCCGGCGCTGCTCCGATCGCTCGGTGAGCGAGTTCAGCTCTTGCACATCAAGGACGGCCGTGTGGCCGGCGACATCGCCAGCTCCCTTCCGAGCAGCGAGAGCGCCTTGGTCGTGCCGGAGGCCCTCGAGAAGGCGTTCCGCGACCAGGTTCCGGCCGGCAGCGGCGAGGTCGACATCCCCGCCATCCTGGCCGCGGCCCCGCACGCCCTTCGGGTCGTGGAGTTCGACGGCTACAGCGGCGACATCTTCGAGGGTGTTGCGACATCCCTGGCATGGCTCGCCGCCAACGACACGGCGCGCGACACCGCAAACGCCACCGCGATCGATGCGGCGGTCGCCCGGTGAGCCGCTCCGGCCCCGTCGGCATCGGCGTCATCGGCGCGGGGGTCATCAGCGGCACCTACCTTGCGAACATGACGGCGTTTCCCGACCTCAACGTGCTGTTCGTCGCCGACATCGACGCCGACCGTGCCCGTGCCCAAGCCGAGGCCTTCGGGGTGCCGGCACACGGCACGGTCGATGAACTCCTGGCGATAGATGCGATCGAGATCGTCGTGAACCTCACGCTCCCGGCCGTTCACGCGGAGGTCGGCCGCCGAATCATCGCGGCCGGCAAGAACGTCTGGAGCGAGAAGCCGCTCGCGCTGGATCACCGATCGGGGGCCGACCTGCTCGCCGCCGCCGCCGCCGCGGGCCTCCGGGTCGCCTGCGCACCCGACACCGTTCTCGGGGCCGGCATCCAGACGGCGCTGCGCGCCATCGCCCGCGGCGACATCGGCGAGCCGCTGACGGCGACGACCATGTTCCACGTTCCCGGACCCGAGGCCTGGCACCCGAATCCGGAGTTCCTGTTCGCCCACGGCGCCGGCCCGCTGTTCGACATGGGGCCGTACTACGTGACGACGCTCGTGCACGCATTCGGTTCGGCAACCCGCGTCAGCGCCGTCTCGTCGAAGTCGTTCCCGACGCGCTCGATCGGCAGCGGGCCGCGGGCCGGAACCGAGTTCCCCGTCGAGGTGCCCACGCACTACGCCGCCCTCATCGAGTTCGCGGGCGGGCAGTCGGCGCAGTCGACCTTCAGCTTCCAGAACGCGTTGCCGCGCATGGGCTTCGTCGAGATCAGCGGCACCGAGGGAACCATCGTGCTGCCGGATCCCAACACCTTCGAGGGTGACTCGACGCTGTGGCGCTTCGGCCAGGCCGAGCCCGAGACCCTCGTGGCAACCGGGTCGACGCACGGCCGCGGCTCGGGCGTTCTCGACCTGGCCCGGGCCATTCGGGGCGGTGACGATGAGCGAGCCAGCGGTGCCGTCGCGGCTCACGTGCTCGACATCCTGCTCGCGATCTCGTCCGCGGCGGAGTCTGGCGTGCCGGTCGCTGTGACCTCCAGCGTTGCGAAGCCCGCACCCCTGCACAGCAGCTGGAACCCCGCCGCCAGCACAGTCTGAGTGCCTTTGGGTGGGCGTCGCTGGGTTGGCCCGTGGCGCTCATGCCTGACCGCGGTGCAGGGCGGGCTGCCGGGTTATGTTTTAGGAGAAGTGCTTGAGATAAACAGGGGGTCAATTCAATGACGGCAATCCGAGGGGCTGTTCTGCAGGTCAGTGGGGCAACGCGACCGTATGCGGCGAGCAGGCCGATCGCCGTGCTGGAGCTCGAATTGGATGCGCCCGAGGCGGGCGAGCTCCTCGTGCGGATCGAGGCGGCCGGGGTGTGCCACTCGGATCTCTCTGTCGTCGACGGGAACCGGCCCCGCCCGCTGCCGATGCTGCTGGGCCACGAGGCATCCGGAATCGTTGAGGCGGTCGGCCCCGGCGTCGAGTCGCCGCGAATCGGCGACCGCGTCGTGATGACCTTTCTGCCCCGCTGTGGAACGTGCGACGCGTGCAAGACCGGTGGACGCCTGCCCTGCACCCCGGGATCCGCGGCGAACGCGCAGGGCACCCTGCTGAGCGGCGGCCGCCGACTGCATTCGAGTGACGGAGCTCAACCCCAACACCACCTCGGCGTCTCGGGCTTCGCCACGCATGCGGTCGTCGACGCCCGCTCGGTGGTGGCCGTCGAGGCGGATGTCCCACCCGGCATCGCCGCTATCCTCGGTTGCGCAGTGCTCACCGGGGGCGGGGCCGTCATCAACGCGGGCAAGCCGCAGCCCGGCGAGCGCATCGCCATCGT
This sequence comes from Microbacteriaceae bacterium, assembly GCA_947444785.1. Classification (GTDB taxonomy): domain Bacteria; phylum Actinomycetota; class Actinomycetes; order Actinomycetales; family Microbacteriaceae; genus Agreia. The sequence goes on along the minus strand of CANFBG010000202.1, from coordinate 1,702 downwards.
CGGCCTCGGCGGCGTCGGCATGGCGGCACTTCTCGTCGCGGTGGCCGTGGGGACCAACGAGGTCGTTGCGATCGACGCGAACGAGGCCAAGTTCGAGGCGGCGCTGTTCGCGGGCGCGTCCCGTTGCCTGACGCCCGATCAGGCTGTAGGGGAAGGCCTCCGGGCCGCTGTCGTGATTGAGGCCGCCGGGCACCCCCGCGCGTTCGAGACCGCGTTCGCGATCACCGCACCGGGGGGCCGCACCGTCACGGTCGGGTTGCCGCCCGCCGGTGCGACCAGCAACATCTCGCCCCTGGTGATGACCTCGGAGGCGCGCACAGTAATAGGGAGCTACCTCGGCTCGGCGGTGCCGTCGCGGGACATCCCCTACTTCGTCACGCTGTGGCGCGACGGCCGGCTGCCCCTCGGGCAGCTGATCTCCTCGCACATCCGCCTCGAGGACATCAACGAGGCAATGGACGCCCTGGCCGACGGCACAGCCCTTCGCCAGATCATCGACTTTCCAACCTCAGGCGCTTAGAGGTAAGAGAGCGCACGCGCCGGGGAGTTGAGGATCTCGGCGATCGCGGTCAGGAAGTGGGAGCCGAGCTCGCCGTCGACGACCCGGTGATCGAACGATATGGCGAGCTGGGTGACCATGCGCGGCACGACCTCATGCTCGATCACCCACGGCATCTCCCGGATGGCGCCGAGGGCCAGGATCGCAGCCTGACCGGGCACAAGGATGGGCGTCCCGCAGTCCACGCCCAGCGCGCCGATGTTGGTGATCGTGATCGTGCCCTCGGCCATGTCTGCCGGGGACAGCGTGCCGTCGCGGGCGGTCCCGACCATCATCTCGAGCGATCGCGCCAGGGTCGCCAGGTCCATGCACTGCGCATCCTTGATGGTGGGAACGACGAGGCCCCGCGGGCTGGCCACCGCGATGCCGAGATTCACGTAGTGCATCGTCACGATCTCCTGGGCGGCATCGTCCCAGCGCGAATTGATCCCCGGGTAGCGCTTCACCGCGATGAGCAGGGCCTTGGCGACCAGCAGCAGGGGCGTCACATGGATGCCCGTCCAGCGGCGGTCGCGCTTCAGCTCGGCGATGAGCTCGAGCGTGGCCGTGACGTCGATCGACAGCCACTCCGTGACGTGCGGGGCGGTGAACGCCGAGGTCGTCATCGCCGTGGCGATGGCCTTGCGAACTCCCTTGATCGGCACGCGGGTCTCCCGGGCGCTCGCCGTGGCGCCCTCGGCGGGCAGGGTGGTCAGAGCGCCTGCCGCACACTCCTCGACATCCTGCCTGGAGATGAGCGCGGTCGAGCCTTTCGCCAGCGCTGCCAGGTCGACGCCGAGCCGCTTGGCGAGCAGGCGCACCGGCGGCAGCGTGCGGGGGAGTGGGTTCGGTTTCGGGTGCGTCGAGATTTCGGATGCGGCGGGCGGGGCGTCGCGCGGCCGGTCTGCACCGACTCGCGCCGACATCCGGAATCGTCTCGCGGCGGGTGCCACCGGCGCGGTTCCCACCAGCACCAGCGGCGGCTCCTCGGCCGTGGCCGCGGCCGAGTCGGCTTCCGGCGCGGGGGTGACCTGCTCGGTGCGGGCCCCATCGTCGATGGTCACGAGCGCCGACCCGACGGGCACGAGCATGCCCTCAGGAACGTGCAGGGTCTCGACGATGCCGGCGAACGGCGACGGGATCTCGACGATGGACTTCGCGGTT
>CANFBG010000201.1 GCA_947444785.1 Microbacteriaceae bacterium | reverse complement strand
TCGGCGATGAGCTCGAGCGTGGCCGTGACGTCGATCGACAGCCACTCCGTGACGTGCGGGGCGGTGAACGCCGAGGTCGTCATCGCCGTGGCGATGGCTTTGCGAACTCCCTTGATCGGCACGCGGGTCTCCCGGGCGCTCGCCGTGGCGCCCTCGGCGGGCAGGGTGGGCAGAGCGCTCGCCGCACACTCCTCGACATCCTGCCTGGAGATGAGCGCGGTCGAGCCCTTCGCCAGCGCGACCAGGTCGACGCCGAGCCGCTTGGCGAGCAGGCGCACGGGCGGCAGCATGCGGGGGAGTGGGTTCGGGTTCGTGTGCGTCGAGATTTCGGATGCGGCGGGCGCAGCGTCGCCCGGCCGGTCTGCACCGGCTCGCGCCGACATCCGGAATCGTCTCGCGGCGGGGGCCACCGGTGCGGTTCCCACCAGCACCAGCGGCGGCTCTTCGTCCTCGTCCTCGTCCGTGGCGGCGGCGGCATCCGTAGCGGGTACGGGGGCGACCTGCTCGGTGCGGGCCCCATCGTCGATGGTCACGAGGGCCGATCCGACGGGCACGAGCATGCCCTCAGGAACATGCAGGGTCTCGACGATGCCGGCGAACGGCGACGGGATCTCGACGATCGACTTCGCGGTCTCGATGTCGAGCAGGGTCTCGTTGATCTTGATGCTGTCGCCCACCTTGACCCGCCAGCTGACGATCTCGGCCTCGGTGAGGCCCTCGCCGACATCGGGGAGGTTGAATGTGCTGAATGTCATGGCGTCTCCTAGTAGTTCATTGCGTGATCGACGGCGGCGAGCACTCGGTCGACGCTGGGCAGGAAAGCGTCCTCGACCTTCGCCGGCGGATAGGGCATGTTGAACGCCCCGACCCGCAGCACGGGCGAGCGCAGCGAGTAGAAGCAGCTCTCCGAGATTGCCGCCGCGATCTCCGCACCGATTCCGAGAAAGGTGGATGCCTCGTGCACGACGACGACGCGGCCGCTCGTCATCGTCTGCTCCTCAAGCGTCGACAGATCCAGCGGGGAGATCGTGCGGAGGTCGACGACCCCCACCGAGAAGCCGTCCTCCGCCGCGGCCAGTGCCGCGGCGAGAGCAGTCGCCACCGTCGGGCCGTGAGCCACGAGCGTGCAGTCCGAGCCCTCGCGAAGCACCCGGGCCTCGTGCAGGTTTCGATCTGACTGATCGAGCACCTCGCCCTTGTCCCAGTAGCGGCGCTTCGGTTCGTAGAAGATCACGGGATCATCACTCTGGATGGCCTGCTGGATCATATGGAACGCGTCATCCGGAGTCGCGCAGGAGACGACCCGCAGGCCCGCCGTGTGGGCGAAATAGCTCTCGTTCGACTCGCTGTGATGTTCGACCGCCCCGATGCCGCCGCCCACGGGGATGCGGATCACGATGGGCAGCGACACCCGGCCGCCGGAGCGGGCGCGGAACTTGGCCAGTTGGCTGACGATCTGGTCGAAGGCGGGATAGACGAAGCCGTCGAACTGGATCTCGCACACCGGGCGGTAGCCGCGGAGCGCGAGGCCGATGGCCGTGCCCACGATGCCCGACTCGGCCAGCGGGGTGTCGACGACCCGGTCTGCGCCGAACTCCTCGCGCAGCCCGGCGGTCACGCGGAAGACCCCGCCCAGCGTGCCGATGTCCTCGCCCATCAGGATGACCCGGTCGTCATCGGCCATCGACTTTCGAAGCCCGGCGTTCAGGGCGCCGACGAGACTCATCGTGCTCATCGGTTCACCCCGGCGAGTGCGCGGGCGGACTCCTGGTAGGAGCGACGCTCGGCCTCGAGCGAGTCGTGCGGCTCGGCGTAGACATTGCCGAAGAGGTCGGCGAGCTCTGTCGGCTCCAGGTTGCGGCACGCGTCTCGTACCTCGGCGCCCAGGCGTTCGGCGCTCTCATCGAGCTCCGCGAAGAACGACTCTGGGGTCTCCATCAGGCGAAGCAGCTTCTCGATTCGTGTCAGGGGGTCGCGCCGGGCCCACGACTCGAGCTCCTCGTCGGAGCGGTACCTCGTTGGATCGTCGGAGCTGCTGTGACCGGCCATGCGGTACGTCTCGGCCTCGATCAGCGCGGGGCCGCCGTTCAGTCGGATGTGTGCGGCGGCGGCCGTCGTGGCGGCGTGCACCGCGAGCACGTCGTTGCCGTCAACGAACCAGGTCGGCATGCCGAATGCTGCCGCCCGGCGAAAGATCTGCCCGCCCGACTGCACCGACGTGGGAGTGGAGATCGCCCACTGGTTGTTCTGGCAGATGAAGAGCACAGGCAGGGATCCCGCGCTGGCCCAGTTGAAGGCCTCGTTCACATCGCCCTGGCTGGTCGCCCCGTCGCCGAAGTAGGCCGCGACCACCTCGTCGGTTTGCTCCATGCGGGCGCCCACCGCGTAGCCCGTGGCGTGCAGCGTGTGCGTGCCGAGAACCAGCGCGGCCATCTGCAGGTTGTACTTCCGGGGGTCCCAGCCCGAGTGGGCGAGGCCCCGCCACTGCACGAGCAGCTCGGCGGGCGTGACGCCGCGATACAGGGCGACGGCATGCTCCCGGTAGCTGGGGAAGATCATGTCGGATGGCAACAGCGCCGCGACCGAGCCGATCTGGGCCGCCTCCTGCCCCAGGCACATCAGCCACAGGTTCAGCTCGCCCTGGCGCTGCAGCGACAGGGCTTCCCGATCGAGCGTTCGAGCCAGCAACATCTCGCGGTACAGGCCTCGCGTGAGTTCGATGTCGATGCCGTGCGCCTCCCCGTCGGCGGTCAGCGTGCCGTCGGGATTCACGAAGGAGAGGGGCGAACCCTCCGTTATGACGGACAGGGTTGGCGGTACCGGGCGGGTTTTCGTCGTGCTCTGAGAATCAGTTTGGCGGCTCACTTAAGGCTCCTGACCTTATTGGAGTGTCAGAGAGACGATTTCGCAATGGGTGGTGGCGAGACCAATCAGACTGGCGCTTCTAGCGATCGGCAGACAGCATTGTGTGCGACTGACCGTGTTGGTGAAAGGCTACGTGAATGCGCCAGAAATGCCAGCGTTTCCAGAATCTCGCGCAGCCCCACCGGGCAGCCGCGCTCGCAGGCATCCCGCATTGACAGCCCCGAGACGCGCGCTGTACCGTTGACTCGATTTCGTGGAATCGATTCCACGGATGAGGGGGCGCGATGACGGGAATCACCATCAAGGATGTCGCCCTGCTGGCCGGCGTCTCCGCGGCCACCGCATCCCGGGTGCTCTCGGGGCATCCCGCCACCTCGCCGGATGCCCGCACCAAAGTTGCCGCCGCAGCCCGGGATCTCGACTACCGCCCGAACGCACAGGCCCGAGCCCTTCGCTCCACCCGCAGCGACTCGATCGGCCTGCTCGTTCCCGACGTGCGAAACCCGTTCTTCGCCGACCTCGCGCACGCCTGCGAACAGGCCGCGCTCACCTCGGGCTATGTCACCCTGCTGGGCAACGCGAACGAGAATGAGCACCAGCACGACCGGTATCTGGGCACGCTGATCTCCCGCCGCGTCGACGGCATCATCGTGGCCCCCCTCGGCGACGGGGAGGGCGGCATCCGCTCGCTCATCGCCCGGGGAATCCCGACCGTCTTCGTCGACCGCACCATCGACGGGCTCGACATTCCGAGCGTGACGACCGACAGCGCCACTGGAATCAGGCAGGCCGTTTCGCACCTCGCCTCTCTTGGGCATACCCGCATCGGCTACCTGTCGGGACCCCTGTCGACCTCGACGGGCCGCGACCGAATTGCCGCCTTCACCGCTGCCCTGGCTGAATCAGGCTTCGAACAGGCGCCCGAGCTGGTCTACTACGGCGACTTCCAGGCCGCCAGCGGCGCGGCCGGAATGCGCGCCCTGCTGAACAACGAGGATCCTCCCACCGCGGTTCTTGCCGCAGACAGCCTGATGGCGGTCGGCGCGATCGGGCTGCTGAACGAACGCGGCCTCGTCATCGGAAGAGACATCGCGCTTGTCGCGTTCGACGACATCGAATTCTTCGCCCTGCTGAACCCTGCCCTCAGTGTCGTCTCGCACAGCGCCGCCGAGATGGGCCGCATCGCCGTCGACCTGCTGCTCGAGGTCATCGCGGGCGGCAGCCCGGAGTCCGTCGTGCTGCCGAGCGAACTCGTGATCCGGGCCTCGTCCTCCTCGCCCATCCGGCCCCTGCCCTTGCCCTTCGCCAGACGAAAGAAGAACTGACATGAGCCAACCGCCGCTCGATTCATCCTCAGGAAAGACGCCCACCGGTCGGGTGGTGGTCGTCGGATCCATCAACGTCGACCAGCTGATCCGCGTCGATCGCCATCCGCTGCCGGGGGAGACGCTCATCGGCACCGGCATGGAGTTCCTGCCCGGCGGCAAGGGCGCGAACCAGGCCGTCGCCGCAGGGCTCCTCGGGGCCCGAGTGAGCATGGTCGG
>CANFBG010000200.1 GCA_947444785.1 Microbacteriaceae bacterium | reverse complement strand
CATTAGGGGCTTTCAGATCATCGCAACGGCACTGCTGACGGCTGCCCAGTCGCCCCTGCGCGGCGCCATCGTGCCGCTCGCTAGAGCGTTGCCAAGCGTCTTCGGCGCGGCAGTCGATCGATTGGCCCGACCGGTTAAGCAATTCGCCGGAAACCAAGGCTGCGATCGCTCGGTCACTGAAAAGCTTTAAGCTAAGGCTCGTGATCGATAGTGCCGGTGAGCCGCAGCGGGTCCGACGTGATCCGAGTTCGGGAGCGCGCCGGTGAACGAGGACGACCTTCGACTTCTTGACGAGATCCAGGATGAGACCCTGGCGATACTTCGCGGGGTGATTGGCGACGGCTACAAGAACGCGGTCCTTCTGGACTTCCCGCACCACAGGAACGCGGGTGACTCGCTGATCTACGCCGGCGAGAAACGGTATCTCGCGCGCCTCGGCCTGGGTCGGCCATACACCGTGGATCGCGGCTGGTTCGACATCAAACGATTGAGAAGAGCCCTGCCCGAGAGCGTGGTCCTCTTTCATGGGGGCGGCAACCTCGGTGACCTCTGGCCGCGATTCCAGGAGTTTCGCGAGGCGGTCATTCCTCTGCTAGTGGGCACGAAGGTGGTGATCCTGTCCCAATCCCTGTGGTTCACCGACCCTGCTCGAGCGGCACGGGCAAATCGAATCTTTGCAGCGCACGGAGACGTCACCGTGCTGCTTCGTGACCACGATTCACTCCAGCGCGCGGCGGAACTCCTTCCGGACGTCCGTGCGTTGTTCTGTCCAGACATGGCATTCGGCATTCCGCCTCTGAGTCGACGGCAACCCGCACGCCAACCGCTGGTGTTCCTCAGTCGCGATGACGTGGAGAAGAACCTCGCCATCGCCGTATCGCCGGCATTGGCATCGCTTGCAGGGGTCAGGACTGATTGGCGCTCGGGGATGGTGTCTTTTCACCGTGCGCAATGGGCGGCCACGAGACTTGCTGGCCGCATCTACTGGAAGCTCGCCAAGGGGCGTTCAGCTCTGGAAGGACTGCTGCTGCCGACCCTGGAATCCCTCTCTGCAATCAATTTCGCCTCGGCTTCGCGCATCGTCTCGCGGGGAGAAGTTCTCATCACAGACCGGTTGCATGCCCACATTCTTGCGATTCTGCTGGGGATTCCACACGTGGTCCTCGACAACGATTACGGCAAGATCTCGTCAGTATTTCGCGACTACAGCGGCAGATTCTCGACCGCCCACTTTGCTTCGACGGGCGAAGAGGCGGTTCAGATGGCCGCGACGCTTGAGTTCCAACCCAGCAGAGGTGTCATGTCGTAGGGTCGACTCAAGCGACGGCGTGATGCCGCCGAAGGGGGAAAGATGCTCGGCAACCTGAACATGTGGCACATTCTCATCATTCTTGGCGTGCTCGTTCTCGGGGCACTCGCGGTGGGAATGGTCATCGTCGTCGTCATCCTGGTCGTTCGGACGTCGCAGAAGAAGATTCATCGCGAGGCACCGCCGAAACGCGGCGTCGAACCAGGTGTGGTGGATGCCCGCTCGGCCCGCCGAGGGGAAAGGCCCCTCACCTCGACCGAGGGCCCGCAGACGCAGTTGTCCCAGCAGTCCAGCCCGGAGCTGTGGGGTCGGCTCGTCGCCCGGACCTTTGCGCTGGCCAACGTTGTCGAGGGGCAGAGCCAGGTGTCGCCGGCATCATCGCGTGCCGTCTTTCTCGCGGACATGCTCAGAGAGCGAGCGCCTGAAACATCACTGGCGCCGGGAAGACGCCTCGAGCCGGTGCACCTCCACGGAGTCCACGACACAAGCATCCACCTGTGCCTGCCGCTGATTCGCGGCGCAGAACTCACCGAACTGGGCTGGGCCGAGCCTCATCAGTACGAGGACTTCGGCACCGAGTTCCTCGTCTACGGCCCCCGCACCGAAAGGGAACTGGACTTCGTCCTCTCGGTCATCGAAGAGAGCATCCGCTTCGCGCGCGGAACGGACGTCACGTCCCGATCTGTATAGCGCGGGCAGCCCGGCGTGCGAGAAGGCGGGGTCCCTGCGAGATGACGACGACGCCGGCGATGACGATCAGGCCGCCCAGCAGTTCGGGCAGGATGGGCAGCTCGCCGAGCCACAGCCAGGCGATGAGCACGGCGACCGGCGGAACGAGGTAGAGCATCGACGTCGACACGGCCACGGGCATCCGGGCGACCGCGTAGCCCCACAGCACGAAGCCGGCGGCCGAGGGAAACAGCCCGAGGTAGAGCGCCGCGAGCCAGGGTGCGGGGCCAGCGCCGAGCAGACCGTCGATATCGAGCGGCACGAGCGGAAGCGTCATCACGGTGCCGGCGATCATCGCGTAGCAGGCGACTTCGATGCTCTTGTACTTCTTCAAGAGCGGGCGCTGCAGCGGGTGGTAGATGCCCTGCACGACCATCGCCGCGACCACGATCCAGACGGCGGCCGAGAGCGAGACGCCGGCGCGGGCCAGACAGACGAACGCGACGCCGGCGAGGGCGATCACGCTGCCGACGATGGTGACGGGCGAGATCCGTTCAGAGAAGAGGATGCGCGCGGTCGCGACAGACACCAGGGGAGCGGCGGCGATGATGATGCTCGCGGTGCCGGCCGGCACATACAGCTCGCCCCAGTTCAGCAACAGCTGGTACGCGGTCATGCCGACAAAGCCACACGCGAAGATCCAGCCGAGGTCGCGGGCCCGGGGCAGTCGCGCCTTGACGATCAGGGCGATGATGACGAGGGCCACGGTCGCTGTGGCCAGTCGCGCGAACGAGAGGCCGATCACGCCCATCAGGGGGGCGGCAACCCGGATGGCGGGAAACGCGGATGCCCAGAGCACGACGACGGCCAGGCCGGCCAGAAGCGGCGTGTTGACTTTCATTCTTCGAGAATGGCAAAGTTGGAAGATAAGCACAATTGAGTATTTGTTACTGATTAGCTCATCGCTACTTATTCGGGAGCGTCATGATCGATGTTCGCAAGCTCCGACTTCTCGCTGCGCTTGAGCGCCTCGGCACCATCGCGGCCGTCGCCGATGAGCTGCGCATCAGCGCGCCGGGCGTCTCGATGCAGCTCGCGGCGCTGGAGAAGGAGGTCGGCATCCGTCTCACCCAGCGTCGCGGGCGAGGGCTGGTGCTCACCGCCGCCGGGGTCACGCTCGCGGCCCACGGGCACGACATTCTGGATCGACTCTCCCTGGCCGAGCTAGAGCTTGAGGCGCTCCGTGCCGGAACCGTCGGCCAATACACGTTCACGGCCTTCCCCTCCGCGGCGCGCACCTTCGTCGCCGACGCCTGTCGGCAGCTGTTCGGCGAGGCCGGTTCCGCGCTCGATCTGAGGCTCACGACCTTGGAGCCGGATGACGCGCTCGACGCCCTGGCCTCGGGAAAGGCCGACCTGGCCGTCATCCACTCGTACTCGAACGTTCCCCGGGACCTCCCCGTCGGCATCGAATCCCGATCGCTGGGGGCAGAGCCGGTCTGGCTGGCGGCTCCGATCGGCGGGCGACGCGACGCCGCGGGCACCGCGGTCGATCTCGCCGACTTCGCGACGAGTCCGTGGATCGCTCCGACCGCCGATGTGACCTGCTTCACGATGATGGAGCGCGCCTGCGGCCTCGCCGGGTTCCGCCCGCGCATCGTGGCCCGGTCCATGGACTTCGCGGTCCAGCTCGAACTCGTCGCGGCCGGAGTCGGCGTCGCCCTCGTGCCCGCGCTGACCGTCGCTCACCTGCCGGCCGGCGTCGAGCTGCTCGAGCTCGCCTCTCCGGTTGAGCGCAGCATCCATCTCGCCGCCCGCGCACCCGACTTCGCCGATCCGGGCATCCAGAATCTCGTGCGCCTCATCACCGATGCGGCCGCCGCGAGACTCCCTATTCGGCCGCTACTGGCCTGACGCCTGCGATTCGTGCGGGACGAGCTTTCTCAAGAGCCGTTCAAGTTCGACCCTCTCGGCTTCATCGAGCGAGGCGATCACCGGGCTGCGCTCGGCGATCTGAGCTTCCAGGAGATTGCGCACTGACTTTCCTCGAGCGGTGAGGGCAAGAAGTTTGGTGCGCCGGTCCTGCCCAGGAACGCGATTGACGAGGCCCAAGGCCTCCATCTGGTCTGCGAGGGGGGTGATGTATGACTTATCGCACTCGAGTCTCGTTGCCAGCTCTGTCATCGGCGCCGCGTCCTCGAGAATGCACAAGGCCCGAGCGAGGTGAACGGGGATGTCGAGCTCCTGGGCAATTCCGGCGAATTCCTCGCGGGAGCGATCTGCTGCCGCCAAGAGCATCTGGGAGAGATGCCGCGCAACGAGCAACTCCGACGCAGTGTTCATCATCTGTCCAAATCTATTACCGACTAAACCATTTATCAACTTAACTAAATTGTGCTAGCTTCACCTTACCCAATGCAAAAAGGTTTCAGGAAGGCACGCAAATGAGCGGTTTCAT
>CANFBG010000199.1 GCA_947444785.1 Microbacteriaceae bacterium | reverse complement strand
TGCCCGTTGGGGTCTTGACCTGGGCAAGCAACTCCCCCAGCCAGCGCCCGTAGCCCTCGACGTCGTGCGGGGAAGCCAGCGGTGTGGATTCGCCGAAGCCCGGCAGATCGGCGAGGACCGAGCGATACTCGCCCAGCTGAGCGACGATGGGCTCCAATCCGTGATGGTCGCCTCTGAATCCATGCACCATGACGATTGTCGTCGCCGCGTTCTCGGGGCCGTAGATCCACAGCTCGGTCTGGCTGCCGTGCGCCGTGACAGTGCGCCGTTCGAGTGGGATGGCGTCGAGCTTCGCCTGATAGGGAGAGAGGTTGTTCATCGCATTCAGTTTAGGACGCCAATCGTGTCTCAGCCCCGCCAGCGGTTCTCCCCGCGGCTGTCGGCCGGTGGCCGTAGAGTCGAGACCGTGACTGATATGACTACTGATTCACTTTTCTCTTTCCCGGCCGAGCCCGCTGTCGGGTGGGCATCTCGATTGGCGGTCTTCGACCTGGAGACCACGGGCATCGATGTCGAGACCAGCCGGGTCGTGACGGCCAACGTCAGCGTCATCGACGCCGACGGACTCCCGGTCTCCCGGCGGGACTGGCTTGTAAATCCGGGTGTTGACATCCCTGAGCAGGCGACGGCTGTGCACGGCGTCACTACCGCGCGCGCGGTGGCCGAGGGCCGGGATGCGGCCGAGGTGATCGGCGAGATCGTCGCCGCTCTCCGCGAGGTGTTGGCGAGCGGACTGCCCCTCGTCATCTACAACGCCCCCTATGACCTGACCCTGCTCGATCGTGAGGCGCGCCGCTACGGAGTCGAGCCGCTTCATGCACCGATGCCGATCATCGATCCACTGGTAATCGACAAGGCCGTCGACAAGTACCGCAAGGGAAAGCGCACGCTGACCGTGACCGCCGAGTTCTACGGCGTCGAACTTCTCGACGCTCACGATGCGGGAGCAGACGCCATCGCTGCGGGACGCGTCGCCCAGGCTGTGGCGGCAAAACACGCCAAGGCGCTGCAGATCACGGGTGAAGAACTGCACGGCCGCCAGGCCGTCTGGTTCAAGGAGCAGGCCCTGAGCTTCCAGGAGTACATGCGCCGCAGCCGTGACCCCGAGTTCACGGCACGCACAGAATGGCCTGTCGGCTAGAAACCCATATCTCAGCCTGGGTCATCAGGCCATGACAAAGGCCCGGGAGCTTGGCTCCCGGGCCTTGTTTCTTTTGAGGAAGAGTCGCCTCTTCCCAGGTATTGCTGGTTACGCGCCGAAGCCCTTGTAACGGCTGTTGAACTTCTCAACGCGGCCGGCGGAGTCCATGATGCGCTGCTTGCCCGTGTAGAACGGGTGCGAGGCGGAGGAGATCTCAACATCGATGACGGGGTAGGTGACGCCGTCGAGCTCGATGGTCTTGGCGCTTCCCACGGTGGAGCGGGTCAGGAAGGTCTCACCGGACGCGAGGTCGCGAAAGACAACATCGTCGTACTTGGGGTGGATGTCGTTCTTCATTTGCGTGTTCCTTAGTGATGGGTAGGGATGGAGAGAAAGTCTTGGCGCTAGGGCCAGCTATGAATCCTAGCAGATCTGCGTCTGGATTAGACCGCTCGCGCGGCGTAGCGGCCATCGTTCTCGGTGACCTCGATGGGAAGGCCGAAGGTGAGGCTGAGGTTGTCGGCGGTGAGCACATCGTGGATGGCGCCGGACGCGACGACTCCCCCCTTGGTCAGGAGCAGGGCGTGGGTGAAACCCCGGGGAATCTCTTCCACGTGGTGGGTGACCATGACGATCGCGGGTGCCACGCTCGAGCTGGCGTACCCACCGAGAAGCTGCAGGAGTTCCTCGCGGGCGCCGAGGTCCAGGCTTGCCGCCGGCTCGTCGAGAAGAAGCAGTTCGGGGTCGGTCATGACGGAGCGCGCGATCTGCACGCGCTTCTGCTCCCCGTCACTCAGGGATCCGAAGAGCCGGTCTGCAAGGTGGTCGAGCTTCCACTCGGCGAGCACCCGCTGCGCGCGGCGGAGATCGACGTCGTCGTACGACTCGTTCCAGCGACCGGTGACGGAATAGGCCGCCGTGATGACCACGTTCAGCACGGTCTCCCCCGTGGGGAAGCGCTTGGCCATGGCGCTGGAGGCAAATCCGACGCGCGGCCGGAGTTCGAAGAGATCAGTGCTGCCAAGCTGGCTGTCGAGCACGATGGCGGTGCCGGCGCTCGGGTGGGTCATCGCGGCGGCGATCTGCAGCAGGGTGGTCTTTCCGGCACCGTTCGGCCCCAGGATGACCCAGCGTTCATCTCCCTCGACGGACCAGTTCAGCTTGTCGATGATGGTGTTCGAGTCACGGATGACGGACACGTCGGAGAGGGCTAGGACCGAAGGCATGCCACCAGCCTATTGGTCTCTGCGGCCCGGTCGGCGCATTCACGCGCCGACCGGGCACCGTGTTAGATCAACGACCGGTAGATGGCCTCTGTATCGATGGCGATCTGGGTCCAGCTGAACATCCGCTGGGCGCGGAGCCGACCCGCCCGGCCCATCTCGGCGGCCCGCTCGGGGTTGCCGAGAACCTCGATGAGTGCCGACGCCAGGTCGTGAACGAAGCGGTCAGGGTCGACCGGGGTGCCTGTTCCGTCGGTCACCTGCTCGATGGGTACGAGCACTCCGGTGACGCCGTCCTCGACGACCTCGGGGATTCCCCCGGTCGCCGTGCCGACGACAGGCAGGCCGCAGGCCATGGCCTCGAGGTTGACGATGCCCAAAGGCTCGTAGACGGAAGGACACACGAATACCGTCGCGTGCGACAGCACGACAGAGAGCGAGCGCTGGTCCAACAGCCGATCGATCCAGATCAGGCCGGTGCGCTCCTCTTGAAGGGCGCGCACTCCCGAGGCCACCTCGTGAAGGATTTCTGGCGTATCGGGGGCACCGGCGCAGAGGACGACCTGAACGTCAGCGGGAAGCATCTGGATAGCACGCAGAAGGTACGGCAGGCCCTTCTGCCGGGTGATCCTGCCGACGAAGACGACCGTGGGTCGGTCTGGGTCGATACCCAGTTCACTGAGAACGGCGATGTCGTGGGTTGGCTGCCAGCGCTCGAGGTCTATTCCGTTGTATACCGTGCTGACCTTGTCGGGGTCGAGGGAGGGATAGCTCCGCAGGATGTCACGGCGCATGCCGTTGCTCACGGCGATGACGGCATCCGCGCTTTCGAAGGCGTTCTTCTCTACCCAGCTCGATATGCGGTAGCCGCCGCCCAGCTGTTCGGCCTTCCATGGACGAAGCGGCTCGAGCGAATGAGCTGTGACCACGTGGGGTACCCCGTGCAGCATGGACGCGAGCTGCCCCGCAGCATTGGCGTACCAGGTGTGGGAATGAACGAGATCCGTGCCCGCCACATCGGCCGCGATCTGGAGATCTATACCAATTGTTGCGAGGCTCGCGTTGGCATTGGCGAGCTCTGCGGGGCTGCGATAGGCGAAGACGCCCGTCTCGGGCCGGGGTTCTCCGAAGCACCGAACCTGCACCTCGATGCTGGTCCGCAGCGCTTTGACGAGCTCGGCGACATGAACGCCGGCACCGCCATAAACCTCGGGTGGATACTCTTTTGAAATTACGTCGACTCGCACGATAAATAACGTAGTGCAGGCCACAGCGAAGGCCCTACTGTTATTGGATGGTTGCTTCGAAGAAGATCTTTGGCATCGTTCTCGCTGGTGGTGAGGGCAAGCGCCTCATGCCTCTGACGGCTGACCGGGCCAAGCCCGGCGTACCCTTCGGCGGGAGTTACCGATTGGTTGATTTCGCGCTGTCGAACCTGATCAACTCCGGTCTCCGCAAGATCGTGGTGCTGACCCAGTACAAGTCGCACAGCCTCGACCGGCATATCTCCCAGACCTGGCGGCTGTCTACGATGCTCGACGCCTACGTGGCCTCGGTGCCGGCGCAGCAGAGACTTGGCAAACGCTGGTTCGCCGGCAGCGCCGACGCGATCCTGCAGAGCCTCAACCTCATCGGCGACGAGCGCCCCGACATCGTTGTCGTCGTCGGAGCCGACCACGTCTATCGCATGGACTTCGCGCAGATGGTCGAGGCGCACATCAACTCCGGCATGGGCGCCACGGTGGCGGCAATCCGACAGCCGATCGAGATGGCCGACCAGTTCGGCGTCATCCAGACGGATGAGAAGAACCCCGACCGTATCGCCGAGTTCCTCGAGAAGCCCACCAATCCCAAGGGTCTCACCGACTCCCCCGGCGAAGTGCTGGCATCGATGGGCAACTACGTATTCAACGCCGACCTCCTGATCGAGGCGGTCATCCGCGATGGCGAGAACCCCGACTCCGAGCACGACATGGGCGGGGACATCATCCCCGACTTCGTGGCGCGGGGAATCGCTGGCGTCTACGACCTGCAGAACAACGACGTTCCAGGCGCCACCGATCGGGACAAGTACTACTGGCGCGACGTGGG
>CANFBG010000198.1 GCA_947444785.1 Microbacteriaceae bacterium | reverse complement strand
GTCCGCCACGCACGATGAACTGCTGCACGGCCGCGGCCAGCTCGTCGTGCTCGATGCCGAACAGGTCGGCATCCACGCCATCGGTCAGCACGACGGCGCTCTTGGCCAAGACCGCGTCGAGGGACTGCAGCTGGTCACGGTACTTGGCGGCGGCCTCGTAGTCCTGCACGGCCGCGGCATCCTTCATGCGATGGGTGATCTCGGTGACGAACCGGGAGTCCCCGCCGGCCATGAAGGCGACGAAGTCGTCGACGATCGCGCGGTGTTCGGCGATCGTGACCTTGCCCGAGCAGGGGCCGCCACAGCGACCGATCTGGCCGGGGAAACACGGCCGACCGCTCTCCATCGCCCGCTTGTAGCTTGCGTCCGAGCAGGTGCGGATCGGGAACGCCTTGATCATCAGGTCGATCGTCTCCCGGACCGCCCAGATCTTGGGATAGGGCCCGAAGTATCGCGCGCCGGGAATGCGGGTGTTGCGGGTGATCGTCACCCGGGGCGCCTCGTCCGCCAGCGTGATGGCCAGGAACGGGTACGTCTTGTCGTCCCGGAACTTGACGTTGAACGGCGGATCGAACTCCTTGATCCAGGTGAACTCCAGCTGTAGCGACTCGACGTCGGTTCCCACCACTGTCCACTCGACGCTGGAGGCGGTCGTGACCATCCGACGGGTGCGCTCGTGCAGGCTCGCCAGGGGCGCGAAGTAGTTCGCGAGGCGCGCGCGGAGATTCCGGGCCTTGCCCACGTAAAGCACGCGGCCATTGGCGTCCTTGAAGCGGTAGACGCCGGGCTCCGTCGGAATCTCGCCGGCCTTCGGACGGTAGGGCACCGTGTCGGGGCTGGTGCGGGCCATTGGTGTCCTTTCGTCTGGTGCTCGGGCGAGGTTTCTCTAGCTGGAGGGTGTGGCCGCTCAGCCTGCGGCCAGGACCTCTTTCAGGAACGAGCCGGTGTGGCTCTTCTTGACCGTGGCAATGTGCTCGGGGGTGCCGACCGCGAGGATCTTGCCGCCGCCGGCGCCGCCCTCCGGTCCGATGTCGATGACCCAGTCGGCGCTCTTGATGACGTCGAGGTTGTGCTCGATCACGATGACGGTGTTGCCCTTGTCGACGAGGCCGTTCAGAACCAGCAACAGCTTTCGCACGTCTTCGAAGTGCAGGCCCGTGGTCGGCTCGTCGAGGACGTAGATGCTGCGACCGTTGGAACGCTTCTGCAACTCGGTGGCGAGCTTGACGCGCTGCGCCTCGCCGCCGGAGAGCGTCGTGGCACTCTGGCCGAGCGTGACGTAGCCGAGGCCCACATCGACCAGGGTCTTCAGGAACCGGTGGATGGCGCTGATCGGCTCGAAGAACACGGCCGCCTCGGCGATCGGCATGTCGAGCACCTCGGCGATGTTCTTGCCCTTGTAGTGCACCGAGAGGGTCTCGCGGTTGTAGCGGGCGCCATGGCAGACCTCGCACGAGACGTAGACATCCGGCAGGAAGTTCATCTCGATCTTGATGGTTCCGTCGCCGGAGCACGCCTCGCAGCGGCCGCCCTTGACGTTGAAGCTGAATCGGCCGGGCAGGTAGCCGCGGGCCTTGGACTCGGCCGTGTCGGAGAACAGCGTGCGAACCCGGTCGAACACGCCCGTGTAGGTGGCGGGGTTCGAGCGCGGCGTGCGGCCGATCGGGTTCTGGTCGACGTGTACGACCTTGTCGAGGTTCTCGAGCCCCGTGACGCGCTTGTGCTTGCCGGGGATCTTGCGGGCGCCGTTGAGCTTGTTGGCGAGCACCCGGTAGAGGATGTCGTTCACCAGCGAGCTCTTGCCGCTGCCGGAGACGCCCGTGACGGCGGTCAGGGTGCCGAGCGGGAAGTTGACCGTGACCTTGCGGAGGTTGTTCGCCTCGGCATCCACGACGACGATCTCGCGGGCAGGGTCGAGCGGGCGGCGCTTCTTCGGAACGGAGATGTTCTTGCGCTTGGCGAGGTAGTCCCCCGTGAGCGAATCGGTGTTCGCCAGCAGGTCTACGTAGGAGCCCGAGTGCACGACCGTGCCGCCGTTGACGCCGGCGCCCGGGCCGATGTCCACGATCCAGTCGGCGGTCTTGATGGTGTCCTCGTCGTGCTCGACGACGATCAGGGTGTTGCCGAGGTCGCGCAGCTTGACCAGCGTCTCGATGAGGCGCCTGTTGTCGCGCTGGTGCAGGCCGATGCTGGGCTCATCCAGAACGTAGAGCACACCGGTTAGGCCCGAGCCGATCTGGGTCGCCAGTCGGATGCGCTGGGCCTCGCCGCCCGACAGGGAGCCGGCGGCCCGCGCCAGGTTGAGGTAGTTCAGGCCGACCTGGATGAGGAAGTCGAGGCGCAGGCGCAGCTCACGCAGCACCTGGGCCGCGATCTTCGCCTCCCGCTCGGTGAGCTCGAGCTCGTGCATGAAGGTCTGGGCATCGGTCAGGCTGAGCGCCGTGATGTCGGCGATGCTGCGGCCGGCGACCGTGACCGCGAGAACCTCGGGCTTCAGGCGCGTTCCCTCGCACGTCGGGCAGGGGATCTCGCGCAGGTACTCCGACCACCGGGCGCGCTGGGTGTCGGTCTCGGCCTGGGCGAACTGGCGCTCGATGTAGGGCACGACGCCCTCGAAGCCCGAGGTATAGCTCATCTCGCGGCCGTAGCGGTTCTTCCAGCGAACGCGCACCTCGAAGTCGTTGCCGCGGAGCACGGCCTCCTGAACCTCGTCGCTCAGCTCGCCCCAGGGGGTGTCGAGGGAGAAGTCGAGGTCGTTGGAGAGGCCGTCGAGCAGCTTCTCGTAGTAGCTGAAAAGGCCCTTGCCCTGGGTGGTCCAGGGCACGATGACGCCCTCGGCGATGCTCAGGTCGGGGTCGCCCAGCAGCAGCTCGGTGTCGACCGACATGCTCGTGCCAAGGCCCGAGCAGTCGGAGCAGGCGCCGAACGGGGCGTTGAACGAGAACGTGCGCGGCTCGATCTCGGTGAGCTGCAGCGGGTGGTTGTTCGGGCAGGAGAGCTTCTCGGAGAAGGTCTGCCACGCGTCATCGCCCTCCGCGTCCACGTAGTTGATCTGCACGAGGCCGTCGGTCAGGCGCAGCGCCGTCTCGAGCGAGTCCGTCAGGCGGCCGAGGATGTCGGGGGCCGCGACCAGGCGGTCGATGACGACCTGGATGTCGTGCTTGTTCTGCTTCTTCAGCTTCGGCGGGTCGGAGAGCTGGATGACCTCGCCGTCGACGATGGCGCGCGAGTAGCCCTGTGAGCCGAGCTCGCGGAAGAGGTCGACGAACTCACCCTTCTTCTGCTGCACGACGGGGCTGGCAACCTGATAGCGGATGCCCTCCGGAAGGCCCATCAGCTGGTCGGCGATGTCCTGCACGGTCTGCTGGGTGATCTTCTCGCCGCACTGGGGGCAGTGCGGCACGCCGATGCGCGCCCAGAGCAGGCGCATGTAGTCGTAGATCTCCGTGATGGTGCCCACGGTCGAGCGCGGGTTGCGGTTGGTCGACTTCTGGTCGATGGAGACCGCGGGGCTGAGGCCCTCGATGAAGTCGACGTCGGGGCGGTCGACCTGGCCGAGGAACTGGCGGGCGTAGGCCGAGAGCGACTCGACGTAGCGGCGCTGGCCCTCGGCGAAGATCGTGTCGAAGGCGAGGGAGCTCTTACCGGAGCCGCTCAGGCCGGTGAAGACCACGAGGGAGTCCCGGGGGATCTCCAGATTCAGGTTCTTCAGGTTATGAACACGCGCCCCTTGGACGCTCAAGATATTGGTGGAATCCACCTTCGCAATTGACACCTAAAGAGTCTAAGAGTTCGCGGGTTGTGAGAACGCCCGTTCTGGTGCTGTCGAGCCTAGATGTGGCCGGCCTTCTCCATCTGGCGTAGCTCCCGCTTGATCTCCCCCAGCTCGTCCCGGATGCGCGCGGCGAGTTCGAATTTCAGCTCGGCCGCGGCCTGCAGCATCTGCTCATTCAGGTCGGCGATGATGCCCTCGAGCTCGTTGGCACCGGCGGCCCCGATGCCCTCCCGGCGCAGGTTCGGCGTCGGCGTCTTGGCGCGGCGGTTGCTGTTGCGGCTCGCCAGCAGCATCTCGGTGTCGGCGCCCTCCCGGGCGAGCACCTCGGTGATGTCGGCGATGCGCTTGCGCAGCGGGGTCGGGTCGATGCCGTGCAGGGTGTTGTACTCGGTCTGAAGCTCGCGGCGCCGCTCGGTCTCCGAGATCGCGAACTCCATCGAGCGGGTCATCTTGTCGGCGTACATGATCACCTGGCCGCTGACGTTTCGGGCGGCGCGGCCGATGGTCTGGATGAGCGACGTCGACGAGCGGAGGAAGCCCTCCTTGTCGGCGTCGAGGATGGCGACGAGCGAGACCTCGGGCAGGTCGAGGCCCTCACGGAGCAGGTTGATGCCGACGAGCACGTCGTAGACCCCGGCGCGCAGCTCGGTCAGGAGCTCGACCCGGCGGAGCGTGTCGACATCCGCGTGCAGGTAGCGCACGCGCACGCCGTGCTCGCCGAGGAAGTCGGTGAGCTCCTCGCTCATCTTCTTGG
>CANFBG010000197.1 GCA_947444785.1 Microbacteriaceae bacterium | reverse complement strand
TGTCGCGGGCGCCCTCGGGCACGCTCGACACGAAGGCCTGGCCCGAGTACCGGGTCAGTTCGGAGTTCGTGCGGTCTCGCTCGTCGAGCTCATGCGGGGAGTTGGCGTGGCCGTGGTAGATCACCGAGCGCCAGTCGAGGGCGGGAACAGAGGGCTGCCCCGGGAGCTCGAACTGCGCCGTGCGGGCGCCGCGCTTGTCGACCCAGAGCCAGTCGGTGAGGCCGAGCCAGACATCCACGACGCTCTTGCCGAGGCCGATGTAGGCGAGGATCGCGGTCGTGGCCAGCAGGGCGTTGAACCCGGCGAACGCGGCGTTGCCCCAGTTGGATGCGATCACGTTGCGCCACACCGTGAAGAGGGAGAACGCGACGATCACGTACGGGATCACGACGAAGGCCAGGGGCGCCGCCGTGCGGTTCTTGACCTTGGGGGTGCGGGCGAACGGGATCTTCTTGCCGGTGACGCCCTGCTGCATGCTCTTGAAGACTCCGGCGAGGTTCACCGGGAGCAGGATCAGGTTGAAGCCGTAGATGCGGAAGATGTCGAAGAACCGGTATCGGTTGTACCGAAGGTCACTGCCCATGGCCATGAAGTACGGCGCCGAGGCGAGCAGCACGATCGGGCTCAGGAGACGGCTGTCGTAGGGGTACGCGAGCAGGAACAGCAGGGCGAAGCTGGCCCAGGCGATCGAGCCCATGTAGTTCAGTCGCAGCGCGAGCTCCGTGAAGCGGATGGGCGTTCCGTTGCGCTTGCGCTCCTTCACCTGGCGCCAGAACTTGGGCAGGATGAGCAGGCCGCCGTTCGCCCACCGCCGCCGCTGCACGATCAGCGAGCCGAAGTCCGGCGGGGTCGCGGAGTAGCTGAGGCGCTCGGGGTAGTTCACCAGGGTCCAGCCGTGGGTGCCGAGGTCGATACTCGACTCGGTGTCCTCGATGACCGTGCGGTCTTGAACGTAGCGGCGAACCTCGAAGCCGCCGACGGTCTCGACCTCGACGATGTCTTCGAGGGCCTTCTTGCGGATGATCGCGTTCGCGCCCACCCAGAATGCCGCGCCGTAGTACGACATGCCCTGATGAAGCATGTGCTGGATGTCGGTGGTCGCGCCCGCGAGGCGCTCGATGCGGGTCGGGGCCCCGCGGAACGACGAGTACGGGGTCTGGGTTACCGCAACGCGGGCGTTCTCGGACTGCTCGAGGAAGTACACCAGGCGCAGGCAGTAGTCGCGAAGCAGAAGCGAGTCCGCGTCGAGCGTGAGCAGGTATTCGGCGTCGGGAACGACGAAATTCACCTCATCCTGCTTCGTGGCCGGCCAGAGGATCTTGCCGGCCGGGCCCTCTTCGAGGCGGAACTCGCGGCCCATCAGGCCGATGTAGGCGTTGAGGTTCATGGCCTTGTTGGCCTCGTGACTGAGGGAGGCGAATGTCTTGCGCTCGAAGGTCTCGAGGGTGGCGGAGAAGATCCAGACGAGGCGGCGGTGCAGCTCGAACATTCGCTGGGGGCTCGGGGCGAGCTCGTCCCAGGCTGCGGCGTCGAGGGCGGAGCCGAACAGCGTGCAGTCGGCAGCGAGGCCGCCGAGAACCTGCTCGGCGAAAAACTCCTCGACGTGATCGGTGACGCGCTCGCTCTGGGCCAGGTTGTGCAGCCAGCGGGCGGCCCAGCGGTAATGAGCCGAGAGCAGGCGCACGTCGTCGCCGGTGACCGTCGAGGACATCGTGAACTCGAGCTCGTAGATTCGCAGGGCCTCGACGAAGCGGGCGCGCGGCTCTTCGAGGGTGCGGGTGATGTCTTCCGCGATCAGTCGGGAGGCCGCCAGTCTCTGGGCGGCGCCCGCGTCGGTCGGGGTGGGCGGGTCATCCAGCAGCAGCACGACGTTCATCGCCGGATACTCCTGGAGGGCGGCCGACCAGAGGGTCGCGCGAACGACGCTGGGCTCCTCGCTGTAGGAGGGCACGAGCACCGTGAGCTTGCCGTGCTCGTCACTGAAGTGGCGATCGAGGGCGGCGCGCGGCACCCGGTGGTGGTCGCGGAAGCGCTGCAGGGCGCCTTGGCGGGCGACGAGGTACATGGTGGCCGAGAAGATCAGCACCGTGACGATGAGGAGGTACGAGATGGCCTCGGTCGCAAAGCGGAAGTCGACGACCTTGTTGTTGATGAACTCACGGATGACCGTGTAGATCACGTAGACGGCCCAGAGCACGAGGGTGGCCACGATTGCCAGTCGCCCCCGGATCATCTTGCCGTCGGATGGCCTCGGGTGCACGATCGGAAGGGGTTCAGTGGAGCGTTCAGTGCCGAATTGGCGCTGTCGGCCGCGTTGTTTTGCTGGCTTGGACAAAGGTCTCTTCCTGGAAGTCTCCCCCGGTAGACAGCCGTGGAACGATAAAGTGCAGGCGCGACGAATTGCCCTGTCGATCGGGTGTCGCTTCGGCTCCCCCGGTTCCCCCCGACGGTGCTGAATGTGATTGGGCGGACAGTTCTGCCCTGGCCCGTGTTCAAGCTACGGGGTCGCGGGGGTCATTCGGGAAACAGTCGGTCACGGTTTCGGCGTGCGGAGGCGTTGCCGGGGCTCTTTCGTTTCGGCGGGCCGGCTCGGTGCGGGCGGGAGAATTGGTGCGGGCCTGCCGGGATCTCCCCGGGATTCCGGCGATGTGGTGCTTGTGCACGTGGGCTCTCGGTGCGATTGCGGCCGACGTGATGTGCGGGATGATGTTTTCATTAAGTGCCCTGTTCTGGGGGGTCAACTGAATTCGGTTCAGACGAGGGCGGCGGCCGGGGGCTCCCCGTGTCGCGTGATTCGGGCGGCTAGGTTGAGCACATGAGCGATCTTGATTCACGGGGAGATGGCGGCGCGGCGGGGACTGCCGGGGCTGGCGGCGCTTCTGCGGGGGCTGGTGCTTCTGCGGGGGCCGGTGCTTCTGCGGGGGCCGGTGCTTCTGCGGGGGCCGGTGCTTCTGCGGGGCGCGGGCTTCACGGCGGGGGGATTCGTGGCTGGGGGCTGGTCGAGGCTTTCGTCGGGATGGTGCTGGCGATCACGTTCATGCTGCTGCTCGTGCGCTGGTTCGGATCTACGTCATTCCCGCGGTTCGCCCTCGACGGCAACCTTGGGCTGCTGCTGAGCTACCTAGTCGTGTGGGTGCCACTCCTGGGCGCCTGCGCCATCGCCTGCTACCTGCGGGGCACCCGGTCGCCGGCCCGCGACTTCGGGCTGCGCTTCACCTGGCTGGATGTGCTGTTCGGCCTCGGCGTCGGCCTTCTCGTGCGGGCGCTGGCGAGCGTCATCGAGATCGCGGTCTACGGGCGGATGTCCCTCGGCGGCGTGACCTTCGGCGAGACCATCTACGACGGGTGGTGGATGTTCGGCACCTTGCTGGCCCCCATCCTGATCGCGCCGTTCGTCGAGGAGCTGTTCTTCCGCGGACTCGTGCTGCGCGCGACCTTGCGGGCGGGGCTTGCCTCGGGCGGCCGCGGGGCGGCATCCGTTGTTGCGGTGATCGTGAGCGCAGCACTGTTTTCGCTGCTGCACCTCGTAGAGGTTTCCAATGTTCAGACCGCGATCGTGCTCGGGCTCTCAACGCTGATTCTCGGCCTCGCCACGGGCGCGATCTCCCTCTTCACCGGACGCATCGGCGGGGCCATGGTGGCGCACGCCACCTTCAACGGCTCGCTGATCTTGGCCAGTCTCCTGTCATAGGCTCACGCGTCATAGGCTCACGCGTCATAGGCTCACGCGTCATGGGCTCACGTGTCATACGCTCATGGAGCGAATTTCAAGCGATGGCCCGGCAATCCCCGGCTGGCCCACATGTTCCCTCATGGAGTTAATTCCACATCGATTGGAGCAGTGAACCAGAACGGCACCGTGTGACCTTTTCAGTCAAGCGGTGCCGCTGGTTTCGTAGGCGAGCAGGGCTATGAGCCCAGCTCGTCGGTGTAGCGCTTGAGTGCATGCTCGGCCGATTCGAACGGACCAGACCAGGCGCTTCCCGTGTGTTCGTCGGCACGCTTGGTGTGCCATCCATCCGCCATCTGGAAAACCGAAGCGACCCTTTGGTTCATGCCGGCTGCGGTCGCCCGGGTAATTACCGGGACCTTCCCTGCCGCAAAATCCAAATATGGTTCTCCCATGCTGTACTCCCCTTTGGTGCTCACACGACGATGACGAAGACGTCTCGCCATCAATAATGATTTTCCCGGCTATGCACGTGGATCGCAGAGCTTGGATGGAGTCTGCCGGCGGCAGGGCTTCCAATGGATATCCCACCACGGCCCTGCATCCACGGGCATCGAGACCTTCGCACTCAAGAACATTTAAGTTCTCGAGCACCGCACGGGGGTTGACAGATGGGATCTTCATGCGGAATTTATCTCACCGATCAGGGCTTTATTAATCCTTGAGGTTAGCGTTCAAGAAGTTATCCACCGCTTTTATTTTCCTCGTATTAAGCTTCGAATCTCCGTAGAATAGTGTCATGACAACAATCCCGGAGCAACTCAGAAACGCGACCACCGCCGTGGCCTGCGTCGAGTGCACCGGAGCCGCCCTCAGCGC
>CANFBG010000196.1 GCA_947444785.1 Microbacteriaceae bacterium | reverse complement strand
GGCCACCCGGAACCCTCAGGGCTCACTCACTTTTGTTTCAATGCTTAGACACGAAAAGGCACTCACGTGAATAACCAGGCCAACGCCCAGCTCGAGAACCCGGCTGAAGTCACGACAGCGACGATGCTGCTCCAGGAGATTACAAAGACGTACTCCGGAGTCCCCGCTCTCAGCGAGGTCTCGCTCGAGGTCATGCCCGGCGAGGTTCACGCGCTGCTCGGCGAGAACGGTGCCGGCAAGTCCACCCTCATGAACGTGGCCACGGGCGCCACCCAGCCGGATGTCGGCTCGATCTTCTTCGAGGGCTCTCCCATCTCGTCGATGACGCCCAAGGTCGCGGCCCAGCTCGGCATCGCCATCGTGCACCAGCACCCCGCGGTCCTGCCCGACATGACTGTCGAGGAGAACCTCCTCACGGCGCTGCCCGCTTCTGTCTTCGAGGGTGAGGGCAGCAAAGAGTCTGTCTGCAAGGCCATGCTGCTCGATGTCGGACTGGGGGTTCACCTCCGCGACCGCGTCGAGACGCTGACCGTTGCCCAGAAGCACCTGCTGGAGATCGCGAAGGCACTCGCTGTTCGGCCTAAGCTCCTCGTTCTCGACGAGCCCACGGCCCCTCTCGGCCAGGAGTCGGTCGACCTGCTCTTCTCTCGCGTGCGCAGCGCCGTTGCCGCGGGAACCTCGGTCGTCTACATCACCCACCGCCTGGCCGAGGTGCGCGAACTCGCGCACCGCGTCACCGTTCTTCGTGACGGCCAGCTGCGCGGCACGGTCACCGTCAACGACGTATCCGATGACGACCTGCTCGCGATGATCGTCGGTCGTCGCATGTCCTCGACCTTCCCCCCGAAGCACGAGCATTCCGAGACCGACGGGGTGAACTTCGAAGTCGCCGGGGTCTCGGGCGACGGATTCACCGAGGTCTCCCTCTCCGCCCGCCGCGGCGAGATCATCGGCGTCGCCGGTGTCGTCGGCAACGGTCAGAGCGAGTTCCTGCGCGCGATCGCCGGCCTGGTCTCGTTTGACGGCAGCATCACGCTCGACGCCGGCGAGATGAATCAGCGCTCACTCCTTGCCAAGGCCGCCTTCATGCCGGCCGACCGGCACAGCGAGGGCCTGATGATGACCCTCACCGTTCGGGAGAACGCAGCGGTTGCGGCGCTGAAGCGCTTCAAGCGGTTCTTCCTGCTGAGCGGCAAGAAGGAGACGGACACGGTCGGCACGACCCTGCAGTCCCTCGCTGTGAAGGCCGCATCGATGGATGCCACGGTCTCCTCCCTGTCGGGCGGAAACCAGCAGAAGGTCGTCATGGCCCGGGCCCTCCTGTCTGAGCCCGGCATCGTGATCGCCGACGAGCCAACGCAGGGCGTCGACGTCGGGGCTCGACTGGAGATCTACAAGATCCTCCGCGAGGTCTCTGCCCGAGGCATCCCCGTTGTCGTCGCGTCGAGTGACGCGAAGGAGCTCGAGGGCCTCTGCGACCAGGTCATCGTGATGTCCCAGGGCCGCGTCGTCGAGACGCTCCAGGGCGACGACGTCACCGAAGAGCGGATGATTCACGCCGCCGTTCGCTCCAAGGTCAAGTCCCTCGCGGCCGAGACCCAGTCGATCACGGTCTCGACCTCTTCGAGCCGTCGCCGCTTCCTTCAGGGCGACTACGCCCCGTCGCTGCTGCTGGTCGCCGTGATGGTGCTCCTCGGTGCATTCGTGTTCAGCCAGAACCCGCGCTACCTCTCCGAGTTCAACATCTTCTCGATCCTCACCCTGGTGACCGCGCTCGGTTTCATGGCCATGGGGCAGACGATCGCCATCCTGACGGGGGGAATCGACCTCTCGGTGGGCCCGCTGGCCGGGTTCGTCGTGGTCGTGGCATCCTTCTTCATCAATGACGATTCGGCGGCGACGACGATCGTGCTCGGCGTGCTGGTGATGCTGGTGGTGGCGCTTGCCGTCGGACTCATCAACGGCTCGCTCATCCGGTTCGGAAAGTTCACGGCCATCGCCGCGACCCTGACGACCTACATCGCGCTCCAGGGGATGAGCTTCATCCTCCGGGACACCCCCGGCGGCTACATCAGCGGCCAGGTCTCCGCCATCGTCGCCGCGAAGGCCGGCCCTATCCCGGTCGCGTTCATCGTGCTCGTGCTGGTCACGCTGGTCATGGAGTTCGTCCTCCGCAAGCGCCAGTGGGGCCTGAAGCTCCGCGCGGTCGGTTCGAACGAGGAATCCGCCCGCCGCATCGGCGTCAACGTGAACCGCACCGTCGTCCTCGCCTACGCCGCGACCTCGGTCTTCACCTTCCTCGGCGCGATCATGCTGATGACGCAGATCGGTGTCGGAGACCCGGCCCAGGGCGTCAGCTACACCCTGACCAGCATCACCGCGGTCGTGCTGGGTGGAACGAGCCTGCTCGGCGGGCGGGGAACCTTCATCGGCTCACTGCTGGGTTCCGTGCTGCTGATCCAGGTGCTGAACGCCACGTCGTTCCTCGGCCTCTCCCAGATGTGGCAGTACGTGTTCCAGGGCCTGCTGATCCTCGTCGCGGCGATCCTCTACTCGGTCGCCCGCACCCGCAAGAAGCGGGCTGACGCGGCCCTGTAACCGCCGTCGCCCCGCCCGCACGCGCCCGGTGACTCGCCACTTTAAGCGAGTCACCGGGCGTTCGTGGCGCACCTCGGGGAAAGTCACGCTCTCTGGCGGCGGGTCACCAGCATCAGTCCGAGGCCTGCGATGAGCAGTCCCGTGATGAGTGCCATGGCGCCTGACGCGTCGGCGCCCGTGGCCGCCAGCATCGCCGGGGCGGCAATAACCTCGGCCACAGGATCGGTTGCCGAGACCTCGAGCAGCTCACCGGCGGCGCCCACCCGGAACCAGTACATCGTGTCGCCGGCCGTATCGAGCGCGCCTGTCGAGGTGAAGGTCAGCGAATGCCAGCCAGCCTCGAGTCCGGAGGGCAGTGCCACCGAACCACTGAGGATCCCACTCACACCGGCGGTGCCGTGCGTCAAGACCTGGGGAGTGGAGCGCAGCGTCAGGCTCCAGTCTGTGTAGGGCTTCAGCCCGATGGAGCTGAACTTCACGTCGGAGCCGGCCACCTGTTCGCCGAGTCCGCCCATCAAAGAGAGGAGTGTTGAACCGACGCCCGAGACCGACGGCTCGGTCCAGAGTTCCATGGTCACAGATAGGCCATCTGCAACAGTGACGACGTACTCGGCCTTGGCGAGGCCGTTGACTATGGTGTTGATGGATCCCGCCACAATGCCCAGGGCATAGCGCCCGGGGGCGAGACCCGTGAAAGCGGCCGTGCTCGCCAGGTTTCCGTCGGCGTCTACCGTTCCGGAGAACCCGCCCAGGATCGCTGACTGGTTCGCATAGGCCTGCCACGCTGCGATCCCCGGGTCCGGGTAGTCGCCCATGCTCACGAGGATTCCCATGAGCGCGGATCCCGCGGGCAGGCCCGATCCGATGATCGCTTCGGGCACGTTCGGGTCCAAGCTCAACGAGCCCGGGAGTGAGGCCCGAGCGCCGCGAATCTGCGCAAACGAAGTACCGGAATCGCAATCAATGGCCAGCACAAAGGGGAGCAAGGTCAAAATGAAGTTGAAGTTATTCTGGGCGTCGCCCGTCTTTCCGGAGAGCAACTCGGCTATGGTGCCGGTCACGCCGGCCGTCCCATTCGAGTCGGTGCTGAGGGTGAGGGTCGACACTGACCCTTCTCTGAGTTGGATCTTGCCATCGGCAGTATTGTCGCCCGGAAACAACGCATACCAACGTCCGTTTTTGTAGATTCCAGGAGCGCCGTGCGTCAAGATTTCAGAGTTCGGCTTCGCATGGGTGAGCGAAACGGTGATGTTCTCACCGAAGCCGGGGTTCTCCGGGCTGATGGTCAGAACGCCGCAATCAGTTCCGTACGACGACAGAAGTTCCCCGGTGGGAGCGGGAGGGGGAGTGACTGGGGCACCGGCCAATGCCGGAGTAGCCAAGCCCAGGATGAGGGCCGAGGTTGTGATGAAGAGGGACACGACGCGGGTGGCGCCGAAAGATCGAAAATAGTGGTTCACCAGAGGATTCTAGGCTGAAAAAGGACTGGGTGTAATTACACCACCGCCCAAAGGTCTGGCGTATCGGGTACCTACGTTAGCTGCGCCAAGCGGATGCCCGGCGGCGGCGCGTTGCCAGCACGAGGGCAAATCCGAGGATGAGAACTCCAGCGCTCAAGGGCAAGACGACGGCACTGTCCTGACCGGTTGCGGCCAGCATCGCGGGGGCGGATTCAGGCACGGGCTCCGTGGCGGAGACCTCGAGAAGCTCCCCGTTGGCGCCGACCCTGAACCAGTACTTCGACTCGCCGGCTGTGCCGGGGGCATCGAACGACGAGAATGTCAAATAGTGCCAGCCTGCCTCGAGTCCCGCCGGGAGCACGGCCGACCCTCGAAGAATTCCGCTGATGCCGGCGATGCCGTGGGTGAGCTCCTGGGGAGGCGAGTGCACGGTCAGCGCCCAATCCGGGTAGGGCTTGAGGGCAGACGCGCTGAAGTCCACCCGGGAACCGGCGACGGGC
>CANFBG010000195.1 GCA_947444785.1 Microbacteriaceae bacterium | reverse complement strand
TTCTCGATGGTGAAGATGGTCGTGCCGGGAATGTCCTTGAACTGCTCGAAATCGGGTTTCATCATCAGCTCCAATAGAGGGTGTCGGGGTTTGTCACGAGCAGCTTCTGCTGCAGGCTTGGCGTCACGGCGATCGAGGGCACGTAGTCGAGAAGGATGCCGTCATCCGGCATCTCCTTCTTCATGTTCGGATGCGGCCAGTCGGTTCCCCAGAGAACGCGGTGGGAGAACTCCTCGACGATGGTGCGCGCGAACGGCACGACGTCGGCATACAGCGGAGCTCCCGAGACCGTGATGCGGTCGGGACAGCTGACCTTGGAGAAGACGTTGGGGTTCTCCCGCATGAACCTAAGGAACACGGCGAACTCGGGGCCCTCGACGTCTTTTGTGACGTCGGGGCGACCCATGTGATCGATCACGATGGGGATGTTCAAGCTCGTGAAGAAGTCCCACTTCTGTTCAAGATCAGCCGGCTCGAAGTAGAGCACCACGTGCCAGCCCAGCGGGCGGATCTTCTCGATGATCTGGCGGTAGTACTCGTCGGGCTTCGGGTCGACCAGGCGCTTGACGTAGTTGAAGCGCACGCCGCGCACGCCGAGTGCATGCATGCGGGCGAGTTCCTCGTGCGTGACATCGGCCTTGACGGTGACGACCCCGCGAGCGCGGTCGTCGGAGTGCTCGAGCACGTCGAGCAGGGCGCTGTTGTCGGCCCCGTGGCACGTCGCCTGCACGACGACGTTCTTGGAGAAGCCCAGGAAGTCACGCAGCGCGAACAGCTGCTCGCGGCTGGCATCGCAGGGGGTGTACTTGCGCTCGGGGGCGAACGGGAAGATGTCGCCGGGGCCGAAGACGTGGCAGTGCGCGTCGACGGCGCCGGCCGGCACGACGAACTTCGGTTTGGACGGGTTGGGGTGCCAGTCGAGCCAGTCGGCATCCTTCACGAAGGCGGGCCCGGCGGCGGATGGCGCGGCTGCGGCGGCGGTGCTCACAGTCCGCGCGCCGTCAGCTGGGCGTCGAGGCGCGGGAACACAGCCCGGGTGTTGCCGGCAAAGATGCTGTTGCGCTCATCTTCGGTGATCGCGGCGGCGTCGATGTAGCGCTTCGTGTCATCGAAGTACTGCCCCGTCGTGGCGTCGATTCCGCGCACGGCGCCGATCATCTCGGAGCCGAACAGGATGTTCTTGTTGTCGATGACCTCCAGCAGCAGGTTGATGCCCGGCTGGTGGTAGACGCAGGTGTCGAAGAAGACGTTGTTCATCAGGTGCGTCGACAGGTTGGGCTGCTTGAGCATGTCGGCCAGGCCCCGGTAGCGACCCCAGTGGTACGGCACCGCGCCGCCGCCGTGCGGAATCAGGAAGCGCAGCGTCGGGAAGTCGCCGAAAAGGTCGCCCTGCAGCAGCTGCATGAACGCGGTCGTGTCGGCGTTCATGTAGTGCGCACCCGTGGCGTGGAAGTTCACGTTGCAGGATGCCGAGACGTGGATCATGGCCGGAACGTCGAGCTCGACCATCTTCTCGTACAGCGGATACCAGTACTTATCCGTCAGGGGCAGCGTCTGCCACATGCCGCCGCTGGGGTCGGGGTTCAGGTTCACGCCGATGAAGCCGAGCTCGTTGACACAGCGCTCGAGCTCCTTGATGGTCTCGGTGAGGTCGGCGCCCGGCGACTGGGGCAGCTGGCCGACGCCGATGAAGGTCTCCGGGAACAGGTCGACGACGCGCTTGATGAGGTTGTTGCAGCGAAAAGTCCACTCGAGGCTGATGCGCTGGTCGCCCTCGTGGTGGCCCATGGCGGATGCACGCGGGGAGAAGATCGTCAGGTCTGTGCCGCGCTCGGTGATGAGGCGCAGCTGGTTCGACTCGATCGACTCGATGATGATCTCGTCTGAGATCTTCGGATACGCGGGGCTCGGCAGGCCCGCGGCGAAGGCGGCGAGCTGGTCGATGCGCCACTGGTTGTGCAGCTCGGGGGCCGTTGTGTAGTGGCCGTGGCAGTCGATGATCATGCGGTCTCCCAGGAGGATTCGAGGACGAAGATTGAACCCGACATGAGCATGCGGGCGGTACGCAGGAGGGCGGACTTGGTCACGACCGGGGTGCCGGTGGAGTTGTCCACCTCCATCTGGACGGTGAAGAAGCCCGAGGGGTGCTCGACCTCGACCTCGAGGCTGCTGCCTATCGTGGTGAGACCGGCGATCTGGGCGGCCACGCTTCCCGGCAGCATGCAGGCGGTGGCGACCGAGACTGCGCCGAGAACGCCGATGGACTCGTGCACGCGGTGCGGGATGAAGGTTCGCGTGCTGAGCAGCCCGCCATCCACGGCCGGTGACAGCAGGCTCATCTTGGGCACGGTCTTGTTGGTGACGTCGCCCAGGTTCATCATCGGACCCACCAGCAGGCGGATCTCCTCGACGCGCACCTTGAGGTCGGCGTTCGCCTCGAGCTCGGCCGGGCTCTCGTAGCCCGTGATGCCGAAGTCGGAGGCGTTCAGGCAGACGACCGGCATGCCGTTGTCGATGCAGGTGACCTGGATGCCGTTGACCACGTCGACGACGTTGCCGGTGGGCAGGAGAGATCCGCAGCTGGAGCCGGCGACATCCTCGAAGTTGATGTTGATCGGGGCGTGCGTTCCGGGAACGCCATCGATGCGCGCAGTGCCGGCGTAGTTCACGATGCCGCCCGGGGTCTCGACGAACGCCGTCGCCTTCGAGTCGGTGTTCACCATGAAGATCGCAACCGGCGTGACGCCGTCAACGGCGTCGATCAGGCCCTTCTCGATGGCGAACGGCCCGACGCCGGCGAGGATGTTGCCGCAGTTCTGCTGGTCGCTGACCTCGGCCCGGTCCGGCCAGACCTGCAGGAACAGGTAGTCGACGTCGATGCCGTCACGACTGGAGCGGGAGACGACCGCGACCTTGGACGTCAACGGGTGGCCGCCGCCCATGCCATCGATCTCACGCACATCGGGGGAACCCATAGCGGCGAGCAGGAAGGTGTCGCGGGCGGCACGGTCGGCGGGCAGGTCAGCCTCGAGGAAGAAGAGGCCCTTGGAGGTTCCGCCGCGCATCACCGAGCACGGGACGGCGATCTGGGAGCTGGTCATTCCTGGTAGTCCTCGTAGACGAGGCCCTTGGCGGCGAGGCGCTCGCGCATGCTGTAGATGTCGAGGCCGAGCTCGCCGCCTGCCAGGCGCGCTCGCTTCGCGGTCTCGTTCGCCTCGCGCTCACGGCCCTTGGCAAGTACGGATGCCGCATCCTCCCGGCGAACCACGACGACGCCGTCGACATCGGCGACGATGACGTCTCCCGGTCGAACGTACTGGTTGGCGATCACGATCGGCACCTGCACGTTGCCGATGGTCTCTTTCACGGTGCCCTGCGAGCCGATGGCCTTCGACCAGACGGGGAAGTTCATCTCGGTGAGGGTTGCCACGTCGCGGACGCCGGCGTCGATGACGAGCCCGCGCACGCCGTGGGCCAGGAGGCTCTCGGCGAGCAGATCGCCGAGGTAGCCGTCTTCGCTCGGGCTCGTCGGCGTGACCACGAGGATGTCCCCGGGCTGGGCCTGCTCGACGGCCACGTGAATCGACCAGTTGTCACCGGGGGCGACCTCGCAGGTCAGGGCGTTGCCGGCGATCTTGGCCGGGAAGATGGGCCGGAGACGGGTGTCGAGGAGGCCGATGCGGCCCTGCGACTCGTGCACTGTCGCGACGCCTAGGTCGGCGAGGCCGTCAACGATGTCGATGGGGGTGCGCGGGGTGCCGCGGACTACTCGTGCCATGATTCTCCCTTGAATACCGCGCCCTGGTTTCCGCGCGACCGTGTGGCTCCAGATAACTTCATCGGCGGCCTGTTTTCCAAGGTCTATTCCGAATAACGGAAGGCTATTCGGAGTGCAGCCGGGACGCCAGCCCCAGTCCGGTGTCGACGAGTTTCCTGCTCAGGGCCGCCGCCGTCACCTGCATGACGGGGAGCATCCTCGAGATGTCGCGGCCATCGCTCGGGGCGACGATGCCGAGGGCGGCGATCACCCGCCCGCCCTTTCCTCGAAGGGGCACGGCGATCGATACCGCCCCCGCCTCGAGCTCCTCGCGCGTCTGAGCGAACCCCTGCAGCTTGATGGTGGCCAGCTGGGCGCTGAGCGTGGGCGCATCCGTGATCGTGCGCTCGGTGAAGCGGTCGAGGGAGTTCAGCACCGCATCCTGCAGCTCGTGGCTGCCGAACGCCAGCAGCACCTTGCCGACGCCGGTGGCGTGCAGCGGCAGGCGCGAGCCGGGCTTGCTCTGCACGCTCATGGTGCGGCTGCCGGCGATGCGCTCCACGATCAGGCAGCGGAGCCCGTCGAGCACGGCGATCTGCACGGCGGCGTCGCCCAGCTCGTAGACGTCCTCCATGTAGGGCAGCGCGACCTCGCGGAGATCGGCGTGCACCGAGGCGAGGATGCCGAGCCGCCAGATCTTGCTGCCGATCTCGTAGTCGCCATCACTGCCGCGCACCAGGGCGGCGTTTCGCTCGAGCTCGTGCACCAGGCGATGAACGGTCGTCAGCGGCAGGCCCGAGCG
>CANFBG010000194.1 GCA_947444785.1 Microbacteriaceae bacterium | reverse complement strand
TCGGTCGCTGTGGCGGCCCCTGCTCGGGCAAGGTCACGATCGCCGAACACCGCGCGATCGTCGACGACTTCGTCGCCTTCATGGCCGGCGGGGACTCCCGGTTCGTCACGGAGATCACCCATCGCATGAAGGATGCCGCGGCCGTGCAGGACTACGAGGCCGCCGCCAAGTACCGTGACCAGCTGCAGTCCCTCGACGCGGTCCTGGCCAAGAGCGCCGTCGTGCTGACCGATGGCGTGGATGCCGACCTGTTCGGCATCGAGCACGACGAGCTGGCCGCGGCCGTGCAGCAGTTCATCGTGCGTGGCGGCCGCATCCGGGGCGTTCGTCAGTTCACTGTCGACAAGGAGCTCGACCTGTCGACCGCCGAGCTCGTGGACTCGATTCTTGCGACCGCGTACGAGGGAACCGACGAGCCGCCGCGGGAGATCATCGTGCCTGAGCTACCCGAGGACACGGCAGAACTCGAGACCTGGCTGTCGGGACTGCGGAAGACGCGGGGGAAGGTCGTGCTGCGCACGGCCCAGCGGGGCGAGAAGGCAGCGCTCATGCAGACGGCCAAGCTGAATGCGATGCACGCCCTGATGCTTTACAAGACGAGACGCAGCGCCGACTTCGTGGCCAGGAGCGCGGCCATGACCGATATCCAGCAGGCCCTCGGCATGGATGAGGCCCCGCTTCGCATGGAGTGCTTCGATGTGTCGCACCTCGGCGGCACGAACATCGTGGCATCCATGGTCGTCTTCGAAGACGGGCTTCCACGAAAAGACCAGTACCGGCGGTTCAGCATCGCCGAGTCGACGGATGACACCGAGTCGATCTACCAGGTGATCACCCGACGCCTCGGCTACCTTCGGGAGGGAACCGAGCGCAGCGAGAGCGACACCGCCGCGAAGCGGTTCTCCTACCCGCCGCAGCTGCTCGTGGTCGACGGCGGCCAGCCTCAGGTGCAGGCCGCGCAACGCGCCCTTCTCGAATCCGGCGTCACGGGCATCTTCCTGTGCGGCCTGGCCAAGCGGCTGGAAGAGATCTGGCTGCCCGACTCGGACTACCCCGTCATCCTGCCGCGAGGCAGCGAGGCGCTGTTCCTCCTTCAGCGCCTGCGCGACGAGGCCCACCGCTTCGCCATCACGCACCAGCGGGTCAAGCGACGGAAGGACATCTCGTCAATTCTTTCCGACGTGCCGGGTCTTGGACCGGCGCGAATAAAGCAGCTCCTGACCCATTTCGGCTCCGTCACCGAGCTGAAGAAGGCACCCGCATCGGCGATTGCAGAAGTCAAGGGGGTCGGTCCGGTGCTCGCTGAGACCGTTCATACTCACCTGCACCCCGCGGCCAGTCGGTAGTCTTAGCAAGGCGGAATCAACTCCCAGTCGCCATCCCCGGCACGTCCAGCTGCAAAGGCCTTGAATGACCCCCGACATGACACCTCCCCAGGAAGTCCTGATCGTGACCGGTATGTCAGGAGCCGGGCGCTCGACCGTCGGCAATGCACTGGAGGACCTCGACTGGTATGTCGTGGACAATCTGCCGCCCCAGATGCTTCGCCCCCTGGTCGACCTGGCAGAAAAGGCGGGCTCCACGCTGCCTCGGATCGCCGCGATCGTCGACGTGCGGGGACGCAACTTCTTCTCGGAACTGCAGGAGATTATCCAGGGCCTTCGCGACAGCGGCGGACAACTCCGGGTGCTCTTTCTCGAAGCCACGGATGCGGCCCTCGTGCGCCGCTTCGAGCAGGTTCGTCGCCCGCATCCGCTTCAGGGCAACGGCACGATCCTTGATGGAATCGCCCTGGAGCGCACGCGGCTCAGTCCGATCCGGGAGTCGAGCGATCTCATCATCGACACGAGCGACCTGAATATCCACCAGCTCGCCACCCGCATCGCCGAGTCTTTCGCCGAGCAGGACACGCCCGGGGTCCAGGTCACCGTGATGAGCTTCGGCTTCAAGTACGGCGCCCCGGCCGATGCCGACATGATTGCCGATGCCCGCTTCCTGCCGAACCCGTTCTGGATCCCCGCCCTGCGCTCCAGCACGGGGCTCGACGCCGACGTCAGCGAATTCGTGCTGGCCCAGACCGGCGCCCAGGAGTTCATCGAGAGCTACGCCCACGCACTGGAACCGGTGCTGGCCGGCTACCAGCGCGAGAACAAGCGTCACGTGACGATCGCCGTGGGCTGCACCGGCGGTAAGCACCGCTCCGTGGCCGTGGCTACAAAACTTGCCGAATTGATCGCCGCCAACCCCGGTGTGGCCGTCAACCTCAAGCACCGCGACCTCGGTCGCGAATAACCCCAGGCACCGCACTTCCCAGGCTGAAGGCACGGCGCGCTCACGAGGCGCTGGCGTGCACTTCAGGCCCTACAACGATTGGACAGAGATTGGCCCTCACCGCCGATGTCAAACAGGAACTCACGAGCGTCGTCACCAACAAGACGAACCTCCGCGCCGCCGAGCTCGCCACGATTCTGAGGTTTTCCGGTGGGTTGCACATGATCTCGAACCGGATCGCCATCGAGAGTGAGCTGGAGACCCAGGACCTCGTCAAGCGGGTTCGTCGCGATCTCGCCGAGCTCTACGGGGTGCGGGGCGATGTGATGCTGGTTCAGCCCTCCGGCCAGCGCCGCACACCCAGCTACCTGGTTCGAGTGATCGATGGCGGCGAGACCCTCGCCCGCCAGACCGGCCTGCTGGACGCCCGACGCCGCCCTATCAGAGGCCTGCCCAACCGACTCACCACGGGCTCCCAGGAGGAGCTGTCCGCCGTGTGGCGCGGCGCGTTCCTCGCCAACGGAACTCTCACCGACCCCGGTCGTTCCGCAGCACTCGAGGTCACCTGCCCGGGAAACGAGAGCGCCATGGCCCTCGTCGGAGCTGCGGCGCGGCTCCGGGTGCCTGCCAAGGCCAGGGAGGTGCGCGGGGTGCACCGCGTCGTGATCCGGGACGGCGAGGCGATCGCGCGCATCCTGTCTCTGATGGGCGCCGAGAAGGCCGTCGTGACGTGGGAGGACATGCGGCAGCGGCGCGAGGTTCGCGCCACGGCGAACCGCCTCGTGAATTTCGATGACGCGAACCTGCGCCGCTCGGCCCAGGCCGCCGTGGCCGCCTGTTCCCGGGTCGAGCGTGCGCTCGAGATCCTCGGCTCGGATGTTCCCGAGCATCTTCGCTACGCCGGTGAGCTGCGGCTGAACTTCCGCGACTCCAGCCTCGACGAACTCGGCCACCACGCCGACCCGCCGATGACCAAGGATGCCATCGCCGGGCGCGTGCGTCGCCTCCTGGCCATGGCGGACAAGAAGGCGCAGGACACCGGGATCCCCGGAACCGACGCCAACCTTCCGCCGGACCTCGACGACTGAGTCCCTCCCGGAACAATCCGAGCCCGCCTGCGTTGACATCAGTAGACTGATCAGGTCACTCTCTGCCGCCGGGCTCTCCCGTGCGGCACACACTACGAGGAGATATCAATGGTTGACTACACCCTGCCCGAGCTTCCCTACGACTACGCAGCCCTTGCCCCCAGCATCAGCGGCAAGATCATGGAGCTCCACCACACCAAGCATCACCAGGCCTATGTGACCGGTGCGAACGCTGCGCTAGCGCAGCTCGCCGAAGCCCGCGACGCCGGAAGCCTCGGCGCCGTGAACAAGCTGGAGAAGGACCTCGCGTTCAACCTCGGCGGCCACGTGAACCACTCGATCTTCTGGACCAACATGGGTCCGGATGCGGGCGGCACTCCCGAGGGCGAGCTCGCCGCCGCTATCGACGAGTTCTTCGGCTCCTTCGAGAAGTTCCAGGCGCACTTCACCGCTGTCGCCATGGGCGTGCAGGGTTCCGGCTGGAGCGTTCTCGCGTGGGACTCCATCGGCCAGCGCCTCATCATCCAGCAGCTGTTCGACCAGCAGTCCAACATGGCGGCCGGCACCGTGCCGCTGCTCATGCTCGACGTCTGGGAGCACGCGTACTACCTCGACTACCTCAACGTCCGGGCCGACTACGTCAAGGCGTTCTGGAACGTCGCCAACTGGGAGAATGTAGCCCTGCGTCTCGCCGCGGCACGCGAAAAGACTTCAGGCCTCCTGCTACTCTCGTAGCGCAATGGTTGCGCCGGGTCGCGTGATCCGGCGCAGCCGCCTTCAAGCCCACCCCACCGTGCGGTCCGTTTCGGGCCGCCCACCATTCATGGAGAACATCACGTGACTGTCAAGATCGGCATCAACGGCTTCGGTCGTATTGGACGCAACTACTTCCGCGCGGCACTGGCCAAGGGCGCAGACTTCGAGATTGTCGCGGTCAACGACCTCACCGACAACAAGGCTCTTGCCCACCTCCTGAAGTACGACTCGATCAATGGCCGTCTGAACGCCACGGTGGAGCTCGACGGCGACAAGATCGTCGTCAACGGCAAGCCGATCCTGGTCTTCGCCGAGCGCGATCCCGCCAACCTGCCGTGGGGCGAGCTGGGTGTCGACATCGTCATCGAGTCCACCGGTTTCTTCACGGATGCCGCTGCCGCCCGCAAGCACATCGCCGCCGGCGCCAAGAAGGTTCTCGTCTCCGCTCC
>CANFBG010000193.1 GCA_947444785.1 Microbacteriaceae bacterium | reverse complement strand
CGGGCGTTCTTCGCCCTCATCGCCATCATCATCGTCTTCTCCTCGTTGTCGCCCAACTACTTCACGGTGAACAACCTGCTGCAGATGTCGGCCCACGTCGCCGTCTTCGCCATTCTCGCCATCGGAATGCTGATGGTCATCCTGAACGGCGGAATCGACCTGTCGGTCGGCTCGACCGTCGGTCTCAGCGGTGTGGTTGCCGGCTGGATGATGCAGGGCGTCTCGATTCCGGCGCTCGGAATCGAACTCTTCCCCTCCGTCTGGGTGGTCGTCGTCGTCGCCCTGGCCACGGGAGCATTCGTCGGCCTCATCAACGGCATCCTGATCTCCCGCTTCAAGGTCGCCCCCTTCGTCGCGACCCTCGGCATGCTCTACGTCGTGCGTGGCGCGGCCCTCTTGATCACGGGTGGCCTGACCTACCCCGACCTGCAGGGTCAGGACGCGCTGGGCAACACGGGCTTCAACCACCTGGGCTTCGACCGCATCTTCGGCATCCCCACCGGCGTGATCGTGATGATCGTGCTCGCGATCATCGCCAGCGGTGTGCTGAACCGAACGGTCTTCGGCCGCTGGGTCTACGCCTCGGGCGGCAACGAGCGGGCAGCCGAGCTGTCGGGCATCCCCGTCAAGAAGGTCAAGATCCGCGTCTACGTGCTCTCCGGGGTCTGCGCCGCGATCGCCGGTGTCGTCATCGCCTCCGAGCTCACCTCGGCCAACCCCACCGCGGGAAACACCTTCGAGCTCACCGCCATCGCGGCCGTGGTCATCGGTGGGGCCAGCCTCATGGGCGGCAAGGGAACCGTTCGTGGGACACTCCTCGGCGCGTTCGTCATCGGCTTCCTCTCGGATGGTCTGGTCATCATCGGCATCTCCGAGTACTGGCAGATGATCTTCAAGGGCGCCGTGATCGTCCTGGCCGTGCTCCTGAACGCGGTGCAGTACACGGCCCGCAAGGCCCCCGTGGCGGCACCCCTTCCGTCACCCCCAACAGCTTCCTCATCGCCTGAGGTTCCGACAAGAGTCGGAGCCTGACGAAGAGAAGAACGCGCACCGGCACCTCGCCGGTGAGCACCTCACCATCCCGAAAGGACAGCAGCATGTTTCGCAAAGCAGCAGCAGCGCTTGCAGTAGTAGCCACCGTCGTTCTTCTGGCCGGATGCTCCGCATCTACCGGCAGCACTACGTCCGGCTCCACCGCGGCGGCCACCTCCGGTGGCCTGATCAGCATCATCGTGAACGACCCGGCCAACCCGTACTGGACCGCTGAAGGCGACGCTGCCTCGGCTCAAGCCAAGAAGCTCGGCTACACGACCAACATCGCGGCACACAAGGCCGACACCAAGCTCGAGTCCGACCTGATCGACACCGCCATCACGAACAAGTCGGTTGCGATCATCCTCGACCCGGCTGACGCCAGTGGCTCGATCGGTGCCGTTCAGAAGGCCGTCACCGCCGGAATCCCCGTGTTCCTCGTGAACGCGGAGATCAACCAGGAGGGCATCGCCAAGTCGCAGCTCGTTTCCAACAACGCTCAGGGTGCCGCAATCGGCGCTGCCGAGTTCGTCAAGGCAACCGGCGGCAAGGGCGTTTACGTCGAGCTCAAGGGCAAGCCGAGCGACAACAACGCAGCGACCCGTTCCAACGGTTTCGCCACGGTCCTCTCGCAGTACCCCGACCTGAAGCTCGTCGGCCAGGAGGTCGGAAACTGGGACCAGAAGCAGGGCCACGACAAGATGCAGACGCTCCTCGCCGCACACCCTGACGTCACCGCCGTCATCTCCGGCAACGACACCATGGCCCTCGGCGCGATCGCTGCACTGAAGGAAGCCGGCCGCACGGACGTCATCGTCGGTGGCTTCGATGGTTCGCCCGACGCCGCAGCCGGTGTCAAGGACGGCAGCCTGGCCTACACGGTTCTCCAGCCCGTCGCGAGTTTCGCGGCCGCCGCTGTCGACCAGGCCGACTCGTTCCTGAAGACCGGCAAGACCGGCGTCACGACCGAGAAGCAGTCCTTCGACTGTGTCCTGATCAACAAGGACAACATCGCGAACTACGGATCGTTCAGCCTCACCAAGTAGTCACGCCTCACCACTGCCGCTGAGGAGCACTACTCAGTAGCAGCGCCCGGTCGGCGTCGCCAGCTTCTTCCTGACGATGCCGACCAGGCAACCTCGACGCAGCAGCAGCGCGTCGAGAACAGCCTAAAACCAGCGGCTTCCGAATCCTAAAAACCTGTTTCCCCTTTTGGAGGGCGCACTTCCCCATGACGTACCTATACAACGACCCCGTCGAATTCGCCGACGAGCTGATCGACGGCTTCGTCGCCGCGAACAAGGCTCTCGTGAAGAAGGTCAACGGCGGTGTCATTCGCGCCGCCCGCACCCCCGATTCTCAGGTCGCAATCGTGATCGGCGGCGGCTCAGGCCACTACCCGGCCTTCTCCGGCCTCGTCGGCCCGGGCCTGGCACACGGTGCCGCGATGGGAAACCTCTTCGCCTCGCCTTCCGCCCAGCAGATCTACACCGTCGCCAAGGCCGTCAACTCCGGGTCCGGCGTGCTCTTCACCTACGGCAACTACGCCGGGGACGTTCTCAACTTCGACCAGGCCCAGGCTCGGCTGATTGCCGAAGGCATCCCGTGCCGCACCGTCGCCGTGACCGATGACATCTTCAGCGCATCCCTGGCCGAGAAGCACAAGCGCCGCGGAATCGCCGGCGACCTGGCCGTCTTCCGAGCGGCCGCCTGGGCTGCCGAGGGCGGCGCGAGCCTCGACGAGGTCTGGGCATTGGCCGACCGCGCCAACGAGCGCACACAATCTTTCGGTGTGGCCTTCTCCGGCTGCACCCTGCCCGGAGCCTCCGCGCCGCTGTTCACTGTTCCTGAAGGCCGGATGGCCGTGGGAATGGGAATCCACGGCGAGCCCGGCATCGACGAACTCGACATCCCCTCGGCCCACGGCCTGGCCGAACTGCTGGTCGAGAGCCTGCTCGAAGCCCGCCCCGCGAGCATCTCCTCGCCTGCCGGGTCACGCATCGGCGTCATCCTGAACGGCCTCGGATCGGTCAAGTACGAGGAACTCTTCGTGCTGTACGGCAGCGTGGCCCGGCTTCTGGAGGCCGCCGGTGTCGTGATCGTCGAACCCGACGTCGGGGAGCTCGTCACGAGCTTCCAGATGGCCGGCGTCTCCCTGACGCTGTTCTGGCTCGATGCCGAGCTCGAGTCGGCGTGGACGGCCCCGGCCTACGCCGCGGCCTACCGCAAGGGCAGCGTCACCGCGCAACTCGCCGCCGAAGAAGGCGACAGTCAGGCGGGAGCCGAGGAACAGGACGTCATGGCCCTGGCCTCCGACGAGTCCCAGGCTGCCGGCGTGGCGGTGCTCGCGAGCATCCGCGCTATCAAGGACATGGTCGATGAGAACGTCGACGAGCTCGGCCGACTCGACTCGATCGCCGGTGACGGCGATCACGGGATCGGCATGCAGCGCGGGGCGACAGCGGCTCTCATCGCCGCCACCGATGCGGCAGAACGCGGTGCCGGTGCCGGCAGCATCCTGCAGCGCGCGGGCGACGCCTGGGCTGACCGCGCCGGCGGAACCTCCGGCGCCCTCTGGGGACTGGCATTGAATGCCGTCGCAGCCTCGGTCGGCGACGAGTCGAAGCCGACCGCGACGGACGTCGCCGCGGGGGTGTCGGCCGCCTTGGCCGCCATCTCCCAGTTCGGCAAGGCCCAGCTCGGCGACAAGACCATGGTCGATGTCCTGTCGCCCGTCGCCGATTCACTGGGCGAGTCCGCCGTTCTCGGGCTGTCGACGGGGGAGTCCTGGAACCTCGCCGTGCACGTTGCGGCTGACGCGGCGGCGGCCACGAGCGACCTGCTGCCCAAGATCGGCCGGGCTCGCCCGCATATGGAAAAAAGTCTTGGCAGCCCCGACCCGGGCGCTGTCTCCCTCTCCCTGGCGATTGCCGCCGTTGCGAAGGTATTGAACACCAGCACACAGGAAGCAAGCAAATGAGCGCCAAACTGCGGATCATCGTCGGAAGCGACGACGCCGGATTCACCTATAAGGAGATCCTCAAGGCCGACCTCGAGGGCAGCGACCTCGTCGAGTCTGTTCTCGATGTGGGTGTCGACGCCGCCAGTCACACCGCGTATCCGACGGTTGCGATCGCCGCGGCCGAGATGATCGCGGCGGGCAAGGCCGACCGCGCCCTTCTCGTCTGTGGCACGGGCCTCGGCGTCGCCATCGCGGCGAACAAGGTCGCGGGCATTCGCGCCGTCACGGCGCACGACAGCTACTCCGTCGAGCGAGGCGTGCTCAGCAACAACGCCCAGGTGCTCACTTTCGGCCAGCGCGTCGTGGGCATCGAGCTGGCCCGCCGCCTTGCCCGGGAGTGGCTGACCTACACGTTCGATGAGTCATCAGCCTCGGCCGAGAAGGTCGCCGTGCTCTCCGATTACGAGAACATAGCCTGATCATGAGTGCTTTGACAGTGCCTAGAGTCGTCTTGGGGGTGAGCCTCAAGATGTATTTCGACCCAGCCCAGACCCGCGAGTGGTGTGTGGCTGTCGCAGACCTGGCCCGCCGTCACGAGGCGTTGACCT
>CANFBG010000192.1 GCA_947444785.1 Microbacteriaceae bacterium | reverse complement strand
ATGCGTTGTCCCTTGTCCACAAAATGTGCCAGGAAGGCTCAGGCAGAGGCCGACAGGCGTCCCGCGGCGGCGGCGATCCGCTCGTCGGTCGCCGTGAGGGACAGCCGCACATGGCGGGGGTAGTGCTCCCCATAGAAGTGGCCGGGACCCGCGAGAATCCCCAGCTCTGCAAGGCGCGCAATCGTGTCCCAGGCGTCGACGCCGGCCGTCGCCCAGAGGTACAGCCCGGCCTCACTGCGATCGATCCGGAGCCCGAACGCCTCGACGGCCGGGCGCAGCACGTCGCGCCTGGCGCGATACAGCTCCTTCTGTGCCGCTACGTGCAGGTCATCGCCCAGAGCCGCGACCATGACGGCCTGCACCGGCGCGGGCGGGATCATGCCCGCATGCTTGCGCACGGTGAGCAGCCGCTCGATCAGGAGTTCATCGCCCGCCACGAATGCAGCCCGGTACCCCGCCAGATTGGATTGCTTACTCAGGGAGTACACGGCCAGCAGGTTCGTGTTGTCTCCGCCGGTCACGCGATCATCCAGCAGGCTCGGCACGCGCTCACTGGCCCAGCGGCCGTCCCAGCCCAGCTCCGCATAGCATTCGTCGCTGGCCAGCACTGCTCCGAGCTCTCTGGCCCGCGCGACGGCCGCGGCCAACTGGCGGAAATCGAGCACGGCACCATCCGGATTGCCGGGCGAGTTCAGCCAGACGAGACGGGTGCCCTCGGGCCAGTCTGCGGGGTCATCGGATGCGACCGCGGTGGCACCGGCGAAGGTGGCCCCCACCGCATAGGTCGGATAGGCGGCTTTCGGGTGCACGACGATGTCGCCCTCGCCGAGGCCGAGCATGAATGGCAGCCAGGCAACGAGCTCCTTCGAGCCGATGGTCGGGAGCACCGCCTGATCGCCGAGACCGCTGACGCCGCGACGCCGGGCGAACCACTCGACGATCGCACGCCGCAGCTCGGGTGTCCCTGCGGTCTGCGGGTAGGAGTGCGCATCCGTCGCTGCGATCAGCGCAGCTTTCAGGACATCGGGGGTGGGGTCGACCGGCGAGCCGATCGACAGGTCGACGATCCCGTCGGGATGCCGCCTCGCCGTT
This sequence comes from Microbacteriaceae bacterium, assembly GCA_947444785.1. GTDB lineage: Bacteria > Actinomycetota > Actinomycetes > Actinomycetales > Microbacteriaceae > Agreia. The sequence continues at coordinate 3,590 of CANFBG010000192.1, read as the reverse complement.
GCCGCATAGGGGGCCATGGCGTCCCAGGGATAGTCCGGGAGAGCGCCGAGCGCCACCTAGTTCTCGCTGTGGATCTGGGGCGGCAGAGCCATGATGACGGGATGATCCTTGGCGATCACGCCGGTCTTGGCCGCGCCTCCGGGCGAACCCAGGTCGTCGAAGAACTCGACGTTCGCCTTGTAGTAGTCGGCCCAGACCTCGGGGAGGTCGTCTTCGTAGTAGATGGCCTCGACGGGACAGACGGGCTCACACGCACCGCAGTCCACACACTCGTCGGGGTGAATGTAGAGCGAGCGCTCTCCCTCGTAGATGCAGTCGACGGGACACTCGTCGATACAGGCACGGTCTTTCAGATCCACGCAGGGCAGTGCGATGACGTACGTCACGGTGCGTTAGTTCCCTTCACTGTCGACCCGCAGCGGGTCAACCTCAATAGTCTAATTCCTAAGCCTGGGGCGCATCTGCAGGCAGGTCCCGGGGCTCGGCGGCCGGGGCCTCAGGCCGAGGGCGCCGAGCCGTTCGCGGCCACGCGAGGACGATGAGCGCAATGACGCTGGGGCCCAGAATCCAGACGTAACCCGCGATGTTGGCTGGAACCAGAACGGATCCGCCCACACTCGGCTGCGACAGGAAGCCCAGGGCGGCCAGCACCCCGACGGCGGCGAAGATCGCGCCGATTCGGGACGTCAGCACCAGCCGGAGGCCGACGAGAAGCAGGGCGACCGCAACCAGGGCGATGATCAGGCCGTACGGGAGGTCGAAGACGCCGAGAACGTTGACGGATGACTGGCTGACGACCGTTCCGAGAACTCCGAACACGACGCCGAGCGCCAGCCCCATGATCCAGCCGGCGACTCGCATTGCCATTGATTCCTTTTCTTTCACGGTGCCACTTTAGCCGCCGGACATGCGCGCGTGCGCCATCCATAGTAAGGTTAGCCTTACCAATTATTCACCTGCATTGCCCGGCGAGGATCCTCGGATCGAACCGGGCCCGAGTCCGAAAATGGTCCAGCTGTGCTTGCGAACTTCATGATCGGCATCCGAGAGGGTCTCGAAGGCGCTCTCGTCATCGGGATTCTCGTCGCCTATGTCGTCAAGATCGACCGCCGCGATGTCATCCCCCGCATCTGGGCCGGCGTTGGACTCGCTGTCGCACTCTCTCTCGCCGTCGGAGCTGCGCTCACCTATGGCACGGCCGACCTCTCGGAATCCGCGCAGGAGGCCATCGGCGGCACCGTCGCGGTTCTTGCCACCGCGCTCGTCACGGTCATGGTCTTCTGGATGCTGAAGACCGCCCGCCACCTCAAAGGCAACCTGACCGGCGACATCGATCGGCATCTCGCCGGGGCTGGTCTCGGACTGGTTCTCGTTGCCTTTTTGGCCATCGGACGAGAGGGCATCGAGACCGCACTCTTCATCTTCTCGGCGGCGCAGTTCAGCGGCGCGAGTACCTTCCCGCTACTGGGCGCGGCCCTAGGCATAGCGACGGCGGCGGTGCTGGGCTGGCTGATCTTCCGCGGCATGGTCAAGATCAATCTTGCCCGCTTCTTCGCCTGGAGCGGTGGACTGCTCCTCGTTCTTGCCGCCGGCGTGCTGGCTGACGGCGTCGGCGACCTCCAGAAGGCCGGCATCCTGCCGGGCGCGAATTCGATCGCCTTCGACGTGAGCACAGCGATCCCCACGGACAGCTGGTACGGGATGCTGCTGAAGGGCACTGTGAACTTCTCCCCCGTTACCACCTGGCTCGAGGCCGCCGTCTGGCTGGCCTACTTCGTGCCGGTCATCGTGATCTTCGTGCGCACCGTTCGCCGCTCGGGACCCCCGGCAGTGAAGCCGAGCGCCCCGGTGCGCGAAGGCAGCCTGACTACAGCTTCGTAACGACGTACGTGGCCGAGCTGGATGTCGTGGTCACGATCACGTTGTAGGTTCCGTTCTCGAACGTGGCGACCCCGTAGCCGTTGGCTGCCCCGGTGAAAGACGTGGTGAAGCCCGCGGCCTTCAGCTGGTCGACGATGCTGGCCAGGGCGGTCGCGGGGTCGGCCGGCGTGACCTTGACGGTCCAGCCCTGCCCCTGGGCGACGCCCGCGCTCACTCCGTTGGAGACCGGTCCGGCAATCAGGGGGATCTCGGCGGGAAAGCCGTTCGGAACACCGGTGGGATTGACGTCGACGCTGGCACTTCCGGCCTGGGAGGCGACGTTGCTGGCGACCTGGTTGATCTGGTCGGTGGAGCACGCGGCGAGCAACGGGACGGCGATGAGTGCACCGAGCATGGGGACGAGCAGGCGGGTTCGAATACTGGACATGATGTGTTCTCCTTTGGCTGAGCAAGAGTGCTCCCGGCCACCGATCAGATGACTGAAACCACTTGAAACAGCAATACCCCGGTCATTATTGACCGGGGTATTGCGAAAAAGCTGAACAGATCGACTAGCTGTTGTTGGCGCGCTTCAGGTTCGCGGTGGAGCGGGCGCGCGCGTTGGCGTCGAGCTCGACCTTGCGGATGCGCACGAACTCGGGGGTGACCTCGACACACTCGTCCTCGCGGGCGAACTCGAGGCTCTCCTCGAGGGTGAGCTTGCGGCTGGGCGTCATCCGCTCGAAGGTGTCAGAAGTCGACTGGCGCATGTTGGTCAGCTGCTTCTCCTTCGTGATGTTGACGTCCATGTCGTCGGCGCGCGAGTTCTCGCCGATGACCATGCCCTCGTAGACCTCCTGCGTCGGCTCTACGAAGAAGCTCATGCGCTCCTGCAGGTTGACGATGGAGAACGGGGTGACGACACCGGAGCGGTCGGCGACGATGGAACCGTTGTTACGGGTGACGATCGCACCGGCCCAGGGGCCGTAGCCCTGTGAGATCGCGTTGGCGATACCGGTACCACGCGTGGTGGTCAGGAACTCGGTGCGGAAGCCGATGAGGCCACGCGATGGGACGATGAACTCCATGCGAACCCAGCCGGTGCCGTGGTTACTCATACCGTCCATCAGGCCCTTGCGAGCGGCCAGCAGCTGCGTGATCGCACCGAGGTACTCTTCCGGGGCGTCAACGGTCAGGTGCTCGAACGGCTCGTGCGTCTTGCCATCGACCTGCTTGGTGACTACCTGCGGCTTGCCGACGGTGAGCTCGTAGCCCTCGCGACGCATCTGCTCGACGAGGATGGCCAGGGCGAGCTCGCCACGGCCCTGAACCTCCCAGGCGGCGGGGTTTCCGATGTCGACGACCTTGAGCGAGACGTTACCGACGAGCTCGCGGTCGAGACGGTCCTTGACCATGCGCGCGGTGAGCTTGTGGCCCTTGACCTTGCCCACCATGGGGGACGTGTTGGTACCGATGGTCATCGAGATGGCCGGGTCGTCGACCGTGATGGTCGGCAGCGGGCGAACGTCGTCGGGGTCGGCCAGGGTCTCACCGATGGTGATCTCCTCGATGCCGGCAACGGCGACGATGTCGCCGGGGCCCGCGGACTCGACCGGGAAGCGGGTCAGGGCCTTGGTCATCAGGAGCTCGGTCAGCTTGACGTTCTGAACGGTGCCGTCGTGACGCACCCAGGCGACCTGCTGGCCCTTCTTGATGTTGCCGTTGAAGAT
>CANFBG010000191.1 GCA_947444785.1 Microbacteriaceae bacterium | reverse complement strand
CGTCGTCAACGGCGACAAGGCTGCCGTCGACACCCTGCTCACCGACGAGCGGGTCATGGCGATCGGTTTCGTTGGCTCCACTCCGATCGCCCAGTACATCTACGAGACGGCCGCGGCCAACGGCAAGCGCGCCCAGTGCTTCGGTGGCGCCAAGAACCACATGATCGTGATGCCGGATGCCGACCTCGACCAGGTCGCCGACGCCCTGATCGGCGCGGGATACGGTTCGGCCGGCGAGCGCTGCATGGCCATCTCGGTCGCCGTTCCCGTGGGCAAGGAGACGGCCGACGCCCTCTCGGCCAAGCTGCTCGAGCGGGTGAAAGAGCTGAAGATCGGTCACTCGCACGACGAGAGCGTCGACTACGGACCCCTCATCAACCGTGCGGCGGTCACCCGGGTCACCGCCGCCATCCAGCTCGGCATCGACCAGGGCGCCACGCTGCTCGCCGACGGCCGCGGCCATGTCGTCACCGGCTACGAGATGGGTTTCTACCTAGGCCCCACCCTGTTCGATGATGTGACGCCGGATATGGACATCTATCAGGAGGAGGTCTTCGGGCCCGTCTTGATCATCGTGCGCGCCAACGACTACGAGGAGGCCCTGGCGCTCGCGTCGGATCACAAGTACGGCAACGGCGTGTCGATCTTCACCCGCGACGGCGACACCGCCCGGGACTTCACCGCCCGGGTGAACGTCGGCATGGTCGGCGTGAACGTGCCGATCCCCGTGCCGATCGCGTACCACACGTTCGGCGGCTGGAAGAAGAGCGGCTTCGGCGACCTCAACCAGCACGGTCCGGACTCGTTCCGGTTCTATACGAAGACGAAGACGGTCACGAGCCGCTGGCCATCCGGCGCAAAAGAGGGCGCGTCCTTCGTGATCCCGACGATGAACTAAGCCACCGATGTATGCACTCACCGACGATCAGCAGGCGCTGGTCGAAGCCGTTCGCGACTTCTCCCAGACGGCCCTGGCCCCCAACGCCATCGAATGGGATCAAACGAAGCACTTTCCCGTCGACGTGCTCCAGGAGGCCGGCAAGCTGGGTCTCGGCGGCATCTACGCCAAGGAGGACGTCGGCGGCTCCGGCCTCAGCCGCAGCGATGCCGTGCTGATCTTCGAAGAGCTCGCCAAGGGCGACACGACGATCGCCGCCTATATCTCCATTCACAACATGGTCGTCTGGATGATCGACCGCTTCGGCAGCGACGAGCAGCGCCACCGCTTCATCCCGGCACTCGCCACGATGCAGCAGCTCTCGAGCTACTGCCTGACCGAGCCCGAGGCCGGTTCGGATGCCGCGGGCCTTCGCACCACGGCCATCCGAGACGGCGATCACTACGTTCTCAACGGGGTCAAGCAGTTCATCTCCGGTGCGGGCACCTCGAGCGTGTATGTCGTGATGGCGCGCACGGGCGGCGCCGGACCGAAGGGCATCAGCGCGATCGTGGTCGAGGCGGGCACCCCCGGGCTCAGCTTCGGGGCGAATGAGAAGAAGATGGGCTGGAACGCCCAGCCCACCCGCCAGGTGATCTTCGACGACGTGCGCGTGCCCGCAGGCAACCTCCTGGGCGAGGAGGGCGAAGGCTTCACCATGGCGATGAAGGGCCTGAACGGCGGCCGGATCAACATGGGCGCCTGTTCCCTCGGTGGCGCGCAGTGGGCGCTGGATGAGACGGTGAAATACCTCAAACAGCGACGGGCGTTCGGCAAGCCGCTGGCCGAACAGCAGTCCCTCGTCTTCACGATCGCCGACATGGAGACCGAGCTGCAGGCCGCCCGCGGCCTGCTTCGCCGGGCCGCCCGCGCGCTGGACGAGGGTGACGCGGATGCCGCCTCGCTCTGCGCAATGGCCAAGAGATTCGCCACCGATGTGTCGTTCACCGCGGCCAATTCAGCGCTGCAGCTGCACGGCGGCTACGGCTATCTGGCCGAGTATGGAATAGAGAAGGTCGTGCGCGACCTCCGGGTTCACCAGATCCTGGAGGGCACCAACGAGATCATGCGCCTGGTCGTGGGCCGGGCGCTGCTGGAGGATTCCCCATGAGCACCACCGCAGAAGAGAGCGCCGAGACCGCGCCCGAGGTACTCGCCGAGCGCCGCGGCCACCTGGGCCACATCATCCTGAACCGACCGCGAGCGATCAACGCCCTGTCCCGCTCGATGATCGCGATCATCCAGGACCTGCTCGAGGAGTTCGCCGCCGACGAGCGCGTCAAGACAGTTCTGCTGACCGGCAACGGGGAGCGCGGCCTGTGCGCCGGGGGTGACATCGTCTCGCTGTATCACGACGCGAAGAGCGGCGATATCCGCGCCTCGGCCGAGTACTGGGCGGCGGAATATCGAATGATCGCGCAGATCGCGAACTACCCCAAGCCCTACGTCGCCATCCAGGACGGCATCGTGCTCGGCGGCGGGATCGGCCTCTCGGCGCACGGCTCGCACCGGGTCGTGACCGAACGGTCATCGCTCGGCATGCCGGAGACGGCGATCGGCTTCATCCCCGACGTCGGCGGAACCTGGCTCCTGTCCCGGGCGCCGGGTCAGTTGGGCACCTTCGTCGCCCTGACGTCGGGCTCGGTGAAGGCCGGCGACGCCATTGCCCTCGGTCTCTCCGACTCATTCGTGCCGTCGGAGCGGCTGCCGGCCCTGATCACCGCGCTTCAGACCGAGACGGCGTATGCGGCAATTGCGAAGTACTCCGCCGAGCCCCCCGTCGCCGAGCTTCTCGCCAAACAGGCCTGGGTCGACGCGGCCTTCTGCGCCGGGACCGTGACCGAGATCATCCGGCGCCTCAGCACCTTCGGGGTTGCCGAGGAGATCGAGGTGGCCGAGAGGATCAGCTCGATGAGCCCGACGGCCCTCGCCGTCACCCTGCAGGCGCTTCGTCGGGCCTCTCGGCTCGGCTCGCTGGAGGAGGCGCTCGACCAGGAGTACCGGGTGTCTCTTCGCGGACTCGTCTCGGCGGACTTCGCCGAGGGCGTTCGGGCGCGGGTCATCGATAAGGACCGCAATCCCCAGTGGTCGCCGTCGTCGTTGACCGATGTGAGTTCCGCGGCCGTGGAGGCCTATTTCGAGCCGCTGGGCTCAGCCGAACTGAATCTTGAACAGGAAAGAGTGACGAAATGACCACCGCAATCGCATTCCTCGGCCTCGGGCACATGGGTGGGCCGATGGCCCTGAACCTGATGAAGGCCGGCTACTCGGTATCGGGCTTCGATCTCAGCCCCGCGGCCGTCGAGACGGCCCGCGCGCTCGGCGTGAACGTCGTCGCCTCGGCCCAGGAGGCCGTCGCCACCGCCGACGTCGTCTTCACGATGCTGCCCATGGGCAGTCATGTGATCGCGGCCTACACGGGCACCCCCGAGTCGCCCGGCCTGCTCGCCATCGCCCGCCCCGGCACCCTCTTCATCGATTCCTCCACCATCGCCGTCGATGATGCACGAACCGCTAACGACCTGGCGATCGCCGCGGGCCATCGGGCCCTGGATGCACCCGTCTCCGGCGGAACCGTCGGGGCCGCGGCCGCGACGCTGGCCTTCATGGTCGGCGGTTCCGCTGACGACTTCGCCACGGCGAATCCGCTCTTCGAGGCCATGGGCAAGCGCATAGTGCACTGCGGCGGCCCGGGGCTCGGCCAGGCAGCCAAGGTCTGCAACAACATGATCCTGGGCATTTCGATGATCGCGGTCAGCGAGGCGTTCGTCTTGGGCGAGAAGCTCGGCCTCAGCCACGAGGCACTCTATGACGTCGCCTCGAATGCATCCGGGGCATGCTGGGCCCTGACGACGAACTGCCCGGTTCCCGGACCCGTTCCGACAAGCCCGGCCAACAGGGACTATGCCCCCGGCTTCGGCGGGATCCTGATGGCCAAGGACCTGGGCCTCGCGACCGAGGCGATGAGCTCCACGGGCGTCGATGGCCCGATGGGGGCGCTGGCCAACGCGATCTTCCGTCGCTTCGCCGACGGCGAGAACGGCGGCCAGGACTTCTCTGGAATCATCAACGAAATCCGCGACCGCAGCAGCGTCGCCGAAACTATTGGGAACTGAACGCATGGGAACCTACGAAACCATCCTCGTCGAGCAGCGCGGCCGCGTCGGCATCATCACCCTGAGCAGGCCCGAGGCCCTGAACGCCCTGAACCAGCGGTTGATGCTCGAGGTGCTGGAGGCGGCGCGGCTCTTCGATCTCGACCCGGGCGTCGGGGCAATTGTGGTCACCGGCTCGGAGCGCGCTTTCGCAGCCGGCGCCGACATCAAGGAGATGTCTTCCAAGACCTACCAGGAGGTCTACCTCGGGGAGCTCTTCGCCGCGTGGGACGGATTCGCCGCCCTTCGCACGCCCACGATCGCGGCCGTGGCCGGCTATGCGCTTGGCGGCGGCTGCGAGCTGGCGATGATGTGCGACTTCATCCTCGCGGCCGACACCGCGAAGTTCGGCCAGCCGGAGGTCAACCTCGGCGTGTTCCCGGGGATGGGCGGTACCCAGCGCCTGACCCGGGCCATCGGCAAGGCCAAGGCCATGGAGCTCATCCTCACGGGACGCACCATGGGCGCCGAGGAGGCCGAGCGCTCGGGGCTGGTGGCCCGCGTGGTGCCGGCCGCCGACCTGCTGGCGGATGCCATCGCAACCGCCACGACGATCGCCTCGAAGTCGCTGCCCGTCGCGTACGGGGCGAAGGAGGCCGTGAACGCGGCGTTCGAGTCGTCGCT
>CANFBG010000190.1 GCA_947444785.1 Microbacteriaceae bacterium | reverse complement strand
TACCGCCTGATGGAGAACGATCAGCGGTACTACATGGACTACACGGGCACCGGGAACTCCCTGAACGTCAGGCACCCGCACTCCCTGCAGCTGATCATGGACTCCCTGCGCTACTGGGCGACCGAGATGCACGTCGATGGCTTCCGCTTCGACCTCGCGTCGACCCTGGCCCGCGAGTTCTACGACGTCGACCGACTGTCGAGCTTCTTCGAGCTCGTGCAGCAGGACCCGGTGATCTCGCAGGTCAAGCTCATCGCCGAGCCGTGGGACGTCGGCCCGGGCGGCTACCAGGTGGGCAACTTCCCGCCGCAGTGGACGGAGTGGAACGGGAAGTACCGCGACACCGTGCGCGATTTCTGGCGGGGCGAGCCCTCGAGCCTCGGCGAATTCGCCTCCCGCTTCACCGGCAGCGCCGACCTCTACGAGCACTCGGGCCGCCGCCCCGTAGCCTCCATCAACTTCGTCACGGCCCACGACGGATTCACGCTCCGCGACCTCGTCTCCTACAACGACAAGCACAACGAGGCCAACGGCGAGAACAACAACGACGGCGAGAGCCACAACCGCTCCTGGAACTCGGGCTTCGAGGGCCCCACGACCGACGCCGCAATCCTCTCGATGCGCGCCCGGCAGCAGCGCAACTTCCTGGCCACCCTGATGCTCAGCCAGGGCGTTCCCATGCTGCTGCACGGCGACGAGATCGGCCGCAGCCAACAGGGCAACAACAACACCTACGCCCAGGACTCCGAGATCAGCTGGGTCAGCTGGGAGCACGCCGACGCGCCGTTGAACGAGTTCGTCGCGGCCCTGACCCGCCTGCGCAAGGAGCATCCGACGTTTCGGCGGCGCAGCTTCTTCGACGGCAGGCCGGTTCGACGCGGCAAGGGCGAGCCGCTGCCCGACATCGTCTGGCTGAACTCGGATGCCCGGGCGATGGACCCCGAGGAATGGGACGCCGCCCTCAGCCGATCGGTGGGCGTGTTCCTGAACGGCCTCGGCATCAGGGGCCGCGACGTTCGAGGCCAGCGCATCGTCGACGTGAACTTCCTGATCTACTTCAACGCCGACATCGTCGACGTCGACTTCGTCCTGCCCGCGGCCGAGTACGCGCCGAGCTGGGACGTGGTCATCGACTCGGCAGGACAGGCCGCCGACGGCCCGATGCACGTTGCCGGCGAGCGGATGCCCGTGCTCGCGAAATCCCTCGTCGTACTCAGGGCCCACAAGGAGGTCGCAACCGAGCCCGATCACTCGGTCGCCGCCTCCCTCAGCGCCATGACGGGCGCGATCCAGATCCTGAAGCCCAAGACGAGCGCGGGATAGCAGCGGATGCGCATCCCGATCTCGACCTACCGCCTGCAGATCTCGTCGCGATTCACCCTCTTCGACGCGGCGGAGATCGTCGATTATGTCTCGGCCCTCGGCTGCGACTGGCTCTACCTCTCCCCCCTGCTGTCGGCCGAGCCCGGCTCGAATCACGGCTACGACGTCGTCGATCACTCGTCCATCGACGCCGCCCGTGGGGGCATCGAGGGCCTGAAGCGGCTCTCGGCCGCCGCCCGCGCCGCCGGCCTCGGGATCCTCGTCGACATCGTGCCGAATCACATGGGGGTGCAAACGCCCCGGGCCAACCGTTGGTGGTGGGACCTGCTTGAAAACGGCCGGTCATCGCGGTACGCCGAGGCCTTCGATGTCGACTGGGACTTCGGTCGGGGCCGACTCCGGCTGCCGATTCTGGGCGGTGCGGGCGACGAGCACCTCGACGCGCTCGCGCTGGTGCCCGGGGCCGCGGGAGCCACAGAGCTCGCCTACTACGAGCACCGCTTCCCGATCGCACCGGGGACCGCCGACGACGGGGCCTCGCCGCGCAGCGTGCACGACCGCCAGCACTATGAGTTGATCCACTGGCGCGAAGCGGATGCGCAGCTCAACTACCGCCGCTTCTTCGCGGTCACGACGCTCGCCGGCATTCGCGTCGAGGTGCCGTGGGTGTTCGCTGAATCCCACGCCGAGATCGGGCGCTGGTTCGCCGACTCGCTGGTGGACGGATTGCGCGTCGATCATCCGGACGGCCTCGCCGACCCCGGCGCCTACCTCGACGACCTGAGCGGCCTGACCGGCGGTGCCTACGTGCTGGTCGAGAAGATCCTCGAGGGCCGGGAGCCCCTCTCGCTCGGCTGGAAGACCGTCGGGGCCACGGGCTACAACGCCCTGGCCGATTTCGATCGCGTGCTGGTCGATGCGGCAGGCGAGGCGCTGCTGGATGGCGAGCTCGAGCTCGGGCCCCAGTCGCCACTGGAGAACTGGCTCGAGCTGATCCACGTGACCAAGCGCTCCATCGCGACGGGGATCCTGCGCTCCGAGGTGCTTCGAATCCAGCGCGATCTCGACCGGGACTCGGCCCTGCCTGCCGAACTCACCGCCTCGCCCCGGGTCGAGGTCGCTCTGGTCGAGCTGCTGGCCGCGTTCCCCGTCTATCGGTCGTACCTGCCGCTCGGCGCCGAGTTCCTCGACCTCGCCGAGGCCGAGGCCCTGGGTCGACGACCCGAGCTCGCGACCGAGATCAAGGCCCTCGCCAAGGCACTCGCCAACCCGGCGAACTCCGGGGCGATCCGCTTCCAGCAGACGTCGGGGATGATCATGGCCAAGGGGGTCGAGGACACCGCGTTCTACCGCTGGAATCGCCTCGTCAGCCTGAACGAGGTCGGTGCGCAGCCGAGCGAGTTCGCGATCCCGGTCGCGGAGTTCCACGAGCGGCAGCGCCGCCGCCTCGCCGCCCGGCCGCTGTCGATGACGACCCTGTCGACGCACGACACGAAGCGCGGCGAAGACGTGCGGGCCCGCATCGACGCCCTCGCGGAGCTGGCCCCGGAGTGGACCGAGACTCTGGCCGCCCTGCGTGCGCTGGCCCCGATCGGCGATCGCCCCCTGGAGAGCCTCCTCTGGCAGAGCGTCGTCGGGGCCTGGCCGATCGAGCGCGAACGTGTGCATGCCTATGCCGAGAAGGCAGCCCGGGAGGCGGGCGACTCCACCGCATGGACTGCGGTGAACCAGACCTTCGAGACTCGACTTCACGCGGCCGTCGATGCCGTCTACGACAATGCTGCCGCTCGCTCGGTCATCGAGGGGTTCGTCGAGCTCGCCGACGCCGCAGGTCATTCGAACTCGATGGCCGCCAAGCTCACGCAGCTCACCACGGTCGGGGTTCCCGACGTCTACGCCGGTACGGAGCTTTTCACGAACTCCCTGGTCGACCCCGACAACCGCCGACCGGTCGACTACGACGTTCGCCGGGCGCTGCTCGCGGAACTCGACGACGGGCGGATGCCGGACGGAGCGGATCCCGCGCTGAAGCTGTTCGTCACCTCGCGAGCCCTCCGGCTCCGGCGCGATCGGCCCGAGCTCTTCACCGGCTATGAATCCGTTGCGGCCACCGGTTCCGCCGCCGGGCACGTCATCGCGTTCGACCGCGGCGGTGCGGTGACCGTGGCGACGAGGCTGCCCATCGGCCTCGAGCGCTCGGGCGGCTGGGGCGACACTCACGTTGTGCTGGCGCAGAACTCCGTCGATGTCCTGACGGGCATCCGCTACTCGGCCGGGGAGGTTGCTCTGTCTCGCCTTCTCGGGCGGTATCCGGTGGCGCTGCTGGCCGGCATCGAGCCGACCCCCGCCGGCACGAACCCGACGCAGACGGCCACGGCGTGATCGGTCGCGCTCGCTTCGACGTCTGGGCGCCGCTGGCAGGGCGGATGCGCCTGGTCGTCGATTCCGACGCGCCCCGGGCCATGCGGCGAGCGGATGACGGCTGGTGGAGCCTCGGCGACGATATCCGTGCCCCTGCTGCTGCTGCCGCCGATGACGACTCCGCCGAGCACGACTACGGCTACCTCATCGACGACGACGAGACGCCGATCCCGGATCCCCGGTCCAGGCGCCAGCCGGCCGGGGTGCACGGCCTGTCGCGCACCGTGGATGCGGAGTGCTTCGCCTGGACCGACGGCGCGTGGGCCGGCCGCCAGCTCGCGGGGGCGGTGATCTACGAGTTGCACCTCGGCACGTTCACGCCGGAGGGCACGCTGGACAGCGCGGCCGACCGCCTCGATCACCTGGTGGCCCTCGGCGTAACCCACGTCGAACTGATGCCGGTCAATGCAGTGAACGGCATTCACAACTGGGGCTATGACGGCGTGCTCTTCTTCGCGATTCATGAGCCCTACGGCGGGCCGGTGGCGTACGCCCGCTTCGTGGATCGCTGCCACGCCGCCGGTCTCGCCGTCATCCAGGATGTGGTCTACAACCACCTCGGCCCGAGCGGAAACTACGTGGGCCGCTTCGGGCCGTACCAGCACGTCGACAGCCAGACCGGCTGGGGAGCCGCGATGAACGTCGACGGCGACGGGTCGGCGGAGGTGCGCCGCTATCTCCTCGACAACGCCCGGATGTTCTTCGCGGAGTACCACGTCGACGGCCTGCGCCTCGATGCCGTGCACGCCCTGATCGATCACAGCGTGCCGCACATTCTCGAGGAGCTGGGCACCGAGGCCGAGGCCTGGTCTGCGCATGTCGGCAGACCGCTGGCGCTTATTGCCGAGAGCGACCTCAACGACCCCGTGATGTTCGAGCCCCGGGAGGCGGGCGGCTACGGGCTTGCCGGCCAGTGGAGCGACGACTTCCACCACGCGGTGCACGTGGCCCTGACCGGCGAGGTCTCGGGCTACTACGCCGACTTCGCACCGCTGTCTG
>CANFBG010000189.1 GCA_947444785.1 Microbacteriaceae bacterium | reverse complement strand
GTCGACGAGGCTCATCGCGGGGGAGTTCTCGGTCAGGAACACGTCGGCGGGCGAGGCCTGGCCCTCCTGGGCGATCTGATTCCCCAGCTCGGAGTCGCTGCCGTTGCGGAGCGTGACGGTGACGCCGGTCGCCGCGGTGAACTCGTCGGCCCAGACCTGCGTGAGTGCCTCGTGCTGGGCGTTGTAAACCGTGATGGCGCCGCTGGGGGTTGACCCGCCGGCGTTCGGGGCGGGCGTGGCTGAGCTGCAGCCGGTGAGGGCGACGGCGGTGGCTGCCAGGCCGGCCAGGGCGATCAAGAGCTTCTGCTGCATCAGGGTTCCTTTGATTTCGAGCGAGCATCGCCCGCTACTAATAAGGGTAGCCTAACCTAATTTCTTGATCCAGATCGCGGCGGCGCTCGCGGGGTCCAGTGTTACGGCTGGTCCCGGTCCCCGGCTCGAGCCGGCCGGTGCGATCGCCACGGCCGAGGGGTCGGCGGGCAGTGGCAGGATGCGGATGGCCGTGCCCGGGCGGATGCCCGCATCCGCCAGTCGCACCAGGAGCAGGGGGTCGCGATCGCTGATGCGCACGATCTCGCTCACCTCGTCGCCTGCCGCCTCGGACAGAGGCCGGGCCGGCGTGGCCGGAACCTGGCCATCGGCCGCCGGGATGGGATCGCCATGCGGGTCGGCGGTGGGGTGGCCGAGCCGCTCTGCAATGCGCTCGAGGAGGCGATCGGAGATCGTGTGCTCCAGTATCTCGGCCTCGTCGTGCACCTCGTGCCAGCCGTAGCCCATCTCGGTGACCAGCCAGGTCTCGACCAGTCGATGTCTTCGCAGCACGGCCGCTGCCTGCAATCGCCCGGACTCCGTCAGTCGCAGTGGACCGTAGGGCACATGGGTGAGAAGGCCCGCGGCGGCGAGCTTCTTGACCATCTCCGTGACCGAGGGGGGAGCGACGCCGAGCTTCGCCGCCAGGGCCGACGGCGTTATCGCATCGGGCTGCCACTCGGTGTGCTGGTAGATCGTCTTGAGGTAGTCCTCGGCCGCTATCCCCTTCACGCTCAGGACCCCGAGAATACGAGATAGAGCAGTGCCGCATTGAGGCCGACGAGGGTGATGCTCGTCAGGACGCCGGCAGTGTTCGTCTGCCAGCGGTTCGCGAACTCGCCCATGAGGCTCCGGCGGGAGGTGAGCCAGATCAGCGGGATCAGAGCGAATGGGATGCCGAATGACAGCACGACCTGGCTCAGCACCAGGACGTAGGTCGGCTCGAGCCCCGCGGACAGGATCACGAGGGCCGGGATGAGCGTGATCGTGCGCCGCCAGAACAGCGGGATGCGCAGGCGCAGCAGTCCGTGCATGATCTCAGCCCCCGCATAGGCCCCGACCGAGCTCGACGCGAGGCCCGAGGCGAGCAGCCCGAGGGCGAACATCGTGGCGACGACCCCGCCCATCGCGGCCAGGATGGCGTTGTGTGCGCCGACGAGCGTGTCGGTACCGGGGACGCCCTGAAGACTCGTTGCTGCAACCAGCAGGATGGCGAGATTCACCGCGCCCGCGATCACGAGGGCGATCGAAACATCCCATTTGGTCGCCCAGATCAGGCGCGTCGTGCTCTGGCTGGCGGTGCGCACGAGAAAGCGGTCCCGGGTCAGCGCCGAGTGGGCGTAGATCGCGTGGGGCATGATCGTGGCGCCCAGGATCGACACCGCGAGCAGGACGCTCCGACTCCCCTCCAGTCTCGGCACCAGGCCGCCGAGGACATCGCCGGCCGTCGGCGGGTTCAGGACCACGCCGGCCGCGAAGCCGATCGCGATGATCAGCAGCATGGAGATGATCACGCGCTCGAAGATCTTCTGCCGGCCCCGGGCGCTCAAGGCGAGGATGGTCATCGACACCACGCCGGTGATGACCCCGCCGAGAATGAGTGGCAGGTTGAACAGCAGGAGAAGGGCGATTGCCCCGCCGATGATCTCGGCGACATCGGTGGCCATGGCCACCAGTTCGGCCTGCAGCCAGTAAGCGCGCCTGCCCCATTTGCTCAGGATGCGCTCGCCGAGCAGCTCCGGAAGGCTCTTGCCCGTGACGATTCCGAGTTTGGCCGAGAGGTACTGGACAAGCCAGGCCATCAGGTTGCCGAGCACCACCACCCAGACCAGCAGGAAGCCGAACGCGGCACCGGCGGTCATGTTGCTGGCGACGTTGCCCGGGTCGAGGTACGCGACGCCGGCGACCAGTGCCGGCCCGAGCAGCCAGAGCAGCCTCTCGCTCCGGGGCACCGCAACTCTGGTCATTCGCCCATCGTAGTGCGGTGGTTTAGGCACGCCTAAAGAATTGGGAATGTTCCGAGTTAGGAATATTTGTGAGCTTCGCGATCGCGGGCGATTCTAGAGTCGGGGAAATGAGCGTAGGTTTCGGTGCCCGAATCGGTTCGGCGGCCGTCATGATCTTGATCCTCACGACGATGCTCGCCGGGTGCTCCGCTCTGCCGGGCGGCAAGGTCAACCCCCTGTGGGGAATTTCGCTCTACGTCGACCCCGACAGCCAGTCCCGGACTGCGGCGACGGCCGCGAGTGAGGGTGGCGCGTCCGCCCACGATGTCGACGTTCTGGCGCGGCTGGCAGGCCTGCCCGCGGCTATCTGGCTGACGCCGGAGGGATACTCCGTCGCATCCGTCCAGGGCCGGGTGTCGACGATGATCAAGGCGGCCAAGACCCGCAAGCAGGTCCCCGTCTTCGTCATCTACGGGGTACCCGACCGGGATTGCAACAACCATTCAGCCGGCGGTCTGTCCGAGAATGACTACAGCGCCTGGGTCAGCCAGATCAGCCAAGGGTTCGACGGCCTGCCCGCGGTTGTCATCCTGGAACCGGATGCGCTCGCGCTCGCGGGCCAGTGCGGCAACACCGCCACGCGAATCCAGGAGCTCTCGGGCGCCGTGAACACGCTGGCCGGATCCAAGGCAATCACCTACATCGATGCCGGCCACTCGGACTGGATCTCGCCCGGAGGCATGGCATCCCTCCTTGCCCAGGTCGGGTTGGAGAAGACTGCGGGATTCGCCACCAACGTCTCCAACTACAGGTCCACCGTTGCTGAGAAAAGCTATGCCGACAAGATCTCGGCCTTGGCCAACGACGCGCACTACGTCATCGACACCTCGCGAAACGGCGCACAGACCAACTGCGGCTGGTGCAACTCCCCTGACTGCGCCGTCGGGGCGGCGCCGGCGGTGACATTGACGCCCGGACCGCTGGACGCGAATCTGTGGATCAAGGTTGCCGGTGAGAGCGATGGCACCTGCAATGGCGGTCCCACGGCGGGCCAATGGTGGAATTCGCGGGCACTCCTGCTCGCGGCAAACGCGGGATGGTAGGGGAGTCGATGAAGATCTACAGAACATTCGCAATGGCGGCGATCGTGCTCGTGCTTGCGACGATGACCGGCTGCAGTCAGTCCGTCTGGGTAGCCGACGCGGCGCCGGCCGCACCGGCCCCGACAGCGGTCGTGAACGATCTCGCGGCCGGGTCTCTCGCGCGCACGGTCGTCGCCGGCGATGCGGCCCTGGCCGTGAATTATTGGTCGGCCCTGACGATGGACCACTGGACCGCCGGTGCCAAGAAGACCCTCAGCCTGGCGCTCTCCGCCACACTGGGCACCGACACCGGACAGCAGGTCTACCTGTCCACGCTCACAGTCGACTACGTCGTGAACGGTCCAGACGGCGTCATCGCCGGAGGTCCAGCCCAGTTCGTCGACAGGGCGGTCGTGGTGCCGGGCTACCTCGTGAAGGTGCCCTACAGCTACAGCCAGAACCTCGTGGTGTCGACGCTGGATCCCGCGGCCACCAGCGTCGATGTCACCCTGGCCTACGAGATCCTCGTGCAGGCGGCCCCGGCCTCAAGTGACTACGCCAAGCAGACGGCGACCGACACCCTGAAGATCGCCATCGCGCACTGATCACGGCGCACTGATCGTTGGCCGTACCCTTGAGGTCATGTCCTCAGAAGCGAATCCGTCGCCGGAACTCACGACGAACGGCGTCGGGCCGTGGCGCGGCGAGTTGCCGAGCGAAGAGCGCTATGACCCGGAGCTGCTGGAGCGGGGCGATACCCGCAACGTCATCGACCGCTACCGCTACTGGTCGATGGCCGCGATCGTGGCGGATCTGGACACCCAGCGGCACCCCTTCCACGTGGCGATCGAGAACTGGCAGCACGACCTCAATATCGGTTCGATCGTGCGCAGTGCCAACGCGTTCGGCGCCGACACCGTGCACATCATCGGCCGCAGGCGCTGGAACAAGCGCGGCGCCATGGTGACGGACCGCTACCAGCACGTGCTGAATCATCCGGATGTCGCCACCTTCGCCGCGTGGTGCGCCGAGGCCGGCATCCCGGTCATCGCGATCGACAACGTGCCCGGCAGCGTGCTGATCGAGACCTATGCGATTCCGAATCGCTGCGTGCTGCTGTTCGGCCAGGAGGGGCCGGGGCTCTCGCCGGAAGCGATCGAGAGCGCCGAGGCCATCGTCGAGATCAGCCAGTTCGGCTCGACCCGCTCGATCAACGCCTCCGCCGCTGCGGCCGTCGCCATGCACGCCTGGATCCTGCAGCACGTCGCCTTCCGGTAGCGGCGCGGCCGACGGGTATCCCGGGGCTTGAACGAGAGTATTCGCCGGGTGAGCATGAGGGATGCCCCATCCACCGGCTCGCCGCCGCATTTTCGCGTGTGCCCTGGGGCTCACGATCGTCCTGGGCGCACTCACCGGCTGCAGTCAGGCCCTCGAGGAGATCGCCCTCGGCGGGTCCCCCCGGCCGACGATCACGGCCGGCCCGACCGCGCGAAACGACCTCTCTGCGGGGCCCGTT
>CANFBG010000188.1 GCA_947444785.1 Microbacteriaceae bacterium | reverse complement strand
GGAGACGGCCGCGTCGCCGTCATCGGCGACCGGGACTGCTCGCTGCAGCGCCGCAACCAGAAGGTCATCGAGGAGGCGCCCGCGCCCGCCATTCCGGATGCCGTGCGCCGCCAGCTGCACGACTCGGCCCAGGCGCTGGCGGCATCCGTCAATTACCGCTCGGCCGGCACCGTCGAGTTCGTCTACGACCCGATTCGCGAGGAGGCCTCGTTCCTGGAGGTCAACACGAGGCTCCAGGTCGAGCATCCGGTCACCGAGGAGGTCTACGGCGTCGACCTCGTCGCCCTCATGCTGACGCTCGCCCGCGACGGCGCCGACGGCATCGAGCCGAGCACCTTCACGACCCCGTTCACAGCCTCAGGCTTCGCATTCGAGGCCCGCGTCTACGCGGAGGACCCATCGAAGAACGGCCTGCCCAGCTCGGGCCTCGTCACCCAGGCAGTCTTCCCGGGCTACGGCGCGCCTGAGCTCGGCGGCGTGCGCATCGACGGCTGGATCGAAACCGGCCTCGAGGTCTCCCCGTACTACGACCCGATGCTCGCCAAGGTGATCGCCTCGGGCCCGACCCGCGACGACGCCCTCGACCTGCTGCGCGCGGGCCTCGACGCCAGCCGCGTCGACGGCGTCGTCACCAACCTCGGCCTGCTGCGCGCCCTCACCGAGGAGACCTCGCTGCGGGCATCCACCCACTCGACCTCCACTCTGGACGTCACCGTCGACCCCGATCCCCGCATCGAGGTCATCGAGGCGGGCGCGATGACGACCGTTCAAGACATCCCGGGCCGCATCGGCTACTGGCAGGTCGGCGTTCCGCCGTCGGGGCCCATGGATGCCGTGTCGCTCACCGAGGCAAACCTCGCCGTCGGCAACCCGGCCGGTGCTCCCGGGCTGGAGATCACCGCGACGGGGCCGACGCTTCGCTTCTCGGCGGCATCCGTTCTCGCGCTCACAGGAGCTCCCGTCGACGCGACGCTTGATGGCGAACCCGTTCCCATGTGGGAGCCGTTCGAGGCGGCAGAGGGGTCGACGCTCGTCGTCGGCCTGCTGAAGGGCCCGGGACTTCGCACCTACCTTGCCGTGCGCGGCGGCATCGACGTTCCCCTTTACCTGGGCAGTGCCTCCACATTCACGCTCGGCGGCTTCGGCGGCCACGCGGGTCGGGCGCTCCTGCCCGGAGACGTACTGCGGCCCGGTTCCCCCGATTCGGCGGCGCCCCACCCGGCCTTCCCCACGGGCAGCCGGCTGGGTCTCATCGGCGGCCCCACGCCGCTCGAGCGCCGCCCCGCGCTCACCTCGACCTGGCAGATCGGCGTCACTGAGGGCCCGCACGGCGCCCCCGAGTTCTTCACCCGCGCCGACATGGACACCATCTACTCGACCGATTACGAGGTGCACTACAACTCGGCGCGCACCGGTGTCAGGCTGAACGGCCCGCGCCCCGAGTGGGCCCGCAGCGACGGCGGAGAGGCAGGGCTGCACCCCTCCAATATCCACGACAACCCGTATGCCGTCGGGGCTATCGACTTCACCGGCGACACCCCGATCCTCCTCGGCCCCGACGGCCCGAGCCTCGGCGGCTTCGTCTGCCCGGCGGTGGTCGCGAGCGGCGAGCTGTGGAAGCTCGGCCAGCTGCGCCCTGGCGACACCATCCGCTTCGTGCCCGTCAAAGAGGCGGATGCCGCGGGCCTCATCGGCGCGCGCGCGTCGCTCACGGTGATCAGCTCGGGCGGCGACGGCGACGACGGTGTGATCGGCCGGATGGCCGCCGAACAGGACCGCCCCTCGGTTACCTACCGGCGTGACGGCGACGACAACCTGCTCGTCGAATACGGCGACCTGACGCTCGACCTCGGCCTCCGGATGCGCGTGCATGCGTTGATGACGAAGCTCGGCTCCGAGGCGCCGAAGGGCCTGCTTGAGGTGACGCCGGGCATCCGCTCGCTGCAGATTCACACCGATAGCACCGTGCTGAAGGCGACCGCGCTCGCGGGGCTTCTGCGGGAGATCGAGTCGGAGATTCCGCCGACGCATGAGCTCGTCGTGCCGTCGCGCACGGTCAAGCTGCCGCTCTCGTGGGACGACCCCGCGACACGCCTCGCGATCGAGCGGTACATGAATGGCGTGCGCAGCGACGCGCCGTGGACCCCGTGGAACATCGAGTTCATCCGCCGCATCAACGGCCTCGACTCGGTCGACGACGTGTTCCGCACGGTCTTCGACGCCAGCTACCTCGTTCTGGGCCTCGGCGACGTCTACCTCGGCGCTCCCGTTGCGACCCCGCTAGACCCCCGGCACCGGCTCGTCACCACGAAGTACAACCCGGCCCGCACCTGGACGGCCGAGAACTCGGTCGGCATCGGCGGCGCCTACATGTGCATCTACGGCATGGAGGGCCCGGGCGGCTACCAGTTCGTCGGCCGCACGGTGCAGGTCTGGAACCGGTTCCGAAAGGGCGGACTCTTCAAGGAGAACCCCTGGGCGCTGCGCTTCTTCGACCGCATCGAGTGGTACCCGGTCGGAGCCGAGGAACTGCTCGAGCTGCGGGCAGAGACGGATGCGGGTCGTGGCGATTTCGAGACCACCGACGGCACATTCGCCATCGCCGACTACCAAAACTTCCTAGGCGAGAACGCCGACTCGATCGCCGCCTTCAGGGCCCAGCAGGCCCAGGCGTTCGGCGAGGAGAAGGACCGCTGGCACGCCTCCGGCGAGTTCGACCGGCAGCAGGCCAACATGGTCGCGCCGCCCGTGGCCGAGGTCGTGCTGCCCGTGGGAGCGACCGCCATCCAGGCGCCGTTCACCTCGACGGTCTGGCAGCTCTCCGTGGAACCCGGCGATCGGGTGACCTCGGGCGACAAGCTGCTCGCCCTTGAGGCCATGAAGATGGAGTCGGCGGTCACCGCCCCGCGCGACGGAATCGTGCTCGAGGTCTATGTCAAACCCGGAGACCAGGTCAGCCCCGGCCAGGTTCTCGCCGCAATTGGAGCCCGCTGATGTCCCGTCGTCCCTCTGCCACTGACCGCGTGCGTCACGCCTATGAGCGCATCGCCGCCGCCGATCGTCCCGAAATCTGGATCACCCTGCGCCCTGAGGCCGAGGTGCTGCTGGAGGCCGACGCCATCGACGCCCGGGTCGAGGCGGGGGAGCGGCTTCCCCTCGCCGGACTCGTCGCCGCGGTCAAGGACAACATCGACGCTGCGGGGCTTCCGACCACGGCCGCCTCGGCGACGTTCGCCTACAGTCCGTCCGTCGACTCTACCGCCGTCGCCAGGCTTCGGGCCGCGGGCGCCATCGTGCTCGGCAAGACCAACCTCGACCAGTTCGCGACCGGGCTCGTCGGAACCCGAAGCCCTTACGGCGCGGTGCGAAACGCGTGGGACCCCTCGCGCATCTCGGGCGGATCGAGCTCGGGATCGGCCGTCGCCGTAGCCCTCGGCCTCGTCGATGTCTCCCTCGGCACCGACACCGCCGGCTCGGGCCGCGTGCCGGCCGCCCTCAACGGCATCGTCGGCGTGAAGCTCACCCGCGGACTCATCCCGACCACCGGCGTCGTGCCCGCATGCCGCACCCTGGACGTCGTGACGGTCTTCGCGCGGGAGCTCGGACTGGCCCGCCGCACTGGCGAGCTGCTCTCGGGCGACGACGGTCTCGACCCACTGGCCCGCCGCGATCAAGGCACGGGGACCCCGCTGCCCACTCGCCCCCGCGTCGCCATCCCCACGCCCGAGCACCTCGAGGGTCTTGCCGACGGCTGGCTCGCTGCGTTCAACTTCACTGTCTCCCGCCTGGCGCTCTCCGGTGTCGAGATCGTCGAGGTCGACATCGCGCCGCTCCTGGAGGCCGCGACCCTGCTCTACAACGGAGCCTTCGTCGCCGAGCGCTACGCTGCGGTCGGCTCCTTCATCGAAGAACACCGAGACTTGATCGGCACCGACCTCGACCCGTCGGTCGCGTCTATCGTCTTGGGCGGCGCGGCATTCACCGCCGTGCAGCTGTTCGAGGACGGCGAACGCCTCGACCTGCTCGCCGCCGCGGGTCGCGTCGCGCTCGACGGCTGCGATGCCCTCCTGACACCGACGACCACCTGGCACCCCACGCTCGCCGAACTCGAGGCAGACCCGATCGGCGCCAACAGCCGCATGGGCCGCTATACGAACTTCGCGAACCTGCTCGATATGTGCTCGCTCGCAGTGCCCGCGGCCACGGTCAACGGGCTGCCGTTCGGGGTCATGCTCACGGCCTCAGCGTTCCAGGACCGCGCGATCGCGGAGCTCGCGTCGCGCATTCTCGAGCCGTCGATCGACATCTTGGTCGTTGGCGCGCACCTCGCAGGCCAGCCCCTGAACTGGCAGCTCGTCTCGGCGGGCGGCTCGTTCGCGGCCGCAGTCACAACGAGCTCCGACTACCGGCTTGTCGCCCTCGACACGGTGCCGCCGAAGCCCGGCCTCGTCAGGGTCGGGGCGGAGGGATCCGCAATTCGCGGCGAGGTCTGGACCCTGCCCGCCGCAGGCTTCGGCCAATTCGTGGCAGCCCTCCCGCAGCCCATGACAATCGGGCAGGTCACACTTTCCGACGGCTCAAGCGTCGCGGGATTCCTCTGCGAGCCGATCGCCATCGAGGGTGCCGAAGACATCAGCGCGTTCGGCGGCTGGCTCGCCTGGCGAGATGCGGTCTCTGCGACGAAAAACTAGGCTGGCAGCACTGTGACGACCTCAAACCGACCGGGCCGGCCCCGCGCCGCCCGCGACAACGACTCTGCCCTGACCGGCCGCGAGCAGATCCTGGACGCGGCCGCCGCGCTGTTTGCCGAACTGGGATTCTCGGGAACATCGACCCGCGCGATCGCCGATCGGGTGGGCATCCG
>CANFBG010000187.1 GCA_947444785.1 Microbacteriaceae bacterium | reverse complement strand
TCTTCGAGGAAGATGATGTGATCGAGGACTACGACACCGTTGTCGCCCGGTCTTCCGGGGCCGCCGAGTTTGGGGCTGCAGCCGCTCCGGCGCCCGGTGACGGGACTCTTGAGCCTGACCGCGGGGAGAGTGACGATGCGCCTGCCGGGTCTGCTCTCGCGTAACGTGGCAGCCACCCCGCTGGACGGGATCGATATCGTTCTCGCTGACCTCGATGGTGTCGTCTATCAGGGTCCCGACGCCATCGAGCATGCGGTCGAGGCCCTGGAGCAGGTGAGCGCGTCCGGCCTTCGGGTCGGATACATCACCAACAATGCTTCGCGCACCGACGTCCAGGTCGCCGAGCACCTCTCCAGCTTCGGGCTGGGGGTTTCTGCTCCCGATGTCGTGACGTCGCCGCAGGCGGCAGTTCGGATGCTGGCCGGGCTCGTGCCGGCGGGGTCGCTGATCCTTGTTGTGGGCGGCGACGGACTTGTGGACGAGCTGCAGAAGGGCGGATTCTCCATCACCCGCACGGCTGCCGACGGTCCTGCCGCAGTGATCCAAGGCTTTTCACCCGACGTCGGCTGGAAGCATCTCGCCGAGGCCAGCTTTGCGCTGAAGAACGACATCCCCTGGGTCGCAACGAATACGGACTGGACAATTCCTGTTTCTGGCGGAATCGCGCCCGGCAACGGCACCCTGGTCTCCGCTGTTCATACCGCGGTCGGCAAGCTGCCCGTTGTCGCGGGCAAGCCTGAGGTCGCGATCTTCGAGGAGGCCCAGCGACGCTTCGAGGCCGAGAACCCCCTGTTCATCGGCGACCGTCTTGACACCGACATTCTTGGTGCAAACCGTGCGGGCATGCCCGTCGTGCACGTATTGACGGGGATCGACCGCGCCAAGCAGCTTCTGGCTGCCAAGGAGAACGAGCGTCCCCAGTTCATCCTCCAAGACCTGCGGGGGCTCTTCCTGCCTTACCCCGTCACTGTGATGTCGCAGGAGAACAGCCGGGCGACGGTCGGCAAGGCCAGTGTGCGTCTCGTCGGCAACGACATCCAGATCGTGAAGCGCGGCGACAGCGAGCTGGACCTGCTGCGTGCGGCCTGTGCGATGATCTGGAATTCCGGCCGGGCCATCTACGGTCTCAACGTGCCAACGGAGCTTTACGAGTAGTCGCCAGAGTACGCTGGGTCAGTGACTTCTGAGGCCCCACCAAGTGAATCGATCCCCGCTGTGAATGACCTCGAGTCGCGGCTGCAGGCGATCGCTGGGCGTCCGCTCGGCGAGCGTGCCGCGTCCTACGTCGAACTCCACGACTCGTTGCGCCTGCGCCTCGAGGGTGGGGACGCGCCGAGTATCCATGACTGATTCCGCGCTCGGTCCGCGCGACGCCCGGGAACCGGTCGAGCGTTCCGGTTCTCGCCTCGATGCGGCAGTGGCGGCCCGCGGACTCGCCCGGAGTCGGAGCCACGCCATCCAGCTGATCGACGAGGGTCTCGTTCGAATCGACGGCAAAGTCGTTCTTAAGACCGGCGCACGGGTTCGGGAGAACCAGGACATCACCGTCGACGGCGACCACGGCTACGTGAGTCGGGCGGCGGGCAAGCTCGTCGCCGCCCTCGATGCCTTCCCCTCGATCGATGTCACGGGCCGGCTGGCGCTTGACGTCGGTGCGTCCACCGGGGGTTTCAGCCAGGTGCTGCTTCAGCGCGGCGTCGGCCGTGTGATCGCACTCGACGTAGGTCACGGACAGCTCGATCCCATCGTGGGCGACGACCCGAAGGTCAGCGTGGTCGAGGGATTCAACGTGCGACACGCCACGCCGGAAACGCTTGCCGCGGCATCCGGAATCGCTGAGACACCGACCCTCGTCGTCGGTGACCTCTCTTTCATCTCGCTGACCACAGTGCTTCCGGCGCTCGTTGCCGTGGCCACGCCGGACGCCGACTTCGTGCTCCTCGTGAAGCCGCAGTTCGAGGTGGGCAAGTCTGCCATCCGTGAGGGGGTCGTGAAGAATCCCGGACTCAGGAGTGAGGCGGTCACCGGGGTGCTCTGGGCCGCTCATGACCTCGGGCTCGGTGTCGCCGGCATCATCGAGTCCCCGGTCGTCGGGAATGCTGGAAACCATGAATACCTTGTCTATTTGAGCGCCACTGTCGGTACCAATCCGACAGAATGGCTAGACCTCGTGCACCGACTGACTGGAGCCTGACCCGTGGCAAGCGAACGATACATCCTTGTGGTGTTGCACACCGGGCGCCAGGACTCGGTCGATGCCGCCGTGCAGGTCTGCGGACAGCTGAAGGAATCCGGCGCCACCGCCGTGATCGCTCCGAGAGAGCGGGAAGACGTGGGGGCTCATCCGGTCGAGCTCGAGCACATGCCTGTTCTCGGGCGTGACGTCGACGTGGCCGACCTGGAACTCGTCATTGTCCTGGGCGGCGACGGCACCATCCTTCGCGCCGCTGAACTCGTTCGCGGGTCGAGCGTTCCCCTGCTCGGTGTCAATCTCGGCCACGTGGGCTTCCTTGCCGAGAGCGATCGGGAAGACCTGACCTCGACGGTGCATCGGGCCTTGGCCCGCGACTATCACGTCGAGGAGCGCATGACGCTGTCCGTGCGGGTGAAGGTCGACTCCGAGGTCGTCTATGAGACCTGGGCCCTGAACGAGGCCACTGTCGAAAAAGCCAGCCGAGAGCGGATGCTCGAGGTCGTCGTCGAGGTTGATGGTCGCCCGCTGTCCTCCTTCGGCTGCGACGGCATCGTCATGTCGACGCCCACGGGGTCCACCGCCTATGCCTTCTCCGCCGGAGGGCCCATCGTCTGGCCGAGCCTTGACGCCATGCTGCTTGTGCCGCTCAGCCCCCACGCCCTGTTCGCACGCCCACTGGTCGTCGGGCCGGACTCGACTCTCGCGGTCGAGGTTCTCGCCCGCACGCAGGGCACCGCCGTGCTCTGGTGTGACGGTCGCCGCAGCGTCGACCTTCCTGCCGGCGCACGAGTGGTCGTTCGACGTTCCCCGACCCCGGTGCGCCTCGCGCGCCTGCACATGGGCCCGTTCACCGACAGGCTCGTCCGCAAGTTCAACCTGCCCGTCAGCGGGTGGAGAGGTCCGGCCGGTCTTGATTGACGAAATCTCCATTCGTGACCTCGGCGTCATCGCGCAGGCCGTACTACCCCTGGGTGCCGGCTTCACCGCCGTGACCGGTGAGACGGGTGCGGGCAAGACGATGGTCGTGCAGGCCCTCGGACTGGTGCTGGGCGAGCGCTCGGACGCCGGCACGGTGCGACTGGGCAGCGCCCAGGCCTCGGTCGAAGGTCGCTGGCTCGTGCCGGAGAACGGCGAGATCGCCGATCGTGTCCGGGAGGCCGGGGGAGATCTAGACCCCGCCGGCTCCGGGCTTGCCGAACTGATCCTGTCGCGCACGGTATCGAGCGAGGGGCGCAGTCGCGCGAGCGTCGGCGGGCGCGGTGCCCCGGCCAGCGTCCTGGGCGAACTCGGCGAGCGACTCGTCGTCGTGCACGGCCAGAGTGACCAGCTTCGGTTGAAGTCCCCGGCAGCGCAGCGATTGGCTCTCGACCGCTTCGCTGGCGATGCCGTCGCCTCTGTTCTTGGCCCCTACGCTGCGGCGTTTCGCGGTGCGGCGAGTACCCGCGCCGAGCGCGACCAGCTCATTGCCGAGCGGGACGAGCGTGCGCGTGAGGCCGATGCCCTTCGGCTGGCCGTGACCGAGATCGAGGCAGTCGAGCCGATCGCCGGTGAGGATGTTGAGCTTGCCGAGCGGGCCGAGCGACTCTCAAACCTCGAGGACCTGCGGCTCGCCGCCGAGCAGGCTCGCGAACTGATCTCGGCTGAATCCACCGAATCGATCGCCGATGTCGTCGGGTTGCTCGACTCCGCCCGGCGCCAGCTGGAGCGCGTTTCGCCCCATGATCACGCATTGGAACCGATCGTCGACGCCCTGGCCAGTGCGGGCTTTCTCGTCGCCGAGGTCTCGACCCAGCTCGCCAGCTACCTGGGCTCGCTCGACGGCGATGCCGCGGGTGAGCTCGAAGAGATCCAGGAGCGCCGTGCTGGCCTCGCGGTCCTGATCCGCCGCTACGGGCCTGAGCTGGCCGATGTCATCCGCTACGCAGAGGAGGCCGGCCCGCGGCTGCTCGAACTCGACAGCGACTCGGATCGTATCGAGCAGCTCGGCGATGAGCTTACGGCTCTGGATGCCGAGTGCGATCGCCTCGCTGGGCTTCTCACGTCGGCCCGCGCTGCCGCGGCCGCTGTGCTCGGCGTGCGCGTGACCGCCGAACTGGCCGCTCTTGCCATGCCGACGGCTCGACTCGTCATCGAGCTTGAGCCGCGGGGGGAGCCGTCATCCAGCGGGCGCGACGTTGTCAACTTTCTGCTGCAGCCGCATGGCGGCTCCGAGCCGCGACCGCTCGGCAAGGGCGCGTCCGGCGGCGAGCTCTCGCGGGTGATGCTCGCGATCGAGGTCGTGCTCGCGGCGAGCGACCCGGTGCCGACGCTGGTGTTCGACGAGGTGGATGCCGGGATCGGCGGTGCCGCGGCTATCGAGATCGGCCGTCGCCTCGCAATGTTGGCCCGGTCGAGCCAGGTCATCGTCGTGACACATCTCGCCCAGGTCGCGGCGTTCGCGACGAATCACCTGACGGTCGTCAAGGATTCCTCCGGGGCGGTCACCGCGTCCAGCGTCACCCAGCTCGAGGGGGATGCCCGGATCGCTGAAATGGCCCGCCTGCTCTCGGGGCTGCCCGACTCCGACAGCGGACTCGCGCACGCCCGCGAACTGCTCGAACTCGCCGCAGCGGGCTGACTTGCCCCGAAGTCGCCGGGGTCGCGACTTTACGCTCACCCAGCCCACCTCGATTCCCTCTAAGGGAGGAGATTTCGACCTTCATGGACGAGGACGACGTGAGAGGCGGGATCTCCTCCCTTAGCGAGGTTGCAGGCGGCCGGGGCTAAGG
>CANFBG010000186.1 GCA_947444785.1 Microbacteriaceae bacterium | reverse complement strand
CGACCCCCGAGACGATGGGGGTCGCACCGCTGGTCCCCTCCCAGATCACGTACCCGCCACTGGGAGTGACACCCACGAGCTGCTCACTCGGCGCCGCGACGCCGATCGTGATTCCCTGCGAGGATGCGTCGAAGCTGGCGGACTGCGCGCGGTCGACTCCGGCAACCGTGAGCACGCCGGGCATCGTGGCCGGTGCGCCCACCTCGGTGGTGCCACTGCCCCGGTTTCCGGCGGCCGCGACGACGACGACATCGTGCTGGGCGGCATAGAGGAACGCGTCGTCCCAGCTCGTGGGCCAGTCCAGGCTGTTCCGGGTCAGCGACATGTTGATCACCTTGGCACCCTGGTCGACGGAGAAGCGCACGGCCTTGGCGATCTGCTCGTCGGTTCCGGTCGAGCCCTCGCCCAGGGCGACTGACACGCTGAGGAGGGACGCCTCGGGTGCGACCCCGATGACTCCACTGCCCGCACCGGTGCCGCGGCCGGCCAGGAGAGACGCGACCATTGTCGCGTGCTCCGGGTCGGTGCCGACCGGGGTCTGGCCGTCGCTGGCACCGATTCCCGACACATCCGTACCACCGACGACGGCGCCGCGAAGTTCGGGGACGTCACCGTTGATGCCCGTGTCGATGACGGCCACGGTGACGCCCGCACCGCGCGTCGTGCTCCACGCCGACTCGATGCCGTAGTCGCTGAGCCAGTACTCCCGCCCCCGGATGGAGTCTGCTGCCGCGCCCGGCACGGGAACGACCGGGGCAAGAACCGGGATGAAACCCGAGACGATCACGATCAGCCCTGCAGTGAGGAGGGAGAACGGCCCGCGCGGCAGAGACCTGCGCCCGAGACGGACACCGCCCCGGCGCGGGAGGTCGATCACCTATCGGTCTCGTAGTCGACGCACTCGCAGACCAGCGGCGACCAGGTGCCGCGCGCCAGGGCGAGATCACCGATCGGGTTGACACCGGGGCCTGCGGCCAGGGCATGGCCGGCGAGGGCGTGCAGGCACTTGACCCGCACGGGCATGCCGCCGGCAGAGATCCCGGCGAGTTCGGGCACCACGGCCACGCTCTCGCGATCGGCGATGTACGCCTCATGGGCCAGCGCATACTGCGCGCGGATGCCCTCGTCTTCGGCCAGCAGGTCTTGGAACTCGACCATGACCTGTGTCGCCTCAAGGGCAGACATGGCCGCCGTTGCCGCCGGGTGGGTCAGGTAGTAGATGGTCGGAAACGGCGTTCCGTCGGCGAGCCTGGGGGCGGTCGAGACCACGGTGGGGGCGCCGCAGACGCAGCGCGCGGCAATGCCGATGACGTTGCGCGCGGGGCGTCCCAGCTGCGCTGAGACGATCCGGACATCCGTCTCGGTGAAGGGCTCGAAGGGTGCCGTCTCGCGGGGTTCGCTACTCACTTGACTGTTCCGGATTCCTGCAGCTGCTCGGGGGTCTGGGTACTGAGGCCGGCGGCCATGCCCGACGCGACCAATGTTTCAAGCCAGTCAACCTTGGTTGCCTGAACGCTCGTCGAGATCGGGCTCGAGCTCGAGTCCACCTCGACCGGCGGGTTGTCGTCGATGATCAGGAAGCTGGTCTCGCCCGGCATCACGAAGTAGAGCCGATCGCGAGCCTGGGCCTTGATGTAGGCCGGGTCGCTCCACCGGGCGATGTCGGCATCCAGGGCGGCGTTCTTCTCCTGGGTGTCGGCCACGGTCTGCCGGAGCGCGGCGACCTCTTGGCGCTGCTCGATCGAGGTGCGAATCGCGGGCGACACGATCAGCACGGTGAGGCCGGCGGTGATCAGGATCGCCAGCGTCAGTCCGGATACGCGGAAGTTGCGGATCCGGCGCACCGTGGCGTCGGCCGAGGGCACGCGCAGTGCGCGCGTGCCCAGATTCGGCTTCCGCATACGGTTTCCTTCGGGTGCTTTCCTACTGCGTCAGGCGCTAGGCCGTGAAGCGGGGGAACGCCGAGCGACCCGCGTAGACCGCAGCGTCGCCCAGTTCTTCTTCGATCCTCAGCAACTGATTGTACTTAGCGACGCGCTCGCTACGGGCAGGCGCACCGGTCTTGATCTGGCCGGCGTCCGTTGCGACCGCGAGGTCGGCAATGGTCGTGTCCTCGGTCTCACCCGAGCGGTGGCTCAGGATCGCCGTGTAGCCGGAGCGCTGCGCGAGGGAAACGGCATCCAGCGTCTCGGTCAGGGTACCGATCTGGTTGACCTTGACGAGGATGGAGTTCGCGGCCTTGAGCTGCAGGCCCTTCGCGAGGCGAACCGGGTTGGTGACGAACAGGTCGTCTCCGACGATCTGCAGCTTGTTGCCGAGCTCGGCGGTGAAGTGCGCGTAGCCCTCCCAGTCGTCCTCCTGCAGCGGGTCCTCGATGGAGACCAGCGGGTAGTTCGCTGCAAGGTCGGCGAAGTAGGCGGTGAGGTCCATCGCAGAGAGCTGCTTGCCCTCGAAGTGGTACGAGCCGTCCTTGTAGAACTCGGATGCGGCAACGTCGGTCGCCAGCGCGATGTCGCGGCCCAGCGTAAAGCCGGCCTGGCCGATGGCCTCGGCGATCAGGTCGAGCGCCTCGCGGTTGCTGGAGAGGTTCGGGGCGAATCCGCCCTCGTCGCCGAGGCCGGTGGACAGGCCCTTCGACTGGAGGAGCGACTTCAGCGAGTGGTAGGTCTCGACGCCCCAGCGCAGGGCCTCGGAGAAGGACTCCGCGCCGAGGGGGACGATCATGAACTCCTGAACGTCGATGTCGTTATCGGCGTGCGAGCCACCGTTGATGATGTTCAGCAGCGGAACGGGCAGCGTGTGTGCGTTCGGGCCGCCGACGTAGCGGAACAGGGGCAGGTCGGCGGAATCCGCGGCGGCCTTGGCGACGGCGAGCGAGACGCCGAGAATGGCGTTCGCGCCGAGGCGCTTCTTGTTCTCGGTGCCGTCGAGGGCGATCATCTCGGCGTCGATGTTGCGCTGCTCGGTCGCGTCCATGCCCTCGATTGCCGGGCCGATCTCGTCGATGACCGCGTCAACGGCCTTCTGCACGCCCTTGCCGAGGTAGCGCTTCTTGTCGCCGTCGCGAAGCTCGTAGGCCTCGAAGGCACCGGTGGAGGCACCGGAGGGTACGGCGGCGCGGGAAACCACGCCGTCCTCGAGCAGAATCTCGACCTCAACGGTCGGGTTGCCCCGGGAGTCGAGAATTTCGCGGGCGCCTACGGCTTCGATCAATGCCACTTAAGTGTCTCCTTAGTGAGTGCAGGTGTTCCGAACAGCGTTTTGCCGCTGTCCGCTGGATAGTCTAACGAGGCTCCGTTGCCGGGCCATTAACGAGAGGTCTCTCGTCGATTTCAACGCCGCTGTGCGCGCTGCTTCGCCCGCCGAACCCGGAACCGCTGGAACAGCGACCGCCAGCCCAGCAGGAAAACGCCGAGGACGAGCGCCGTGACGATCACGAAGCTCACCGCCAGGCCCTGGCCGCTTATGGCCCGGAAGAGTGTGCCGAAGACGACCGTGCTGGCCCAGAGCACGATGCCCGTCCAGTTCACGGCGAAGGGCCGATGCCAGCGGTAGGCGATGACGTGGCCGAGCGCCAGCCCGAGCCAGAACGGCCAGAGCGTCGTCAGGATGCCGGCGGGGCTCATCTCCTCGTGGTGACTCAACCGACCCATGATGGCGAAGATGAGAACGAAAACGGTGTCGATGCTTGCGGCAACGAGCACAGGTTTGGAGACGCGGTTCTGTTCTGTCATGACGCTGTTCGCCCGCGCGCCCACTAGGCCGCGGCGGCGACGTCGACGGGAAGGTCGAGGCGCGACTCGATGAGGTCGATGGCGCGAACGAGCGTCATGGTCTCTTCGGGGCTGAGGTCGAGGAAGTCGGGGGCCAGTGCCGTGCCGAGGCGCTTGCGCCATCCTTCGAGGGCGATCTGCCCCTTGGGGGCCATCGCGATCTGCCAGGCGCGGGCGTCGTTGGAGACGGCGATGCGCTTGATCCACTCCAGCTCGTTGAGGTTTGCGATGATCTTGGTCATCGTCGGCTGGCTCACGCGGCTCTGCGCGGCGAGTTCACCGATGCGAAGGGGACCGCAGGCGGTCAGCACGCTGAGCGTTCGCCAGGTGGCGGCGGAGGTGGTCTCGCCGGTGGCCTGCGCGGCAAGCCTCGTGAGGCGGTGTGTCACTGAGATGAGATCGCCAAGAATGGCGGAAAGTTCGCTGTTCACTTGATTAACTGTATAGCCCGGCTATGGCCGAACCGGCGATTAAGCTCACGGCGCAGGTAACGGTTAGGAATCGAGTGCACGCAGCTCGACGTCGTCCAAAACGGATGCGCCGGGCTGGACGAGCCCGAAGCGGCTGAATCCGGCGGCCGCGAGGCGTTCGAGCTGCAGCTTGAGGTTCTTGGTGCGCGTTTCCAGCCTGACCCGGGCGCCGGTCGCGATCAGCGCGCTCTTCAGGCGAAGCAGGGTGGCGGCATCCGCATCCCTGTCGTGCACGAGGGCCACCGAGTCGGCCGTCTCGCCCTCGGCAAGGCGCACGTGATCGATGATGCGCTCGAAGCCGATCGAGAAGCCGACGGCGGGCACATCGGTACCGAGGAATCGGCCGATCATGCCGTCGTAGCGGCCGCCGCCGCCTAGCGAGAACGAGAAGTCGGCGTGCTCTATCTCGAAGATCGTGCCCGTGTAGTAGCCCATGCCACGCACGAGGAACGGATCGAAGACGAGCTTGGCGGGGTCGACGGCGTCACCCAGTGCGGCGAGAGACGCGATGACCTCGGCGTCGACGCCGGCGGGCAGCGCGGCGGTGATCGCTTCTTGACCGAATGGCAGTTGTTGCAGGTTCTGGATGCCCGACAGGAAGCCCTCGAGGCCGGCGATCGCCTGCTCGAGGGCGGGGGCTTTCGTGCGCAGCTCGGCGACGACGCCATCCGCGCCGACCTTGTCGAGTTTGTCGACGGTGATCAGCACGAAGGCGTGGTCTT
>CANFBG010000185.1 GCA_947444785.1 Microbacteriaceae bacterium | reverse complement strand
TCGAGATCCTCGCGGGTCACGCTCGCCGTCTTTTCAAGCCGTGAAGACGGATGCGACGAGGGCGTCCCGCGGTTGTCCTCCGCGGCCGCGCCGAAGCGTTTGGGGTTCAGGAAGATGTTGCGGATGCCGGCCAGCACGAGGAGCTCGCGAATGACGATGAGCGACAGGGAATTCACTTGCAGGCCGGTGTCGCTGCGTACACGCCGCGCTCGCTTTCACTCGTGGGTCCTGGGTGATCTTGAAGACGAAGCATACTGGGAAGGTGAGGGAAATCCTTTGATGACGGCCACCAGCGCCGAACAATTCGCGTCGGCATCGACGGGCGAGGTGCCACCCCTCGAGCAGGTTCGGAATGACGTCTGGGCTTTGGGGGTGGCGATGCCCGGCGATCGAATAGCCTTCTCGCTCTGCTACCTGCTGCGGGATGCCGACGGCGGTATTCACATCATCGACCCGGGCTGGGACTCGGCGGCGAACTGGGCCGCGCTCGAAGCAGCCCTGGCCGCGCTCGGCAGCACGGCGGCCGCGGTGCAGAGCATCATCGGAACGCACCGCCATCCGGATCACATGGGCATGGCCGAGAGGGTGCGCGGCGCGTCGGGCGCGCGGGTCGTGTTGCACGAGGCGGAATCGGCCTCGGCCGGTCCTGTGCGCCAGGCCAGCCTCGCTGACCTCGAGGCGCAGCTCGACGAGTGGGCTGTGCCGCAGCAGCGCCGGCCGGAATTTCGGCCCATCATCTCCCGCGGGCCCCTGAATCTGCCGCTGGGAATCGACGTGACCGTGACGGATGTGCAACGCCTCGATATCCCCGGCTTCGATCTTGTGGCGACGTTCACCCCCGGCCATACCCTGGGCCACATGTGTCTCCGGGACGACGCCCGGCGGCTGATGTTCACGGGGGATCATGTGCTCCCGACGTTGCACGGCGGCCTCGGCCTCGGGGGCAGCGGCAGGGCGAATCCCCTGGGGGACTATCTCGATTCACTCGCTCGGGTCGCCGCGTACCCCGACCACGAGGCTCTCCCGGGTCACGGCTATCGCTTCACCGACTTAGCCGGCCGTGCCAACGAGCACGCCGAGCACCATCTGAAGCGTTCCCGCGAGGTTGACAGCGTTCTGGCCGAGGGGGGAGAGCCGAGCATCTGGGAGATCGCGAGCCGTCTCTCCTGGAGCGCCGGCTGGGAGAATCTCGAGGGATTCCTGGCCTACTCCGCCCTTCTGCAAACCGCCATGCATCGCGACTTCGTCCGGGCCGGCGGCCTCACCTGAGCCCTGACTCAGAGGGGTGTCGGCGCGGGCGGGGCGTCCACGAAGTCGCCGGCATCCCGCCGCATTCGGGCGAGGATGCGAACGAGGTCCGCAATATCGTCGGCCGACAGCCCGGGCGCCTCGAAGACCTCTGAGTTCAGGTGAGCCGAGGTCTTCGCGGCGAGTGCGCGGCCGGCATCCGTGATGACAACGAGGGTGGCCCGGCCATCCGTCGGATGCGGCTCCCGCGTGACGAGGCCGTCGCGCTCGAGCCGGTCGACCGTGTTCGTCACGCTCGTCGGGTGCACCTGGAGGCGCGCGCTCGCGCTGGCCATCGGCAGGGAGCCCTCCCGGGAGAAGCTGAGCAGCGTCAGTAGTTCGAAGCGGGCGAACGACAGGTCGAACGGCTTGAGCGACGCCTGCACGCGGCCGAGCATGAGCTGCTGGGCCCGCATTATCGACGTGACCGCGGCCATTCCGTCGGCAGCCTCTGACCAGCCGTGGGCAAGCCACTGGCGCTTGGCCTCCGCGATGGGATCCATCGGCAGGGGGTTCGAGGCTGACATCGTTTTACTCCTTGAACTTTCTCATACCCGGCAACGCTATCGTGTCGGCACAACCGCACTGTTCCGCCCGATCAGCGCGACAGGGTCCCCGTGAGCTGGGCCACCGGGCGCAGCAGAAGCGGCCTCGCCGCGATCCACGCGATGATCATCACGACGACGGATGCGGCGAAGATCCAGAAGCCGAGCCACGATTCGCCATCCTGCATCGCGTACATGTGGTTGAGGTTTCGCAACGCCCCCGTGGCCAGCACCAGCGTGACGTGCACGACGATGAAGCCGGCGAAGAAGAACATCACCGGGAGGTGCACGGCGCGGGCGATCTCGATCGGATACGCCTTGTTCAGGCGCGTCGCATCCTTTGGCCAGGCGCCCGACATGCGCAGGCCTGTGATGATCGCGAGCGGGGCCGCGAGGAAGACGACGGCGAAGTAGGACAGAACCTGCAGGCTGTTGTAGTTCACCCAGCCGTCCTCGGTGGGCCACGAGAGGGAGGCGTACTGCAGCGCTGCGCTGAGAGCGTTCGGGAACACGTCCCAGCTCGTCGGAACGATTCGGAGCCACTGGCCCGTTGCGAAGATCAGCACGTAGAAGACGATCCCGTTCAGTACCCAGAGGGCGTCGAGGCTCAGGTGCAGCCAGAGGTCCAGGCTGATCCGCGTCGGGGCGTTCTTCGTGCGAATCAGTCCCTTGTTGTTTCGCGTCCAGAACGCCGCCGGTCGCCGGCCCGATCGCACGATCCAGCCCGTGCGAATGATCAGGAGCAGGAAGAACGCGTTCAGGAAGTGCTGCCAACCGAGCCAGGCCGGGAAGCCGACGGGGGCACCCCCCGGCAGAGCGGATGCGCCGGGATAGTCCCTGAGGAAGCTCGCACCGGCGGGCAGGGCGCGCAGCCATTGGGCGCCGAGAACCAGGACCAGCAGCACGAGAAGGGCGGTGGGTATCGCCCAGATCAGCGATCGCCACGTTCGGGTGGCCTTCTTCTTCTTCCCGATTGAGACGCTCATGACGGCAAGGTTACTTGGCTCGGGCGTTGATCGCGTCGATCAGCTGCGGCACGACCTTGAAGACGTCGCCGACGATGCCGAAGTCGGCGACGTCGAAGATCGGCGCGTCCGCGTCCTTGTTGATCGCCACGATGGTCTTGGCGGTCTGCATGCCTGCCCGGTGCTGGATCGCACCGGAGATGCCGAGGGCGATGTAGAGGTTCGGCGAGACGGTGATGCCGGTCTGGCCGACCTGGGCGGTCTGGGCGATGTAGCCCGCGTCCACTGCCGCGCGGGAGGCGCCGACCGCAGCGCCGAGGGCGTCGGCGAGCTGCTCGACGAGCACGAAGTTCTCCTTCGAGCCGAGGCCGCGGCCACCCGAGACGATGATCGACGCGTCGCGAAGCTCGGGACGACTCGACTCGACGGCCGTATCGGCGATGGAGTCGATCGCCGCGAAGCGTGCGGCATCGACGCTGATGGTCGCGGTCGCCACGGTCGCGGTCGCCGGGGTGGCCCGGTCGTCGATTGCGCCCGGGCGCACGGTGACGACGGCGAGGCCGCCCGTGACGGTGGACTCGACGATGTAGGCGCCGCCGAAGACGGAGTGCGTCGCCAGGATCGACGAGTCGTCGGCCTGTCGCACGGCGACCGCGTCGATGACCAGCCCGGCGTTCAGCCGCACGGCGAGGCGGCCCGCGATGTCGCGGCCATCCGACGTGTTCGAGACCAGGATCGCGCTCGAGGGGTAGGCGGCAACCGCGGCAGCGAGTGCCTCGATCTGCGGGGCGATCAGCACGCTGCCGAGCTGCTCGCTCTCGGCGGCGAAGACGATTTCGGCTCCGAGCGCGCCCAGCTGCCCGCCGAGGACGGAGCCGACGCCGGGGGCCGTGACGGTGACGGCCACGGGCGTTCCCAATGCTGCCGCTGCGGCGAGCAGCCCGGGGGCCGTGTTGCTGATCTCGCCCGACGGGGAGAGATCGATAAGTGCCAGTACGTGTGTCATGTTCTTTCCCTACTAGGTCTGGCGGTCGGGCTAGATCAGGCGGCCGGCAACGAGGAACTCGGCCAGCTCGACGCCGGCATTTCCCTCGTCGATGGTCTTCGTGCCTGCGGTGCGGGCGGGGCGCTGAACGGTGCTCACGACGACCGAACGGCCGTTGCCGGCAACGGTGCTCGCCGCAGCCAGGCCGAGGTCTGCCAGGCTGAGCACCTCGAGCGGCTTCTTCTTCGCGGTCATGATGCCCTTGAAGTTCGGGAAGCGAGCCTCGGGCAGGCCCTCGGTGATCGAGATCACAGCGGGCAGGGCGGCGTGGGCCTGGAGGGTGCCGGTGTCGGTCGAACGGGAGCCGCTGACCTCCCCGGGCGTCAGGGTGACATCGTTGAGAAAGCTCAGGTGAGGCAGGCCCAGGTGCTCCGCGATCATGGCGGGAACGACGCCGCCGCGTCCGTCGGTCGACTCGTTGCCGGCCACGACGACGTCGGCGCCGCTCCGGGCGACGACGGCCGCGAGAACCTTCGATGTCAGCCAGGCGTCGGCTCCGACGAGGCCGTCATCCAGCACGTGAATGGCCGAATCGGCACCCATCGAGAGACCTTTGCGCAGCGCCGCCGTGACGGAGGCCGGGCCCATGGAGACCACGACGACCTCGGTGCCCTTGACGGCGTCCCGGTGGGTGAGTGCGACCTCGAGGGCCCGCTCGCCGATCTCGTCGATCACCGCGTCTGTTGCGGCGCGATCGCTCAGGCCCGTGGTGACATCGAGCGTGCGTTCACCCCAGGTGTCGGGAACCTGCTTCATCAGAACGACGATCTTCATGGCTGTTCTCCTCATTGATTACTGCTGAAAAATATACGTGGAAGCCGGAGTAAATACAGGGGTCCGCAATCAAAACCCGGCAGTGAATCAGCCGTGAATGAAGTGCGGCTCACGCTTCTGAATGAATGCCGTCATTCCTTCGGTCTGATCGGCCAAGGCGAAGGTCGCATAGAACGTGCGGCGCTCGAAGCGGATGCCCTCGGCGAGCGACGACTCGAACGCCGCGTTCACGGCCTCCTTCGCCCCGTACGCGACGGGCAGCGACTTCGAGGCGATCGTCGTGGCGGTTGCGATGGCATCCGCCAGCAGGTCGGCGGCCGGCACCACGCGGGCCACCAGCCCCGAGCGCTCGGC
>CANFBG010000184.1 GCA_947444785.1 Microbacteriaceae bacterium | reverse complement strand
GTGCGCCCGTCGGCTCTCGATGCGCCGACGAAGGCGCGCGAACGGGAGCCCGTGGGGAATTTTCGGGTCTTGAACACCCGCGTCGACGTTAGCCGGGCAATTCGCCCATTGCTGGTTCTGGCATTCACGTTGATCACGCTCGTCTACCGGCCGGTGCGCATGCCCTCCGCCGCCTTCAACAGCGCCTTCGTGATCATGGTTCTGTCGACTTTCGTCGTGCTCGTGGCAGCCCAGCGACTGTGGCCACGACGTTTCCGAAGCCTGCCGCTGGTCGGAGCCGTCATAGCGATTGTCGTAGTGTTCCTCGTCGCCGCGCTCGTTCCCGGACTTCTCCTGATGCTCACCGCACCTGCCACCCTGGCCGGGGCCTTCCCTTTCGTCGCGGCATCGCTTGCCTTCTGGGCATTGGTGGGGCTCACGGTGGCCGCGCCCTCGCTCGTGCAACAGTTCGCTGAGCAGTCGGAGACCGCCGCCGCCGAGGTGAACCACCAGCTGGAGCTCGCCAAGGCCCGGCTTCAGCGCCAGCTGTGGATCAACCGTCGAAATCTGACCTGGGTGCTGCACGGGCCGATCCAGTCGGCCCTTCTCGCCTCGGCCATGGCGCTGTCCCAGGGCGGTGACGACCAAGGTGCGCGAGAGCGGGTGCGCAAGAACCTGGCCGCGGCCCTCATCCATCTGGAGACCAACAGGATGGTGCATCCGAATCTTCGCGAGGCGCTGGAAGACCTCGCCGCCGTCTGGTCGACGAGTTGCCGGGTCGTCTGGCACATCGACCCGCTCGCCACCCTTCTGGTGAGCGACGACCGCGACGTGGTTCGCTGCATCGCCGAGATCGCCAGGGAGGGCGTGAGCAATGCCGTGCGCCACGGCGCTGCCCGGCACGTGAACATCGTGATCAGCGGGCCTCTCGACCAGCCCGTCCGACAGCGGGCCGAGGTCATTCGGGTTGAGATCACCGACGACGGCAGCGGGTTGGCTCAGGATGGCCTGCCCGGTCTGGGCAGCGCGATGCTGGATGAGACAACCCTCACCTGGAGTCGGGTCTCCGAGCCGGTCGGCTTCCCGGACCCGTTTCGAACGACACTGACCGCATCCGTTCCCACCGCGGTGCCTCTGCGCTGAATCCGGCGGTGTCACTGGCGGTGAAGAAATACGACATGTGCCGGTCACAATTCACCGCTACTATCACGGGGGCCTGAATTGCGGGCGTAAATTACGGGGGACCAGTGCGTCTGTGGCGCTCGGTACGGCAGAGCGGGGGGCGCGGCCCCTCCGAGCGCGCCCTGGCGAGCTGGCAGGAGCTGGCCCGACACCTCGGCGACTCGCATGCACTCGGCCCGGTATCGCTTGCGAGTTTCGGCCTGTTCTTCGGCCTGTACGCCTCGCTGGACTCCGCATTCTCCCCCGACATCATGCCCCGATCGTTTCTCGGCGCCGGCGCCGTCTCGATCGTCGCCGCCCTCGCCCTGTGCATGCTGGCCCGGTACTACCTGCTGCCAAAGATTCCCTCGCCTGCGAGGGTCTGGGTGGTGCTCGGAGTCTTCGCCACCGTCGGCATCACCCGAAACGTGGTGCTGGGCGTGCTCTGCGACGCGCTCGAAATCCCGCTGGAACCGACGTCGCTGGCGACGGCGGCCCTGGGCGCCATGCTCGTGATGTCGATCGCCGCGCTGACCGTAGGCCGCCTGCGCGAGCACGGGAAGGCCATGACCCTTCTTTCGGCGCGCCAAGCCGAGCTCCTGGCGATGAACGACGGCTTCGAAGACAGTGTTGCCGAGTCACACCAAGAGCTCATCGACCAGGTACGCGGCTTCCTCGACCCCGCAGTCATCGAGTTGAACGGTCTACTCGATTCTGCCGAGCCGGCCTCGGCCGACGCCCTGACGATGGTGCTGACCAGCACCGTCACCGAGATCGTGCGGCCCCTGACCGACCGGCTGAACATCCCGCCGGTACCCGCCACCGCCCGGCCATCGCTCGGCGGCCCGCGCTCGGTTGTGCTGTTTCGCCTCTCCGAGGCCCGGGTGAACGCCCCCGAGGCCATCCAGCCCAGCTTCATCATCGTGTTCACCGCGCTGACCCTGATGATTCGTTCCCAGGTGATGCCGACGGGCGTCAACAACGAAGCCCTCCTCGTGCAGATGACCGGCACCTTCCTCATGCTGGCCCTCGCCCGCGGCTGCTGGCCCCGCAGGTTCAGGGTGCTCGGCCTGCCCGCGGCCGCCGCCGCCCTGGCCATTGTCTTCGGGGTGGCCCAGATCGTGCCCGCAGGCCTGAGCATGCTGACGGATTCCGCCGCCGTGACACTGGCCACCCCGAACGTCCTGCTCTCCCTTGCCTACTGGGTCACCCTGGGCTGGGCCGCACTCACCCCGGTGCTCGTTCTGCAGCTCTCGACACAGTCGGAGCAGGCCGCCGCCCGGGTGAACACCGGGCTGGAGCTCGCCGACGTCTGCCTGCGCCAGCAGATCTGGATCAACCGGCGCAACCTCACCTGGGTGTTGCACGGGCCCATCCAGTCGGCGCTGATCTCCTCGGCGATGGCCCTGGCCAGGGGCGACGACAGCGTCGCCGTCAGGGAGCAGGTGCGCCGGAATGTTCAGAACGCCCTGACCCTGCTCGATGCCGAGCGGCTCGGGCGTCCCGGCCTGCCCGAGGCCCTCGCCGAGATCGCAGCCGTGTGGTCCGTCAGCTGTCACGTCTCCTTCGCGATCGACACGGGCGCTCTGCCGCTTCTGGAAGACAACCCGAACGCCGCGACCTGCATCACGGAAATCGCCCGCGAGGGCGTGAGCAATGCCGTCCGCCACGGCGGCGCGGGGCGGGTCTCCGTTCTGGTGGATGCACCGGGCCACAACCCCACCGGCATGGTGCGGGTGCGGGTCATCAACGATGGCCGAGACGTCACGGCCGATGACGCGCGTGGCCACGGCAGCGCGATGCTGGATGAGCTGGCCCACTCA
Organism: Microbacteriaceae bacterium; assembly: GCA_947444785.1. Lineage (GTDB taxonomy): Bacteria > Actinomycetota > Actinomycetes > Actinomycetales > Microbacteriaceae > Agreia. The sequence goes on along the minus strand of CANFBG010000184.1, from coordinate 2,008 downwards.
TGGAGGCGGCACTCGGAGGGTTCGCGAACGACGCTCTCCGCATCCGTTCCCACCCGCGTGCCGTAGACGCCCCTTTCGCGCTAAAGTCGTTTTTACTCAAGGACGGGAGCTCGGCGGTGAAAGACTCCATTCCTGCCCGGCTCTTTGGCGAGGTTTGGCGCCATCTGGGATCTGAGAATGCGCTGAGCAACGCCGTGATCGGCGCCTTCGCCGTGGTGTTCGGCGCCAAGACGGTGCTCACCCAGGTCGACTCCGCGGGGGGAGACCCGCTTGAGTCGCTGCTCCTGGGCGGCGGTTCCCTGTTCATCTCGGTGGCACTGTGCCTCGCCGCGCGGCGCTTTCTGCTGCCCCGCTCACACCGCCGGCTCAGGCCCTGGGCCGTCGTCGGCGTGTACCTGCTCGCAGGCTTCGCGTCGGGGCTCCTGCTGAGAATCGCGACGACCGCACTGAACGTGCCGTTGAATCCGGGCATCGCACCGGCCCCCATGCTCAGCTCCCTGCTCGTGATGACGCTGGCCGTGGTCTCGATTGGCCGATTCAGCGAACAGCGGGCCCAGATGAACCGGCTGATCCAGGCTGAGGCGCAGCAGATCCACATGAACGAGAACGTCGAGAAGTGGGTCACCTCGTCCAACAACGAAACGCGGGAGCAGGTGCGCTCCTACCTCGATCCGGCCATCGAGAGGATTCAGGAGCTGCTCGACGAGAAGGACACCGCCTCCCCCGAGGCCCTGTCCAATATTCTGGCGACGACGGTCTCAGACGTAGTCAGGCCGCTGGTCCAGAGCCCGAGCCACGCGGATGCCTCACAGACACCCGTTGCCCCGGAGAGCCCGTCAGCCCAGGCCTTTCGCGCTCTATCAGCCCAGGTGAACGTACCGCAATCGATCCGACCGGTCGTGCTGGTGATCGTGATGCTGATGCTACTGGGCGTGCAGCCTGTGCCGGTCTCGGTCAGTGCGTCGAATTCGAGCACGATCCTGCTGCTGCTCTTCATCGGGCTGACGCTGGCGGCGGTCACGCGCTTCTGGCCTCCCCGCCTGGCGACCTGTTCGATTCTGTGGGCCGGCGTTCTCCTGATCGCAGCTTTTGCCTTCGCCCTGCTCCTGCCACTTCTTGCCGTGGGCCTCTTTGTGCCAGCCGTCGTGCAGTCGTCCTTGCCCAATCTCTGGGTCAGTGTCGCGTTCTGGCTGCTGCTGGGGCTGAGCACCTCGATTCCGTCGATGTTCGAGCAGCTCAGCCAGCAGGACGAGAGGAACACCGCTGCGAGCATCCTCGAGCTCGAGATGGTTCAGGCCCGCTACCGCCGACAGGTCTGGATGAACCGGCGCAACCTCACCTGGCTGCTTCACGGGCCAATCCAGTCGGCGCTCGTCTCCTCGGGGCTGGCCCTCTCCGGCACGGTCACTGACGACGACAGGGAGCGGGTGCGGGTGAATCTCGCCGCCGCCCTGAGCCGGCTCGACTCGTCGTCGACCGCGCGCCCGGATCTCGCCACGGCGCTCGACGGGCTGGCCACGGTCTGGAACGGAAGCTGCACCGTGCTCTGGCGGATCACCCCGGGCGCAGAGGCGCTGGTCGACGACGACCGCGACGCCGTGGTCTGCGTCGGCGAGATCGTCAGGGAGGGCGTCAGCAATGCCGTGCGGCACGGAAAGGCGGTGCGGGTCGACGTGGAGATCGAGTCGCGGCAGGGCCTCATTCGCGTCGTCGTTCGAGACAACGGAATCGGGCTGAACCCCTCAGCGACGATGGGCCTCGGCAGCTCGATGTTCGACGAGGTCACGCACTCCTGGAGTCGAACCTCCGCCGCCGGGCACACGAGCCTGGTGGCGTGGGTACCCGCGGTGGCAGCGTCGGTTTCGGCCTAGGCCCCGGCCGGCTTCTCGAGAACGACCCGCGCCTGCGCCAGCTGCTCGCGCATCTCGGCGTCGGTGCCCGCCAGGGTGATCTCGACGTGCCGCTCGCCCGAGTCGTCGGTGAGTTCGAGAATGCCCTCAAAGGAGTG